>NZ_JAWOQO010000001.1:0-168837 GCF_033337345.1 Vibrio sp. YT-18 | reverse complement strand
GGCATGGAGTAAGCCGTGTTCTGGCTACCGGTATTCCCTGATAAGTCTTGGTAGTCACGAACTAGTAACGCCACATTGAGCTCTGACGTGCTTGGTACCACCACATCACCAGTCCAAACACTTGGGTCCGCGGTTGCCACTAACGAGGTGATCGTCGTGCCACCTAACTCCGCCGCGGCGGACTGCAGATCTTTATCGAATTCTAGCGTTACCGTCACGCTTTGGCCGATGGCTTGGTGCTCAGGCGTAAACGTCACGTTAGTCAGCGTTGGCAAAGACTGCGCCAGTGTAAAGCTCTGGCTTTCACTCACTTCAATGCCGGCTGAGTTCGTCCCTGTCACAATCACGGTATAAGTGCCGTTGGTTTGGTGACTCATATCAATCGCGTCACTGGTCCAATTGCCACCGGCTTGTACCGTCGCACTGCTGCTTTTCAATACCGTCGCGCTGCCTTGGGCTTTTACTTCAAGACGCAGGGACTGACCGTCAAAACGTGTCGACGTGCCTTCGAATTGTAGCGTGGCGGCATGCGTTTCATCCACATTGCCCACTGGCGTGATGGCTAAGGTTGGCGTGATCGGTAATTCGTGAGCGGTGTTATCCTCACCTATGTTGCCAGTCAAATCTTTAAATTGACTAACAACCAAGTCGACACTTAACAGCGCGGTGCTCGGAACTTGTACATCACCAACCCAGACCTTTTTATCTGCCGTTGCTGACAGAGAACTAATGCGATTGCCGCCAAGCGTAGCGGTCGCCTCTTGGAGCTCTTTATCAAACTCAAGCGATACATTCACGCTTTGACCCACACTCTGATGCTCGGGGTTAAATGTCACATTGGTTAGTTTTGGTAAGATTCCTTCAACCGCGATACTTAAACTGCTTCCTTTTCCAGGAATGGTGTTGATACTTTGGTAGCTATCATCCTCTACCTGTATTGTTATGTTTTTATCTTGCTTTTCTGGACTGATGTAATTAACCGTCCACGTAACGTTGTCTGAAGTGGACCACGTATCTTGCTTTAACGTTCCTGTTGCACCGTTATCACTAGCGACAAGGTGGACATCTGAGATATCAAAGTTAGTAACTTTTTCTGTAAAGTTAAACGTAAGTGTAATCTCTTCACCTCCAAAAAGAGGGGCGCTTGAAGCAGTAGATATACTTAGCCCGGGAACGGTTGCAGCTTCCACATGTGCGTCAATAGAACTCTCGTTCTTATTATCCACTTTGTCTGTTGCTGCTACCGTGATCGTATGATCGCCTTTCGGTAACAAGTAGCTTATGACATAAGGCCCCGCTTCGGTTGTTGGCTCAGTAATCGCTTGAGGAGCCACAGTGCTGCCACCACTCACCGCTTTTGACGTGACGAGATTTAAATTTTTATCTGTAATGTATGCACTAATTTCTAGTTGATACTTATCGTTTGTCGGCACCTTAGAGGTTTGATTAGCACTTAAGCCCGAAATACTTGGAGCGTCATAATCAACAATAGATTCTATAACCTTTCCATCATAACTTTTGCCTAGTAATTCAAAGCTTGTATTCTCTCTTCCAACTGAGTCCGTCACTGTCACTTTAAGGGTATATGACCCTTGGTTATCGACGGCAAAGTTCATCATTCCATTACCACTAGATGAGATAACATCACCTGAGTAACGCAAGGAATCACCGAGGCTTGGAATAAGCTCCACAGAATACTGTGAAGCTTTCACTCTTTCTCCTTCCACCGTAGATACCGTGAATGGCTGGCTCGCCTTGGTTAAAAACAGTTTCCCACCCTGCAAACTCGTAATTCCATCGAAATCAATCGTGACTTTAGGAACACTAATATCAATGACTTTTCTGATATCAGAATACAGTCCGACGCTATCTGTCGCTTTGATATCAACCGTGATTGAACCACGCCCCTCTAACTGAGATTTTGATAGTTCAAAGTACGTAGATGAACCGTTCCCATCCTCTACTCTTTCTTCTTGATAGCTTGGGTTTAAAACCGAATAGTTTACTTTTGCCAGGCTGCTACCAGTGTCCGTTATGTCGAAACGAAAACGAACGTTATCTGGATTTGTTGGCGATTCAGTTACGATAATCTCATCGCCAACACTTGGAGATGTATTGTCAACTTTAATATCAACGGTCGCTTCACCGACTCTCGACCACACATCCGTTGCGATAATCGTTGTCCTGATCGTTTTTCCATCCGCATCGCTAGGAAGTTCACTCGTAAATGTTGAACACTTGTAGGTTGGGGCATCTGCACACACCTCTAATTGTGCAAACTTCTCCGGGTTATCTTTATAGTTGTAGGATTCCGTTCCAAATCTGGCCATCACATTGTCTAGTCTAGAGTTTTCATACAGCTTAATTCTGAATTTGGCGACAAGCTGCTGACCATTAATGGTTGTGTTTCCAACCGGATCAGTAATTTCGACGACTACCGAACCTTTAGGTAATTCAAGCAGTAGATCGTGCTCTGGCGTCAAGTTTCCTGCTAAATCAGATAAGTTCTTGATTTTGTATTCTTGAGTTGTACTCAGGCCATCAATAATATCGGCATAGGATTCAGAATACGTACACTTGATATTTCCAACACCTTTGGCACAAGTCGTTGGTGTATAAGCTTTGTTGCCAAGATTACGAACCAACTTTGGATATTCATCTGAACTTTCGGTATTCACGCCTGATAAAGCATCATTAAAAGAGAGCTCAAATGTGAGCATCTTCTTCTTCAAAGCTTCATCAAACCAAACATCACTTCCTTTAAAACTGTATGAGTTACCATCCACGACTGTCGGTGCATCAATATCCACCATCGAGAAATTGAACTTGTTGATCGTTTCACGCCCATTTGTACCCAAGGTTTTAGTGATCAAAGTAACAGGTGCTTTGGTCATGTTTTGCCCAACATTGACACTACAACTGTAAGGTTCTTGCGATACGTTGATAACACCAGAAGTTGGTTGCTCATTAGTTGGTGGCGCATCTAGAGAGTTGTATTCTTCACGAACCCAACACTCTAACGTTTTGGCTTTGACCGCACTCAATGTAGTAAAGGTGACATCAAGAACACCATCAGATAAGTAATTTTGGAAGTCCAGCGGGCTTTCAACTGTTAGAACCACGCCTTCACGCTGTACGCTAAAGGTTTGGTTTACTTTTCCAACCTTTCGGTCTTTTTCATCAAGGTAACGAACTTTGTTATAAACCTTGATATCAAGTTCATAATTACCATCTTTGGCAATTTGTGTAGAAAGCAACGTTGCCGTCCAAGTGCCATCTGCAGTTTCTGAGAACGTAAAGTTAGTCCCGTTTTGCTCTCCAGAGAATCTATACGTTGAGTCAATTCGATCAACGCCACTATCATCAACAATATCAAGCGTAAGTACGATATTCCCATCTTGATAGATGGTGTTGTTTGTAATTGGCGTTCCATCCGTGTAACTCATCGCCAGCGTCACCTGCGGGATTGAGTTGTACACTTTGACGGTAAAATCTTGCTCATCACTGGTTAAGGTTGTGTTGCCACGAACATCAGACCCTTTTAAACGAATCTTGTGTGTACCCGAACCTAAATCACCAAGACTCACTTTGAGATCCTCATTGATTTTTGTGCCAGGAGAGCCAGGTAATGGTTCCAGATCGCTAAACGTCCAATACTCTAGGCTTTCTCTATTTACGCCATTAATTGAAACATCACCGTTTGCATTTAGGTCTAGCGCCGTTAGGTCAAAGACATAGTTACCTAAGTAGTAGTCATTCGCATTGAAACCACTTAATCCTAATGTTGGTCCATCACGATCAAGAATAACCTTGTGCGCGTTAGAACTAGACTCAAAACCATAAATATCGGTTGCTTTTACATACAATGACGTTGTTTTTTCATCTTCAGAAATGTCTATTTTATCTGTGTCACTCTTGATAAGAGACATGACAAACTCTTTAGATGAATCCGTTGGCACAATTGTCTTAATTGGCGAATCTTTACCACTTTGATACAGCGAGACTTGCTCAAGGTCTGAATCGTCTATTACGGATTTAAATCGCACGTTGAACTCACGCCCTATAACATAGTTCTCTTTGGACAATGTGTCTTCAACCCAAGGCGTATTTAGGATGATTTCAGGGCCTTTGTTATCGACTTGGAAGGTAAATTTCCCTGTTGTACTAACATTGGCAGGGTAAGCGTTGTCCGTCGCAGTGACGTAAAATTCATTCCATTCATCGTAATCAAATGCTTTTGAAACCAGTTGGACTTTGACGTCAGGCTGTTCACCAACTAGGTATGGTACGTCACACGCCTCTGTTAGAGGGTCACAGCTTTCTAATGTCAGAGCCTGACCAGATCCGCGGCGCAAATCTATTTTTACGTTATTGCCAGAGCTTAACGTCCCCCAATCAATGACAGGTGTCCATTGGTTATTACCACCTAAACGGCTTTGAACCTGCTCACTTTTTACAATAGGGGCTTCAGAGTCGATACGAATATTGAATCTCGGAGCGGTGCTAGTTAACTCTGAAACGGAGTTACCTAAGTTGTCCTCTGCTGCTGCAACAACTAACCAATCTCCATCACCAGGATAAATCGTAGAGCCTTGATTTGAACATATCTCGCCCGTACATAGTTTGACTTTAAACGCGTCTTTCGAGTTACTTGCAAAGTTTTCTGGTGTGTATGTTACTTTTTCACCGGTTTGCTGGTAGAAAACAAGGCCCCTCGAGGCAAGCTTATCACCAACAATATCCTCAACCTTGAAGGTTAATTCATGAGTATTGTTCGCATTTAAATAAATACCGTTTTCTACAGGTTTACCATCGACATCATTGGGTGGAAGGTAACTGGCCTTAGGGAAGTCGTTATCAATAAACACCGATTCTATAAACGGAGATTTACCATTGTAACCATACGCATTGCCATGTGGGTCCATAGCACTGGTCTCCACGGCAAACTCTATAATATCTTTTAGTTCACTAGACTGGGAGTTAAGGGTGAAGAAGTACTCTTTTCGATAAGCATTGCTGCTGTCTGAGTTTTCTACGATGTTGATGTCCAGTGGTATTTCAATATTTGGCTCATTGGCTTGATACCACATCGTGCTAAACTTCGGGCCGTGAGCGTCGGTTCCTACAATACCAGAAGGATCGTCTAGGACAATTTTAGAAACAACCTCGCCAGCGATATAAAGCCTATTACCAACCATCGTCTCTCTACCGCTTTCAATGGTTAATTTTGGCTGCGGAGGCAAGGTATCGATACTGCTACCCTCTGTATCAAAAATGTTCTTACCATTTAAGTCAGGATTAGCCATCGAAATATCATCAGCATAGAGCTGCGCGATATTGGTCTCAATACCGTATTTGCTCGCCATGATTTCATAATACGATTGCGCCAGGTCTTTTCGGTAAGTTTCAGCGCCAAACGTGTAAGAATCGAGCGTAACTTGACTTCCTCCTGCCCCTACACCATTTGCTTTTCCATCGTAGCTAAAATCATCGTAAATAGCAGATGCAAAATCTAATGAGTTATTTCTTGGCATTCTCTCGGCAATACTATCAATTGCTTCAACAAGGAATCGGTGTAGATAGTCATTTGATGGCTTGTCTGGAATCGCTTTAGTCGTAAACATTTCATTGGTTGCATAAGACACAACCGTTGGGTCAAACCCAAAGAATGAGTTGTTATTCGTACCTGATAACGCGTAGCGCACCTCATCAAGAATTTGAATCGCACGTTCTGAAGTTTTCTCTCCCGCTGTCACTTGATCCCACTGGAAATCAAACAAACCAGTCTGATATGTCGATAGTTCAGTAATATAGTAAGTTTGAGAACCTTTGAGCTTAAAATACACACCAATATTGGCCTTGTTTAAGTCAACCGTTACTTTCTTGGTCCCTGGATCTCTTTTCCATTGGTAATAGTATGGCTCACTGCCTTCGAGACCAATTAAACGAACACGCATGAAATCATAATTCACTACGTCAGTTGTGGTTTCACAACTCGCTACGTCAAGAGCCATGGACTGGTCACTTTCCAGTTGCTGGATAGTGGTACAACTTGCAAGTGAAGTGAATTCACCACTTGGGCTCAACCCTTCAAGTTGAGCTCGCGCACCAATAAATGGTGTCACCACTTTTATGGTTGGTAGGTCAAAGCTACTTCTAAAATATACTTCTCTTGGAGTGCTTTCGTTATCAGACTCATCGATGGTTTGAATGACTAACTTTTGACTACTGTTTTCTGATACCGATTTAAAGCTGTCACCCAAAATATCTCTTACAAAAGGAATGTAATAGATGACATCCTCTACTCGCCCATTGCTATCTAACAGCGTTTCGTGCGGAATTTTTGCGATGTAATCGTCATCGGATGCGGTTGTGTCAATAACTTGCTGAAGTGAGTAGTTGTTATCGTTGTTTTGGCTTACGTAGTACTTGACGACGAGCTTAAGCTTATTAGCGTTGGAGCCTAAAACCGTATCGGTGTTTACGTCTGAAACTTTCACACGAACATAAGGGATTTTATTCTCTTTCAATAAATTAGCGTTGAAGTTACTAAAATCTATCCCTTTTAATGAGTTCTGAATCCCTAAACTTGCGTACGCATAATCAATCTTCAGGAAATCGCGGCTTGCTTGAACATTGTCTGGGGTGTACGTATCTTGAGAGTAGATACCATCGTAAGTGGTTCGTTCACCATCTAAACCCACATTTACGTACGTCATTGAGGTACCTTCAGGATAGGTTATCGTCTGTGCTGGCGCTTGATCGTCACGACTTACTGCATGCTGCGCAGAGCCCGTATTGCCTTTGCTATCCTTCGCTCGAACCTCAAAGACCGTCGTAGATAGGAATTCATCAGTTGGGTAAGCCTTACTAAACTCACAAGCATTTCCAGACTCTACAGTGACAGGAGAACATGTGACGCCCTCATGTAAGCCATCTTTAAATGAAATACTGACCGAACTAATCTCTTGCGAGCTTTCTTTTACAACCCCTTTCAGAACGTATTCTTTAAGTTGGTTATTAATTGCACTCGCCGATGTAATATCGATAACAGGCGCATCGTTATCCCATTCAAAGTTGATATGAAGACCCGAATGGCTGCCTGGAATTAACTCATTACCCAGTACATCCGCTGTATATAAGACTAACCGTGCTGCTGTTACGTTTGAGAGCCCTGTGGCAGGGTTCATATCTACACTATCGATCTCTTTGGTATTAATGTTAACTTTAACGTTGGTCTCTCGAAGGCCAACTTCAAAATCATCAAATTCAACCGAACAGAATGTGCTTCCAAAATCTTGTATGTCGTTACATTGAAATTCACCAGACCAAGAGCCATTAATCTGATACTGAATAAAGGCGGATACGTCTTCTACACCGATATCATCAACAATTTTTAGGTCAACTTTATCGGTGCCTGCCAGTACATCACGGTCAATGCGTGTCACGATAGGCGCTGTGGTATCAATCTCCGTCCCATCTCGCGGTGGAATGACGCCATCTGTACTGCCATATGTACCTAAGTCATTAAGCTTCTTACTAAAGTCGACATAGTCGGCAGCATCAGTACCTGAAATATTGATACTTGGGTCGTTTACCACGATCAAAACGTGCTGAGATAAGTCACGTGTGTAAACGTCGCTGTTTATCTTTTTCTGTCCAAAGCTAAGGGGAGTCACTGCTCCTGAAGTCTTGCTCACTTCAAGACCATCAAGAACACCATCTGCAATAACATCCCGATATTGGATGTCAGCGAAGTGCATCGAAGTGTAGACGTTATCGCTGTTGCCGTATTTTTTTATAAGATCGTAAGAGTAAGACGAGTATGCTGTTAATAAAGCACCGTATTGATGCCCTACACTAGCAAAGCTGCTTTGCCCACCTTTGGTAATATCAATAGGTTTGGTCTCATTTACGTCAAACCCATACATGCTATTGATACTATCCAAAGCGGTTGAAAAGGCACTTTCATCTGTGGCCCCCTGAGAAATTTTGTACTTTGCCAAGCCTGCTGCCAAGTTCGACAGCGGAGTAAGCATTAACTTTTGCTCACTCCCCTCTTTAAAGTTCACAACACCTTCAAATTTAAGTGTCTTCGCATTACTCACAGATACCGTTTCATTTGTAAACGGATCGGTATAACTCCCCTCTTTTGCAACAACAAAAAGAGGCATTGACGACGATTCAAACTCTAGCAGATAGTTTCCGAAGGCATCAGACGTCGTGTTAGCCAACTTCCGACCTAAGTTTCCATTTTTGAACTCGAAAACCTCAATCTTGGCGCCATTGACTGGGGCGTCAAACACCATACCGGAAATGCTTCCTTTGCTTCTAGCTGGAGGTGTGTTGTCTCCTCCATCACCACCACCACATGCACTCAATAAAAGAGATGTAAGCGTAAGACCTAATGTTAATTTCAGCGTATTTTTAGCGAACATAGTAATTTGGCAAAATATATTTTCCCGAGATTATATTATTGAAAAATATTTTCTCAACGTGACATTAACACCAACAAAATAGGCATAAACACCAAGCCAACCGTCACTTTGACTGAATTATTAAAATTATTTTTACATCCTATAATCATTAACTTAGTTAAAACAGAGGAATCACTCATGCTTTAATGCTAGTTTTTATTTAAAATATTATACTCTACGCACAACTGTCAGTATTGATAAACCAACAAAACTAATGACTATTTTAATAATAAAAAGGAGTGTGCAAGCTCCTACCGTAGCCCTTATCACTACTGCGTTAATCATATTGATTAGCGTATCGCTTTCTCACTACTTCCTCACTCCTGTGGATAGGCTACCTACCATCAAGCCTTTAGAATTCGCAAGTGAGAATGTGCAGCCACCAATTAAAAAGAAGACTCGTAGGCAAAAAATCACTATCGGTGTTGTTGAATACTCTTTTGTCGCTTCATTATTAAAATCAGGAGTGAGTCAAAAAGAGATCAACTTGCTATTAGCACTTATCAAAAGCAAGTTTAATATTATTGACTCTATTAAAAGAGGTGATAACTTTATCTTAAGAACTAAATTAAATAGTAAAAATGAAACTTACATTAGTTCTTTTTACTATTTAGGCAGTAAAACTGATTTATTTATTATCAATGATGGTCACGGTAACGTATTTGATGAGCATGGTGTGTCGATAAATAATCAGTTCATGTTTTCTTCACCCTTTGATAAAAACTACAGAGTGAGCTCTGACTATGACTTAAAGCGAACACATCCAGTGACCAATATAACGACTCCGCACTTAGGCACTGATTATGCCACACCTGTAGGTACACCGATTCGTAGTATTGCTGATGGCATCGTTTTAAAGTCCCGCTACAACCGTTTTGCGGGCAACTATATTAATATCCGCCACACAAATGGCTCTGTATCACGCTACCTACACTTATCTCAGCGCAACGTCCATGTTGGTGAGAAGATCAGCCGAGGACAAGTGATAGGGAAAACGGGTAACACAGGAAGAACAACAGGGCCGCATTTACATCTTGAACTGCACATCAATGGTGTTCCTGTTGATTACGAGCAATACATTCAAAGGCACCCAAACACTGACGTAAATATAGAAATGCTGATTGCAGCGAGAAAAGAAAAAGCAGAGTTAACAGCGGAATGGCAACGGTATGAGCAGTCAAATAGGTAACAACATCCACTTCGATTCGCTCTTTCTTCATTTATCTGAAGCGAGTCCTCGTAACCCTCTGAGCGCTTCGTAGTCTGTCGCCACTAACCAATTTCAGGATCAAAAAGAGCCGCTACATGCGGCTCTTAATAATTATAATTTCCCGATATTCCATCGGTTTCCCCTTTACCAAATACGTTGTCCTCTTGTTCTTGAACGCAAATGATACGCGCCCCATCATGTTCACGTAAAAAATCAATAAAAGAATAAAATGATTACTCATTGTATTGGCTAGATATTTAATACAAAGAGGCCCAACTCATGACCTCTTTCTGACTTTTTAAACAGTGACATTGTCACGATTATGAGTAGTTTCTATCATATTCAGCGCTTGCCTTTCTCAGCCCTTCTAAATCGTCTGAACATAAAAATCTCTTCAGGCTGTCGATTTTCTTATCAGGCCAATCATATATCCTAAGAGCAAGCAGTTCGTCTATCGTCTCTCGAGAAAAGCGATATTTGACATGCTTAGCTGGTGAACCCGCAACCATGCTGTAAGGCTCAACATCTTTCGTCACCACACTGTTTGCCGCAACGATTGCTCCTTCTCCGATAGTCACACCCGGCATTATCATGGATCGCATACCGAGCCAGGCGCCATCGCCAATATGAGTATCTCCTTTCCCGACGTACGCTTCTTCAATAAAGTCCATAAATGGGTACAAGGAGAACCAATCTGCTCTATGTGTACTGTTTCCCCCCATAACAATCACAACTTCCGCTGCAATACAGACAAAGTCACCTATATGTAACTTATCAATCTTCCATTTTGGTTCCCAATCTCGGCTGAACTCATCACCTTGTAGATATCTTACAACGGACTCCTCAAAACCGGCGTCCCAACAATCACTGTAATAACTATGTTTACCTTTAATCGTTATATTTGGGTTCGTAACAACTTCATGTAGCAAAGTCACTTTAGACCAATGCTTAGTTTTCATGAATACTCCTATAAATACTATCGAATAAAACACTGCAGATAGTATGTATCTAAATAAGCTCTAATAATTACATAGTTCCTATTACTACTAAAATTTACTTCACCACTGAGCTAATAATATGGTGAGCAGCCTCTACTCTTTCTGCATTAGGGTAGTTTTTATTCGCTAGAATCACTATGCCTATTTTTTTAGAAGGTACATACGCGACATATGCCCCAAACCCACCTGTTGAGCCCGTTTTGTTATACCAAACATCACGACCGAGAGTACCGGGTTCACTTGCTTGCACCGGTTTAGCGTTGAGAATTACGTCGCTGGAGTTACCCTTCAATAATTGTGAAAGTGAAACGGGGTAATCATAACCTTCCCACCCTACTGCTTGCGTAAATGTATCGGTATTAAAATACTTAATGTGAGTTTGCTCTAGCGCATTCTCCATATCATTATTCAGTTGCGCTTGCCCCATATTTGCTTCGATATATTGAAGCATATCTGAGCTCGTTGATTTAATACCATAGGCTTGCGCATCAAGAATACCTGGATTAACTCTAACGGGGTTTCCCTCAGAACTATAACCAAAAG
Source organism: Vibrio sp. YT-18 (assembly GCF_033337345.1). NCBI lineage: Bacteria > Pseudomonadati > Pseudomonadota > Gammaproteobacteria > Vibrionales > Vibrionaceae > Vibrio > Vibrio sp. YT-18. The sequence goes on along the minus strand of NZ_JAWOQO010000001.1, from coordinate 157,609 downwards.
CATAGTTATTAAGCTTATCCTTTGGTACATCGACAAAGGTATTGGTCATACCGAGCTCAGGCAGGATGACGGTTTCCATCATTTCCGTATAGTCTGACTTCATACTCAAGGCACCGATGTAGCCAAATAGACCAATACTAGGGTTTGAGTACTTCCTCTTAGTACCGGCTTCGTACTCCGGTTTCCACGTTTTGTAGTACTGCATCATTTCAGCGTCGTTCGTTACTTCGCTAGGAAATTGCAATGGTAGACCACCCGCAGTGTAGGTGGCGACATGAACTAGCTTGGTATTACCCAGAGCACTATTCTCTAATTCTGGAATATAATCTTTGACCTTGTCATCCATGTCTAGCTTACCTTTTTCTTGGGCATACCCAGTCAAAGTAGCGGCAAAAGTTTTACTGATAGAACCGAGTTCAAAAATTGTGTCGTTGGTGACTAAACTCCCCTTACTTTCGTCAGCAAAACCGTAATTGTAAAAATAACGCTTGCCATCAATCGTTACTGCAACAGCCAACCCCGGAATGTCGTATTCGTTTATTAATCCTTTAGCGCAATCATCAACTACGCTCTTTAATTGACTGCTAACCGTTAACTCCGTTTTCGCAAACGTGACGAAAGAAGTGAGCGATAAAATGGCCAGCAAGGCATTGTTTAACTTCATTGAACCCTCAATTTTTTAATTTTAACTTATAATTAATTTCTAGTTTATTCCAAGGCTTTTAACTTTTTATATAAAAGTAATCCTGACTTGAAGAACTCCAATCGTTAACCCTCGATGAATAACACTGTGTCTTCAAATTTTTAGTGCGATATAAACAGGTCTAAACCTGATCACCGTTGATAGGTAGGCCGGTTAGATACGAATGTAAGTAACATCCGTTTCCAAAATGGGGAAATAGTGTACTCATTACGCTTTCTCCATATCACGATAACGGTATACTAGGTAGATATACTTGGTATATACAGATCCACATCCTCACAACGCTTTAGAACCACTTTTCAACGTCTACAGAGAAAACGATGCCATTTTCACTACACTTCGAAACTGGAAAAGTCACCAGCCAACAGCTTTATTCCGAGATATACCAAGGGATATTAGAAGGCAGATTACGATCAAATGAGAGATTACCGTCAACCCGCATGCTGTCGAAAAAGTTAGGCATAGCAAGAAACACTGTCATTTCGGTGTATGAGCGACTTCAGTTCGAGGGGTGGATAGTAAAAAAGGCAGGGTCTGGCACGTACGTAAGTAATGCTCTAGAACAAACGGTGAATCAAGATAAGAGACCAATAAAACACTACCAACTAGGGGTGTTTGGCACTAACGCAGCGAAGAAGCCAGAGATCATCGCACCAAAGAATCTAGACTATGACTTCACTTTAGGCGTTCCTGATCATCAGAGAATAGCAAAGCATATTTGGCGACACTCAAGACTGAGTAGGCTCAATGCATTAACTCCAGAGTTTGCACATGGCGGTGATTTGCAAGGGTTAGCTTGTTTACGAGAGTCTATCTGCGAGTATGTGAGACACTCGAGAGGCGTAATCTGTGACCCTGAAGACATCATCATTACTCAAGGGTGCCAGCAGGCAATAATGACGACTCTCCTTACATTACTCTCTCCCGGGGATCTCGTGTCGACGGAAGATCCAGGATATCCTGTTTTTCGAAATCAAGCTCGATTACTTGGCGCGCAAATAGGCTCCGTGCCGATGGACGACCAAGGTGTTGTCGTTGAATCAATCCCTTCTAATGCCAAAATTATTTATACAACGCCTAGCCATCAGTTCCCTTTAGGCTTTAGCTACTCAGCTGACAGGAAGTTAGAACTGCTGAGATGGGCAGAAGTTAATAACGCAATCATTATCGAAGATGATTATGATTCGGAATATCACTATCTCAATACCAGTAAGAAAGCTCTCAAGTCACAAGACAAAAATGACTGCGTCATTATGGTAGGCAGTTTCTCTAAAATACTATTTCCCGGCATACGCATTGGCTATATGATTCCACCAAAGTCTTTAATGGAGCCAATTTCAAATATGTTGTGGCACTTGGGAAGAAGTACATCTGTAGTGTCTCAAATCCTACTTGACGAATTCATGCGTAACGGTCATTTCTCTCACCATTTACTCAATATGAATAAAATCTATAGCGAAAGGTACCATAAACTCACTCAATTAATTGACAACGTAGATTGCTTACAACGTATTCCAAGCCAAGGTGGATTGCATATAGCAGCTGAAGTATCGGGATGCGCGACACAAATGATGAATAAACTTGCTTCATCAAATGTAGCGGTTTATCCATCATCGCATTTTTCTATCAACAATCATTCTAATGCCCTCTTATTTGGGTTTGGCATTATCCCTATCCAAAAAATAGAAACAGCATTTGATATTATTCAATCAGTATTGGATTAAAGCAGATATAAAATTACCCGTTCAAAAATGTCATAAACTTAAAAAAACCATAGACTTATGAAGAGGCAATATCAAATTATCGTTTAGGTATCAATTTATCGTCTTGTTATCACCAGCAGAGTCAGGGGCAACTGCGAACTTGGAACGCTTTTCAACCAAATAAGAGTTCACTACGAATTGTGTCGCTCTAACCCGCTTGGTTTGGCTTCAGCCCCAACACTATATTTCTTCGACTGTAGACGCACTAGGTTCAAGTAAAGCGACGTATCACGCTGACACTTTCAGCGCCACCAGCAACCCTATTGCGTAAATCATCTTCTTTTAAGTTCACATCGAGCATTCAAAGAACCTTATTTTTCTAATATCGAACAGTAAGTTCTGCTTAACACTCTATCAAAACACTATCTTTCGCTAGATGTTAAAGAAGAAAAGACTTCAAGGTAATTAAGGATTTGTTATAGAGTATTGACCTACATAATAAAGATCACAATCACGACATTAATCTCCAGTGATTTACCATACTGCTTCATGAGCAATTGGGATGTAAATTATCGAAAAATACCAAACCATAAGTTAATACGCTGCTAACGGCTCAAAAAAATAACGAAGTTGTAGCGCAATTATATCAACATCATTTTCATGTAAAAAATAACGAGCGCCTTGGACACCGATCTCCCAATTATCTGAGAGGTTGTAGCCAACTTCTGCACCAATATATCCATCAAAACCATCCACTTCCGTCGTTATCTTGCTGCCTTGATACGTACTTTCAATATCGGTATCCCAGAACAAGCCCCCCAAACTCAGTTTTGCGGACCATGAATTGTATTGCCAGAACTTATAACCGATGTCGAAGCCCATGCCCTTAACAAGGAGTGGGGCTATAGATGCGACATTGGCGTGATAGTCTTCTGGTGAAGTAGTAGCACTACGCAATGTAGCACTACCTTCACCCATATCAATATAACGAATAGTTCCAGACCATTGATCAGAAAAAGTATATCCCAACCCGACAGAGCGATAGAACCCGGTGTTGTCAGTAGAGATTACGTTATCACCTTTAACAGCATCACGCTCATCTGCATGGCTTGACCCCATTTGAACATCAACATACCAGCCCGCTTGACTACTAAAACTAAACACAGCAATTAGTGCTAGAGCACTGTTTCTTCCATAACGTTGCATGGCTCCTAACAAAATCAAAAGCATCAACACCATGCCACCCAATGATCCTGCTGAAGTATTTTCAACCTTTACATCTCTTACCAACTTAACGGTCACTATAACTTTCCCCGCGTCTTGCAGGCCTTGGCTATCCTGAATGATATATGTCAACACATCATTGCCTTCAAACCCTGAGGTAGGGGTATAGGTCACGCTCTGATCTGCATTCATGACCGCCTGCCCATACTGCGCTTGGACTGAAACCAACTTCAATGTGTCGTTATCCGGATCGGTATCGTTAGCAAGGACATAAACCGTGACAGGGGTACGATCATCGGTGGTAATATTATCGTCCACCGCATTCGGATTCTGACTGTTTACCACATTTACCGTCACCTTCGCCGATCCCGTTCCACCATTACCATCCGTTACGCTATAAGTGATCAAAGCCTCCCCGTAGTACTGTGGTTGAGTGACATAGCTTAGTTTGTTATCAACCACACTAACACTACCAATATCTACAGAAGCGCGACTTACCTTCAGCCCATCACCATCAGCATCGGTATCATTGCTCAATACATCGATCGTCACCGTACCATTGAGACTAACAAACGCATTGTCGTCAATCGCTTGAGGGAGTGTATTATTGCTTACACGAGCGGCAACGACGCCAGGGTCAACGACACTGCCATTAGCCAATCCGTCATCATCGTTCGGGCCACCGTCTTCAATGGTAAGTTGTACACACCAGTCACCTTCAGTCAGACCCTGTGACCATGAACTGTGCCCTGGTGGCGGACAATAACCAGCCTCGCCAGCACTAGAAGAAACTGTGTTTTGAGCATCCTCAATAAAGTCTACCCACCCCTGTTCAGCATTATACTTTCGGTACACTGCATTTGCTGGAACAGGTAAACGCTGAGGCATAACTAATTGATAGCTTTGACCGGGAAGCGGCAAATTAGTTACTACAAAATCAAAGATTCCCCCTATGCTCTTCATATTGATATCTTTAGGAAGCTCCTCATCCAACAATAAAGCTCCTCCTGTTGTGTTAGTCAGAATGGTTATTCCTTTGCGTAAACAGACACCAGGCTGCCCCTCAATGAGGAAGCGATCTTTTTCTGACACAACCTGTTGAATTACGTTACAGTCAGAAATTGCATCAAGATAATCAGGGATACCATCACCATCACTATCATTATGACCTTCTTGATCATCCGGGATTAAGTCGCCATCACTGTCTTCACTCCCGAGCTCCGCCAATGTTTGTACCACTTCTAAATAGACATTCCGTGTCACTGATAATGGTGGAGTGCCATTGTCAGTAACTGTCAATTGCAAATTGTAAATCGCTGAACTCAGTAATTGCGGAGAGAAAGTCAATGTTTCGCTGTACATCTGCCCCGCAATCGCTTGGTTAAGTACATCGCTATCACTACTCCATCTGAAACTGTGTATATCGGACATATTTGCATCACTAACACTGCTCGTGATTGTGACCGGTTCAACACCATTTTCAATTTGGCTCCGCTGCTCCCCCGCCTGAGATACACTTACCGTGACCTTCGGAGCCACATTCTCTTCAAAGATTGTCAAGGTGTAACGACGCTTACTACCTAGATTAAGGGTGCTGTCCAGATCAATCACTAAGGTTTCAACGCCCTCATTTTGTCCATCATTAAGTAGTTCGAACGAAAGTTTGCCTTCGGTACCACTAGGTATCACCACTTCACCAGAGGTGAGCGTGTGGTCATCACTGTCCGTGCTTCCTGAAACCGTATAAGGTATGATTACTGGGTAGCTCGGCGAAGGACCGTTAAGGTGTATCGATACGCTATGATTGGTGCCTTCCGTGGTTTGCGCATCTTTGGAGATACTTATCAGTGGATACACTGTTACCGTTTGACTAGCTTCAGCGACGTTTCCATCAGAGTCTTGAGTGCGCCAATAGACCGTATTAGTTCCAGGTCGGAAAAAGGTCGTGCTGTCGACCAATGAAACAGGTAATAGCTTGCCTGTACTATCTCGTGCCACAGCAGAGCCTAATGCAACTTTAGTAAAGAGCGAAGTTGCGTTCACTTCGATATCTGAAGGTGCGGCTATTGTTGGTGCGTCCAATTTCGCACTTTTAATTGTCACGATTACTTTCGCGGTGGCCTTTCCACCGTTACCATCTTTCACACTGTATTGCACTGCCACTGTACCAATTGAGGTCGTTACCAATTGGATTTGACTGCCCACAATCGTTGCCGTTCCAGATGTAGGTTTAACCCATTCCAGTTGTAATGTATCTAGATCAACATCGCTGTCGTTGCTGAGTACATCCAATAAGTAGCTACCATCGTTACTCTCGGTAAAGACATAGGTATCATTAACCGCCACTGGCTCATCATTAACGTTGATTACCGTGATGCTAAACGCTGCTAAAGATGTGCTTAGCTCACCGTCTGAGACACTAATAACAATATTATTGGTGCTGCCAACATGCTCATTTTCCGGCGTACCACTTAGCAACCCAGTTGCTCTATCAAAGGTTGCCCATGATGGTTTATTGCGGATTGAAAAGCTCAAGCTACTACTATCAACATCCGATGCCTGCAGCGCAAAGCGGTACGTACTGCCTTCGTTGACGGTAAGAGCAGGAGTGCCACTGATCACTGGCGCGTCATTGACATTGTTAACCACAATACTGAATCTATTGAGCATTGTGGTCGTGAGACCATCAGAAACCGAGATAACAATGCCCTGATATTTGCCAACATCACCATTATCTGGTGTACCACTAAGCGTGCCTGTTGATGCATCAAAGCTAGCCCAAGATGGCTTGTTCACGATACTGAAGGTGAAGGCTTGGCTGTCAACATCTGACACTTGTGGCGTGAACAGATAGGTGCTGTCTTCATTCACTTGTGTTGCTGGTGAACCAGAGATAACGGGTGCATCGTTAACGTTATTCACAGTAATCGAAAAAGCTGACAATGAGGAAGAAATAGAGCCATCGGATACGCTAATCACGATACCTGGATAAGTCCCCACATAACGGTTACTTGGCGTGCCAGAAAGCGCTCCTGTTGTCTTGTCAAATGTAGCCCAAGGTGGCTTGTTAGCTATCAAGTAGGTCAGAGTATCCGCTGGGTCATTGTCCAATGCCGCGGGCACAAACTGATACACACTATCTTCATCAACTTGCGCCGATGGGGTACCCGTAATCACTGGCGCGTCATTAACGTTATTCACCGTGATGGTCACTAACGCCACTCCAGCGGTAAGTTCTCCGTCACTTACGCTGTAAGTGAAACTGTCCTGACCAAAGAAGTTACTGTTACCCGTATAAACCGCGTGATTGCCTGTGACGGTAACATTACCGTTGACTGGCGATTTTACAATTTGATAGCTCAAAGATGAGCCTTCTGCATCGTTACCATTTAAAGTAATGGTCAGCGGTATTTCTTCCTCTCCCGTAGCACTGATATCGGTCGCGATTGGTGTATCGTTGACTGCATTAACCGTCAAATCGACACGAACCTCTGTCGAGTCGAGATCACCGTCGTTGACCTTGAACAAGAAGAAGTCGGAGCCATTGAAGTCCGCTTCTGGTGTATAGCGCCAACTATTATTGGTCAACTGCTCTAGCACGCCATGACTGACTTGCTCAGTGATAAGATACTGCAGAGTGTCATCATCGTTATCAATATCTGAACCAACCAGCGTGATCACCAAACTATTGTCTTCATCAAGCGTTTGTGACTGTGCTTGCGCCATTGGTGCGTCGTTGACTGGTGTTACTGTCATGGTCACTGTTGCGGCGTTAGATACAGCACCTGCTAAGTCTGCCACCGTATAGGTGAAGCTATCTTCACCGAAGTAGTTCTCATTGGGGTTGTAAACAATCGCTCCTGACGCCGTCACGTTCACACTGCCATGTGCTGGCGTATCGACGACTGTGACACTAGTGAGTTCAAAACTGTCTCCAACATCGGCATCACTATCATTGCCTAATACATTGACCTCGAAGGAGCCTCCCTCTAGTAGTTGTGCACTGTTATCAACAGCAACGGGGGCATCATTCACTGGCGTAATATTGAGCGTGACGGTTGCAGGCACTGAGACTGCTTGACCACTATCGGTTAGCATGTAGGTAAAGCTATGTTGACCATTAACGTTCGCTGTTGGCACAATCTTTAAGGTCCCATCGACATTGACACTGACCGTGGCAAAACTGTATACCCCCTCTCCTTGACCAAGATCTTGCAGGGTAATACTACTCGGGGTGAATGACCCATCTTCAATATCACTGTCGTTACTTAAAATATCGAGTGTCGATGTGATATCTTCATCAAAAGTAAAACTGTCTTCCTCCGCTACTGGTGAGTCATTGACGGAACCGATATTGACGCTGACCGTGGCCGCAAGAGAAACGCCGCCTTCACTGTCTGCGATCGTGTAAGTAAAGCTATCGCTACCATTTTCATTCGGATTCGGCGTATATACAAAAGTGCCTACAGTTTGATCAATGGCTACTTGTCCTTTTTGAGGCAAACTAACTAACGATAAATCACCCGTTGGGATGCCATCTTCAACATCCTCCGCTTGACTACGCGCGCTGACTGCTGCGCTTGCGGTATCTTCGTCGGTGTTGATGGTCAGCGCTTTAGCGACTGGCGCATCATTTATAGCCATGATAGTGACGGTCACTGTCGCCTCTTGCGACTCCTGCAGCAGGGCATCTTTCACGGTATAGGTAAAGCTATCTGTGCCTGTCTCATTATTATTTGGCGTATAGGTAACAACGCCGTTGCTGATCGACACCTGACCTTTAATTGGTTGCGTTTTAATCGTTGTAGAAGAAGCGACCATGTCATCATTAACATCGGAATCGTTGGCTAACAGACTAAATTGTTTCGCCGTATCTTCCTCAGTCGAGAAGCTATCATCAACTACCGTTGGCGCGACATCGTAGCGTTTGGTCACAGTATCCGTCACTGCATCAGATGCGTTGCCTGCGGCATCGGTTACCACCACGCTTACTGTCAACATCCCCTCTTGCAAAATAGTGACGTCAATGCCCGTTACTTGCATGGTCTCCGAAGAAATTGTTTGACTAGCGCCGTCAATGGTCGTGGTACCGTCGGTCACGCTATAAGTGAACATCGCGTTCACTTCAGCTGCTGCGAAGGTAAAGCTCATCGCCTGTTCGTTGGTTTTGTTAATGCTCTCCTGATCAATGCTGATGCTATGTCCAGTCGGGATCCCCGTATCCACTGAGATCAACAACTGAGTCGCTGCTGTATTGAGGTTGCCAGCTGCGTCGCTAAATTTCTCGGCTGCAACATCAATAGTTGCATCCTCAGTGCTTTCTTCTGCAGGTGTAAAGGTAGCCGTGTAACTGGCGCTACTGCCCGCAAAGTTAGAAAGAGTTCCTCCAGCCACGGTCACATCGGCTTCGGAAAAATCAGTTGCGGCTTCACTCAAGGTAAACGTGAGTGTTGCCGTTTCACCCGCTTTCAACGCAGCGCTTGAGCTAGTGATACTAACGGTTGGAAGCACAGTATCGACGCTGATGGAAAGTGGTGTAGCTGCACTATTGGTGTTACCAGAGGCATCGGTAAATGTACCTGTGGCAACTTCAATAGTACCGCTCGTCGCACTCTCTTCCGTTGGTGTAAAGGTCGCAGTGTAGCTGCTACCACTGCCAGCAAAACCAGACAAAGTACCGCCACTAACCGTGATATCCGCCTCGGTAAAATCGCTCGACGCTTCACTTAAGGTAAAGGTAATGGTCGCCGTTTCGTCCGCTTTCAGCGCCAATTTATCACTGGAGATAGTCACACTCGGCACTAAACTATCAACGGTTATAGACAGTTGAGACGCAGCAGTGTTGCTATTCCCGGCAGCATCGGTAAAGAAATCTGCCGCCACGTTAATCGTCGCTGTACTTGTACTGTCTCTATCCGGCGTAAAGGTGGCCGTGTAATTGTCACCGCTGCCCGCAAAGTTAGACAAACTGCCGCCAGTGACGGTGACATCTGACTCAGTAAAGTCACTTGAGGACTCACTTAAGGTGAACGTGATACTCGCCGTTTCGCCAGAGATCAAATCAAGGTCTGAGCTGCTCAAAGAAACAGTTGGCCTCACGTTATCTAACGTAATTGTTGTGCTATCTATACTGGAGGTGTTGCCCGCCGCATCGCTCTGGCTCGCCGCGACCGTCAGGGTGCCGTTGTTAAACGCACTTACATCAAACTCACTGCCAATAGTCGTCCAAGCCCCGGTATTGCCGGCCGTCACCGTACGACTGACTGAGTTGTTATTGTCCGTGATGGTCACGGTCACACTATTGCCAGCCTCCGCGCCGGAGCCAGCAATCAGCACATCATTGTCTTCTGCCGCATTGACGATACCGTCGATTGCAATCGGCGTGGAAATGGTAACAGCGGATGGCGCTGCGTTATCTAGGGTTACGCTCTGGGTGGCTACGGTGGAGATATTACCTGCTATATCAGCTTGGGTTGCAGACACAGTCAGGGTGCCATTGCTCAAGCCACTGATATCCAGCTCGCTGCCGCTCAACGTCCAGTTGCCTGAGTTGTCGGTCGTCACCGTACGACTGACAGAGCTGTTGTTATCCGTGATAGTCACGGTCACGCTGTTGCCTGCTTCCGCGCCGGAGCCAGCAATCAACACATCGTTATCTTCCACTGCATTAACAATACCATCGGTTTCAATCGGTGTAGTGATGGTCACAGCTGATGGTGCGGCGTTATCTAAGGTAATGCTCTGGGTGGTCACTCTGGAGGTATTACCCGCCGTATCCGATTGCGTCACAGCAACTATGAGTGTGCCGTTGTTCAGGCCACTGACATCAAGCTCACTGCCGCTCAACGTCCAGCTGCCTGAGTTGTCGGCCGTCACCGTACGGCTGACAGAGCTGTTATTGTCCGTGATAGTCACGGTCACGCTATTGCCTGCTTCCGCACTGAAGCCAGCGATCAGTACGTCGTTGTCTTCTGCCGCATTGACGACCCCATCAGTTTCAATCGGCGTATTGATGATTACAGCAGATGGGTCTGCATTGTCCAGAGTAATACTCTGGGTGGCTGCGGTAGAAGTATTACCTGCTATATCTGCTTGGGTTGCAGACACAGTCAGGGTGCCGTTGTTAAACGCACTTACATCAAGCTCACTGCCGCTCAACGTCCAGTTGCCTGAGTTATCGGCCGTCACCGTACGACTGACAGAACTGTTATTGTCCGTGATAGTCACGGTCACGCTGTTGCCTACTTCCGCGCCGGAGCCAGCAATCAGTACGTCGTTGTCTTCTGCCGCATTGACAATACCATCGGTTTCAATCGGCGTGGTGATGGTCACTGCTGATGGGGCTGCATTGTCTAGGGTAACACTCTGGCTAGCTGCGGTGGAGATATTACCTGCTATATCTGCTTGGGTTGCAGACACCGTCAGGGTGCCATTGTTCAGGCCACTGACATCCAGCTCGCTGCCGCTCAGCGTCCAGTTGCCTGAGTTGTCGGCCGTCACCGTACGACTGACAGAGCTGTTATTGTCTGTGATAGTCACGGTCACGCTGTTGCCTGCTTCCGCGCCGGAGCCAGCGATCAACACATCGTTGTCTTCTGCAGCGTTGACGATACTGTCAGCCTCAATCGGCGTGGTAATGCTCACTACGGATGGTGCTATTGTATCAATGGTGACACTTAACGCGTTGGATGCCGAGCTAACATTATCATCGCTATCAGACGCTTTAGCACTTATTGCATGTGTAATACCAGACGCCAACTCATTGGTTGTTATCTGCCAGTTTCCTCCAGTAGCAGTGCCTGTGCCAATAACCGTTGCACCTCCACCGACTTGATCACTGTATAAAGTAACGATCGATCCACTCTCAGAAGTCCCACTAAACGTTGGTGTAGTGTCACTGGTAATATTATCAGTATTTAATGGCCCGGTATCCGAACTAGCATCTAAATCGGGTGTAGATGGCGCATTTGGCGTGGTATCGACTGTCGTAAAGTTAAATGTGGCATCATCGATGATCCCAGCGAAGCTATTATTTGCGCTGTCAGCCACGGCACTGGATTCAATATGAATGGCGTAGGTCCGGTTCCCTGCCAGATCACTGGTTGGGTTTAAGTAAACTTTATTGTTGGTAACACTGATGCGACCAGCGCCTGGTGATGTTGTTGTGCCATCGCTTTCAGTGGCAACATTAAATACTTCAAAGTCGCGACTGTCGGTAACATTACGAATGGTAATATTGCCGCTCTTCAGCTCAATATTTTCATCGAAGGCAATCTCGATGTTGTTGCTAACAGAAACATTGGTTGCATCATCAGTGGGAGTTGAGCTCGCACTGACAAAAGTAGGCGCGGTAGAGTCTGAAACCGCAGCGTCATCAATCTTGATACTTCTGATAAGATAACGAGAGTCAGCACCCGGACTTCGGGTAAACGCCATAGTCACTGTATCAACGTCCTGCCATGCCGAATCATTAAAATCTGTACCACGGGTCAGGGTAAACAAGTCCTGTAACCCTGAGTTTGCTTCACCACCTTTTGGCAAGGTGACAGTTTCGGTCACTGTTTGAGTATCATTAGAGAAGCCAGTTAACACAAGTTGATACGTTTTATCTGAGTCTCGGGCCGACCCCTGCATAAAGGTAATTTCGTCGAAACTGAAGTTAGTACTTGATTTCTCAAAAAAGCGGAAGCCACGATTGTTGAACTCATTAATCATGGTATTTGAGTAAAGAACACCAGCTACAAATCCGAGGTCATTTAGGCCAGTAAACGGAGTGCCATCCGAGCTAGTGCCCGCATCTAATACCATAGATACAGTACCTGCATTGGTAAGAGTGACTGAGGGCATACCCCCTGTGACGCCGGTCTCCACCTCACTAAAATTGGAACCTGAACCATTAGAGTAGTTAATCGTTTGCTGTGCAGCCCAGGCTCCACCGGAAAAAAACGCTGAGAACACCCATGCTGTTGTAATTGCGATCGCAACCTGACGATGTAATCTCATTTTCCTCTCCTGAAGATGACGGCCTTATCAACATGGCCGGGTTATCATAATCAACTTAAATATTTAATTTTTTTATAGGAAAGGATTAGCTAAAGATTCAGCCAATTCTTTCTTGGTTGATTAGCTGTGCGGTGGGTATACTCCCGCAGTGGCAATTAACCAATTAATCGGCAATACCGGGCTCAAAATATTAAGTGGCATTGAACCGCCTGTTTCAGTCACAGTTACAGTACCTCCGCCCGAGCCACTACCAGACACACTTAAGCCTTCGATCTCGGTCAAATCTGGTTGCTGAAACGTCGGTTTATAGAACCCGGGGGTAGAGTTTTGCGCTATATACGAATTACTATCGGGTACCTGTGTATTTGCAGCATTGGTAGCAACCTGCATCCTGCCTGTTACAGGTGCAGAAGTGCCAAGAGGGGTAAAAATTGCCGTATGTAAGTGTGCTGGCATTTGAGTTATATCAATAGTTACCAGTTCAGTACCCAATCTTTCTCCCTGATGATAATCCATCCCCCCAGGTCGTGTGCCTACACCAACTGGACTGCGGCCACGCAAATCAGGTAAACCAAAGGTAGTTCGGGCGTCACCTCCGTATAGAGTGCTAACTAGAGAGAAGAGCGCTGGATTATCTTCAATTGCCTGCATTTGCCCCGAGCACATTGCCCAATTTCTAATTGCAAAATTGCCACCAAATGCGGTTAGTGCCCCAAGATACGGTTCTGTAGCCATACTGTTCTTCCTTTCAACGTATACACTTAAGTTAAAACTAGCTCATAACGAAATTGGTGTGGTTGGTTAAAACTTTCCAATCTCGCATTACTAAATACCGTTACGGGCTTCATCACTGCCGCAAAGCACCGTATTGAGATATTTATTTACTCACAAGTTGAAGCGTGCTGGAGCAATGACATCCCAGCATCTAGCCCAGCCATTTGCGCATAGCGATAACCCGAAAACACGCCTTGCGGTGTAGCAATAACATCTATTGATATGGCGCTATCTAACGTTTTCACTTGTAACCCATGTTGTGGGCTGATCTCGAGAATGCTCCCCGCCTCAACACCGACTAAAGAAGTCTCCATTGCGCTTGCTTGCAAAACATTGGCGACACCACTTGGCAAGCTCAACATCGCACCACCGAAGTCATGATTGCCTGCTCGCACTAAGTTGACGATTTCGCGACTCGTTTGCACGTTCCAACGAATGTGCAGATCATGTTGGTTTACTGCTCGTGCCACTTCGTTGGGGTTTGATACTTGTTCACGCCAAACCAGCCCTTGCTTTTGTTGCGCGATGAGGAAGTCATACATCAGCTTAGCCGTCATTTGTGACGCTTTTTTCTGAGCACTGGTTAAGGTCTCAAACGGGTGAAATGGTACCTCTAACTCCATTCCTATAGCGCCGGAATCAGCCGATGCCTCAAGACGATGCAGGGTGAGGCTAAAGGTGTCTAAACCGTCTCTTAATTGCCAATAGAGAGGCATCGGGCCTCGATACTCGGGCAGCTTTCCCGGATGAATGTTGTACAAGTTTCCGTTGAAAAACTGACACAGCGAGGAATGAACTATGTGCCTGAACAAATAGATGACGCCATCCGTGACTCGCCAAGCATCGAGTTGCGCTATCAAAGCACTGCTGTCATTGGCGGTATACTGAGCAATATGAATCGATTGAGCGCTCAGATAGCTCTGTAGCTGCTGTAAGTCTGGATTTAGTTCTCCTTCCGGTACTACCACGCCCGCCAATTTATGTTGTTGTGCCAACAACTGAATGATGGGCAAGGCGTAACAACTTCCTGTAAAAACGACGTATTTTTGCTGCATATCGAAATCATCCATGGGTGGCGACAAAACCTGGCAATCCGGTTAACTGATAATAGAAACAGACCTTATCGCCTCCCTTCGCTTCAAAGTAATGGTGTTCAACGGCTTTGGGCTTGGCATCCACATAAAAAGTCATGTCGGGTTTAGGATGGGTAATACCAGAGTCGTATTGTCCGACCATCGCATCTCCGTAAGTATCGATATGGCTGTAAATGGCGAGGATACGTTTTGCCATATCTGGCACATCTTTCGGCAGCTCAATGGTGTTGCCTTGCAGCATTTTTATTCCACCATCTAGCTCAAAAATCTCGCTTCTGAGCAACATGGCTTTATTGACGTTAAGAATTTCTCCCAGATCAATTCGATCATCGATCGCTTCCGGCTGGCAATGGTTGGAATGTGCATACTCTGCTTTTTCCCATTGTTGATTAAATTCCGTCTCCCCGATGACCATCATGGCGCGCACAGATACCTGATTGGGGATCATTTCGCCTTGAATATGTAAATATTGAACCAAATGTTTCGCGATGCTGAGGAACCCTTCCCGACTAAAGCCATGCTGCATCGCTTCAAGTATCAGGAGATCAAACGTTTGAGTTGGCGAAAATTGGGTAGCATCTTCTTCCACTAAGGCTTCAATGTAGTCTGCGATATCGAGATCCGCGATCAATTGATTGAGTGCTTTAATGGCTCCGGGGTGAATATCTACTAGTGTCACCTGAAGCTGCTCTGCGCTAATTCGATCACTTTGTTTGTAGTGAGCAAGTAAAGGCAGCAGCAATGGTGCAAAGGGGCCGCAAGCTGGATAAAGCACTTTAACCTGTGACTTGTTGGCAAGCATATGTTGGATAGCTTTGTTTATACCACACGCAAAGCCTTTAATTCGGTACACATCTTTGATGGTGTGTTTACAGTTAAGTGGGGACATCACCAGCCCAGACGTGGAAATGTACTGTCGGGTCAGTTCCTCTTGAGTGAGTTTAGCCAGAGAAAGAGATTGGCAAGCGTTGCCATACATGCTCTGAAAGGCTTGCACCAGTGTTCGGTGCTCAACTTTCGTCTCCTTCAATACGAGCTCAACTGCCGCAGCGAAACTCTCTTTCAGTTGCCGTTGGCGTTCAGCCGTGCTGAGTTGGTTTTGGAGCATAGCCTCAAGTTGAGTCCGTAATGAGTACTTAAGCAGCTCATCCATTTCGGGTTCAGCAAAACCAAACTGTTGAGTTTGTTGCTGCACTTCTTCAACACCGACCGTCTCACGAGATTGAGGACGTTGCTGGTAGAATTCTATAGATGAGCCTTTTTGCATAATTCATGAACCTCACTTGCCGCTGTAGCAGTAGTTAATGATGTAACACACCTGTACTTGAGAAAAACATATGCCAGAGGTCCGCGTTACAATATCTCAGCTCCCGGCTCTAACTTCATAAACCGTACTGACAAAATTGGGCAGAAAAATTGAGATAAAAACAGTTCTAATCCTGTAAATTCAGAGAGTAGTAAATAGTTAGGGTAATAGGCCTTTCGATGTGATTCTTCTAAAGCAAGCGCTTGCCAATCCCCTCGATGGCAAGATCGTTTGACATATGGCAGCCACGCAGTCTCCTTAATAGAGGTAAGCGCGGCACTCAAGTGTGGTGTAATATGAAAGCCTTTTAACAGGCAGAAAAAGCCAATATCCATAGTATAAAGCCAACTATTTATAATATTGAAATTAAAATAATTTTTTCGGCAGTTATTTTGAAATTGCCGATATTTGATTTATAGACTAGAAAAAATCAGTTAGCCAGAATAGAGATCAAAAAAAACACTAAAAATAAGATTGTCAATTTATATCTCTAAAATTAAAGAATTTAATTTTTAAAGTTTAATGAAGTCCAATATAAGTTTAAGGTGTGCAATCTTTTAAAAGATATAAGTTTAAAGATATTTCAAAAAACTTATTAAGAAAAACATGAACTCACAAAAATAAATATCAAAATTATTAATAAAAAAACACCACTAATATAACAATGAATTAAGGTGGCTTGAAGATTAAAATGCCCATTTCATTTTCGTATATAACATTTTAACTACTAGTATTATATATGTGGTGAAATAAGATAAATTTATTCACTCAACATATCCAATCGATTCAGGTTTACTGGGAAAAGCTATACGTTACAACGGAGTGAAATATGGCAAATAGGGATGGAAGAATTCCACTCAACGTATTACGACTCAAAGAACTGAGAAAGAAATTAGGACTGAGCCAAGAAAAACTGGCGGAAGAATGCTTTCAACAGGGTTTTGTCGTATCTATTGCTTCTATAAAGCGAGCAGAGTCTGGGGCGAATGTGCTGTATCGTACCGCATCCAATCTCGCGGAATACTTTTCTGTCCCCGTAGAGGACCTTTTAATAGATCGGGCCTCAGAACCATTATTTACAAATGTATCTTCATCACCACCATATTTTTTTATTTTTGCAATCGAAGCAAAGTGTGATTTGACCGCAAAGGCTCTGCAAACCTTACTTCTCAGCCAAAACACTACACCCATAATACAAAACCGAACGTTTGTTCTTACTTGGTCTTTACAGGAATCGGACGAATATATTTTTGAGCGAATTCGACAACTAGCCCTTCAATTAAAGGTTGCTCTTTCGGCTTCGATTCGGTCTTTTATCAATGTGAAATACATGCATCGAATCACTGAGCTATCGGAACATCCGAATGCGATAACCCCAATCAATGAAATCCTAGTTAAAATCCCTTGGGGAGAAATAGCTGCTTGTCCTTGCTTTATCTCGTCCAATTGTGCCAGACCAATAAAACCTTTTCTAACAGGAGAGCCAGACTTCAACAACTGGCATTTTGTATCCTTACACCAAAACCATACTGACTGTTTCGTAGGGCGTAAACTTGAACTAGAAACATTGAATAGCGGAATCAAGCGATGGCAAAAACAAGAAGCAGGCCAAACGTATTGTATTACTGGTACCGCAGGGATAGGAAAGACCAGCCTACTCAACCAGGTCATTTCGTCTTTGAGTCGTTCTTCGTGTTTAACCACAGAGATTCAAATCCTGAATCATGGCAGTGCTGATCTCTTGTCCCCTCAAAATATATTCACTCGGGCAATTTGTTCATTTACTCGTGAAGATACCGATGATTCTATTCGTCAGCAGACTGTCGAGTCATCAATTCCCTCTTCTTTCCATCTCTGCCTTTATTGGTTAATGGGGGTAACACTCAACGAATCAGAAAAACAGCTGCTGAACTTAATGGAGTTCCAAACGCTGAAACAAACGATAGAGCAATCTATCCCTTTCTTAATTCAACAACGGCAGACCAGCAAACCGCATTTGATTATTGTTGAAGATGTCCATTGGGCCGACGAGGTAATGTTGGCATTTCTTGAGACACTGCTACCTTATATTACAAACACCAATATTTTACTCTTTCTGACGTTTAGGCAGCAAAAACGACTTAGTTCCAAACAATCTTGGTTTGCCAACGTGAATCTAATCGAACTTAGGGAGTTATCATCTGAAGAGTCTTACGAGTTAGCTTGCTCAATCACATGCCAACAGAATAAACATATCAATGACTGTATAAAGCTTGCGAAAGGCCATCCTCTATACTTACGCCAAACACTACTTTGTTCTCAGTTTGATAAAGACGTTCCGGAGTCATTGGAACATTTAGTTTCGATACAATTAGCTCAACTTCCAGCCCAAGATCGCCAAGCACTCTGTACTGCATCTGTGTTAGGGCAGTACTTTCAACTGGAGCAACTGCGTGAAATCACTCGAATTCCCGGCTACGTACCAGATAAGTTAGTCGACGCTGGCTTAGTAAAACTCAATGGCGATCAATACCTTTTCCATCATGATTTGATTTGTAATGCTGTTTTCCGTCAAATAGACAAGTCACAGTGTTCAAAAATACACATGGCCTGCGCAAAATGGTATGAGAACCGAGATCGGTTCTTATATGCAGTCCATATCAATCATGCCAAGGGCGAAGGTGTATTTACTGTTCTTGACCAGACCGCCAAACATTACCTGAGCAATTATCAATTTGAAAAAGCACTGACTCTTATTGAATACGCTATTAAAGAGTCACCTAAAGCACAGATGGCGTATGCACTAAATATGAAAGGAAACTGCCTGTATTCGATGGGACGCATCAAAGAGAGTATTGAGGTTCTTGAGCAAGCGATTCATCACACAGAAAATGATTCTGAACGTGTTCAATACTATTTAGACCTCATTAACCCCTACCGTTTAACCGACAACTTTGTACAAGCGATGTCGATTTTAGACCAAGCCCAAGCCCTGTGCGAAAAGCTGACGTTAAATAAATCTTTGTGTGAAATTCACTCGATGAGAGGTAATATGCTGTTCCCCACTGGGCAGCTAGACGAATGTGAGAAAGAACATTTACTTGCATTAGATTACAGTCAACGAGCAAACTGTTTTCGCGCGAAAGCAAAATCGCTTGGCGGCCTCGGTGATTGTGCCTACGCACAAGGAAAAATGGCTCGCTCATACGAGCACTTAACCGAGTGTTTGCAACTGTGTGAAGAGCATCAGTTGCTTTCGATTGAAACTGCCAATCGCTACATGCTGGCAACAGTGATGATCTATCAACTGCAATCTGACGAAGCACTAAAACAGGCTCAGCATGCCTCGAATCTTGCCTATCTCACGGCAAACCGCCGAGCAGAAATTGTTTCTAGGCTTACGGCTGCATGGATCTTTCTCGACCGTAATGTCTTGGTGCAAGCTGAAAACGAAATCTCGACCGCTCTACAACTTTCAAAACAGCTTAATGCTCATCGATTTGTCGCTTTTCTTTTGGAGTCCAGTGCAAGATTGCACTGGTATCAGGGAAAAGAGGAGAAAGCCCTTTCGGACATCGACACGGCTCTAGATCTTGTTCATATCAATAAGCTACACAATTTTATTGGTCCTTGGCTCGTATCTACCAAGGCACTTATTTGTGGCGATGAATCAACGGCCCTTTCCGCTTTGCGCACTGGTGAGGCTTGGCTAGAATCTACCTGTGTTGGTCATAACTATTTACGCTTTTACCAACAAGGAATCCAAGTAGCGTGGCAGTATAAGCAGCCTACGCTACTTCGAAAATATCGCGATAAGCTGTCTAACTTCACCCAAGAAGATCCGCATCCATGGGGTGATTTTTATATTGAACAAGCGAATCTGATGCTTGCCTTACTCGACCAGTCCAGCTCCGTCTCTGAGTTGTTAAACTTCAATCAGGCCGCGCGTAAACATCAACTGAATCAGGCTCAAATAAGTGTTGATGAGCTCGACCATTGGCTCTCCACATCTACTCAACCATGAAATATTCAATAAACGAAGAAAGTCGATTAATTGCACCGTCAAGTCATCGTGTTTACTCGATTTACCTCGTCAAACACAGATATTCGAAACCATCGAATATCTGTGTTTTGGCACAGTGTCATCGCTGATGAGATTTATGCTGGCGCAAGATCATTTTGCTCCACCTTAAAGTTCTCGATGCTAGGAACATGCTCAGGCAAAAGTAGAGTAACGCGTTGATTTGCTGCTTCAATCCATTTACCTGAACTATTTTTATATCGATAGAATGCCACGCCTGACTTCCAATCATCATTAAGTAGGAGGTTGAGCGTTACGTTATGAAGATCAGCTCCTAAAGGAGCAATGCCTAGATAAGGCTGGTAGCCCTGCAACGTCACCATGATATGACAATCACGCATCGTGCATTGATAGTTGAAACTACCATTGAGATCAGACACCACATTTAACGGTGGGTTAACGGCCTGAAAGATATGTCCTTTACCCACTATTGATTTGTCTTCGCTGGCTACGAGTAGATTAACATCGAAGCTCACTCCTCCAGGTAAGCCGTTACCAATTTGATAATGAGCAGTAAAAATTGCTTGTGATTCTTTTGAGTCCATTTTCATTGTGTTCTCCAACTGAATTTATTGTCGTTAGTGACCCATTCAATGTAGATAACACGTCATTCTGGTTCAGTATCAATTTAGGCTCAGATCTACTTGACTACATAAATTATCCACGGTCACGCAGATGCCGATCGTTCTTTTCATCAACCAGATATTGTTGCTCTCTCGCTGATGCTTTTGGCGATTTGTACAGAACAACTGATACCAAACTGATATGGTGAATGTATGCATTTGGTTTAATATTTGAACAACTATTCAATACATAAGCCAAATGGAAAAAATAATGGAACATGAATGGATGCAGGGAACTAAAGAAAACCAAGTGGTAGAACAGCACCCTAACCCTCAAATACAACGCCTCGCTGTACTTAGCGCGTACTCAATCTCAGTCAATAATGCCAAACTGTTTATTCAGAAAATGGATAAGTGCGGTTTTCCTAAAGAACGATTACTGACACCTCTTGAAAACACGGTTTCACCGGTTCCCGGTTTGAACCAATATCAAGTCGAGTCACTCATCTTCAATACTCGCTATCAACACCAACCCTTTGTCATTGTCATGTGCGAAAGTACGCAAGAAGTTCAGCAAGCCTATCTAACAGCAACTCAATTCAATCTCCCGATTCGTGTTCGCTCAGGAGGGCATGATCACGCAGGTGAATGCAGTGGTGACAACGTCATTTTGATTGACGTGAGCAGAATTAAGACCTTCCAATTGTGTGACAATATTGCCACCATTGGTGCTGGCTATCGCTTCTATCAACTGACACCAAAACTTGCAGAGCATGATCGAATGATTGCACATGGAACCTGTGCCACAGTTGGGTTGACTGGCTATATTCAAGGCGGAGGATGGGGCCCTTGGACGCGAAAATACGGCATGTGTTGTGAGCACCTAGTGAGTGCAACCGTGGTATTGGGTGATTGTACGATCACAGAAGTCTCAGCAGAGTCCAACCCTCACCTATTTTGGGCACTAAGAGGCGGCGGAGGCATGAGCTATGGCATTGTTACCGAGCTACGCGTAAAAACATTCCCTTTACCCAAAGAGATCCACCGCTTCGAGCTTCAGTGGAACCTCTATCCAAAAATCAACGGTATGCTTCAGCCAATACCAACGCACCCTACCATAGATGTGCTAAAAAATTGGGAGCAGGCTATAAAAAGCCTCGATACGCCTAAACTTCTTGGCACCAACTTGCAAATTGATGCTCTGCCTGAATCATCTAACCACTGTGATATTGAAACCATCAGCCATCACTGCACCATGTATGGCTACTGGGAAGGAACAGAACAAGATCTTCACCAATTTATAGCCGTTCAATTTGGCGCTTGCTTCCCTGATTTAGTTCAAGTCTATGAAGCACATGGCACTGACTTTGACGGGAAGAAATACGATCACTCCCTGATGAGCACATGGGGGCGCGATTCTTTGTGTCAAAACGGTTCTCCTTTCCCTCCCGATTATGACGCCCCAGCACCTCACAAAATCACTTCGCGATTGGTGTCAGAGCGAGGTCTTAAACCAGAAGGCTATACTGCACTTTTGCAAAGCTTAACTTCACCTTTGATAAAGCCAGAAAACCGCGATCAAGGGCTATTTAGTTACGTAACCTTAGGGGCGATCACTGGCGGTTTTTATAATCACTCAGACGACCTTGAAGACATATCTTTCCCCTACCGCCAGTGTCAATATACAGTCCAATACCAAACCTGGTGGAATGAAGAGATAAAGCAAAAACTAGAACTACAAAATAACCCAGTACTTGTTGATGTAAACAGAGCCATGGACTGGATTGATAAAGCCAGAGAAGCTGATATACCGGGAACCTATGGTGCCTTCATCAGCTTTAAAGATCCGGCAATTCCGACAAGCGTTTATTTTGATCGAAGCTACCGCGACTTAATCGGTATAAAAGAA
Organism: Vibrio sp. YT-18; assembly: GCF_033337345.1. NCBI lineage: Bacteria > Pseudomonadati > Pseudomonadota > Gammaproteobacteria > Vibrionales > Vibrionaceae > Vibrio > Vibrio sp. YT-18. Next base: position 135,270 of record NZ_JAWOQO010000001.1, on the reverse strand, counting down.
AAATACGCTAAGGATAAGTTTAATCACCTTAGAACTAATAAGACCATCATTTAACATCAATATGCATCTTAAAAAGCATATATTAACAGAACGTCATTTGGCCGTTCTATCACGTATAGAAATTAAAAAAGAGGAAAAATTATGACAACTAAGGGTTCATTTTACGTTAAAAATAACTCCAACGATAAAATCACCGGATATGTGAGATTTAAAGACTCTCCGGAAATGGAGGTTCATTTCGACTTGAATATTGGCGAACAATCTGAATCTGCTAGTTTTGAATCCGGTGCCGCTACCCATGACTCCTGGTATTACAGTTTCAAAAAGGCAGGTAAAACCTATACTGGGGACAAGTCCTGTGCATACTATGCAAAAGATGAAAATAAAGGCCCCGTCGTTGTAGAAATCTTTAATGATAATTTAAAAATATCTCCACCACTTAGCGGTTCTTGTGAGAAAACTTTATAGCTGCTCACCTGATTCATCACTTCGCCCGAGACAGTTGCACAACTTCTCGGGCAGTTTCACTTCTCAGCATTTAAATTGCAAATTACCTTCATTTTCAATCATATTCTAAATATTGTAATTTTTATTCCTTCACGTTAAATCATCAAGATATATAATAATTTCAATATAAAATCAGACAAAATGATATTAACAATATGTATCATGTGATTATAAGGTAAAGTAATATCTTTAGTTCATCTCTTTTATATCAATTTTAACTGATACTAAACTGCTACTGACTTTTTTTGATTGAATGCTTAACTTAATAGCATGCGCTTATCTCAATGGCTAAAACCATTATTAAAGCGCAATTCATCTATATCCACGTAATCTCTAAGCATTTGATTCAGAGGGTTTCTTGGATATTCATCATTCAAGATAAACAACGGAAAGCATGGCTATGTGTACAGATGTTAATATCAATTATGGTTGCAACAACCAAACCTTATCCGCTAGAACCATGGAGTTTGCAGTTAACCTTCAGACCGAGATTTGGTTTAGAGCCCAACAAACTTACCAAATTACGACCTTTACTTCCGACGGAAAAGCCGACCGTGTTTTCAATGGTCAGCCGCCAAAACTTCACAGTAAAGAATGTGAGTTTCGAGCAAATTGGCAGGGAGAGTTGAGCTTCATACACTGCAATGCCATTACCCGGTATAATAACCCTCTTTTAACAGCTGATGGCATTAATGAATCTGGCCTTTCTGTTGGGTCACTGTACTTGCCCATTCTCAATCAAAATGTATCGACCTCTCACATCCCTGATGATGCCTTTGCATTAGGCAGCGGCCTGTTTGGTACTTTTATCTTGTCTACGTTTAATACTGTGGACGAGATGGTGACCTACTTCACCACCCACCCCGTTTACGTGTTTAACTCGACTATTTCAACTGGTGAAACAGAGAGTGACAACATGGCTTTGGACCAGCATTTCGTGATTCACGATGCAAATAATGACAGTGCCGTCATTGAGTTTCTTAACGGTAATATGCATATCTATCGAGCATTCAAAGAAAGCGATATGTTGAGCAAAGAGGAAAATCAGCAAGCACGCTATCAATGTACCGAATACGACTTTGATGATTATAAAGTGGTTGTGGACCACTCCTACGTTGGAGTAATGACTAACTGCCCAAATTACCATTGGCATGTCAATCACCTCTCTTATTTTTCCAATTTGCGCAACTACAACCCAGAACCGAACAATGAAGCAACCATGCAACGTCATGTCCAAGTGCCTGGCCCACTTCAATCAATGGCGCTGGCTTGATGGGTCTACCCTCCGACCCAACACCGCCGTCTCGATTTGTACAAACCTATGCAATTAAGCAGTTAAGCGAACAACCAACTAACTTCGACGAAGCCTTCTCACTCGGACAAAAGCTACTTAATCGCGTTGATATACCTTTGGGCATCATGGCGAATGAGTTTGAGACATCCGATAACCCTGAAGTCTTTTTTAGTGATATTACCCAATGGAGCGTTATTAGACATAACAGTCATCAATCACCCGCGTTCTATCTGCGTACTTACGGAGACATGACTTGGCGAGTCGCTAATGTCAAAGACTATATTGGGTTAAATAGAGACTGTCAGATTTCAAGCGTTTTACAGCTCATGCCAGTTACAACATCATTACCGTTTGAACAAGTCGAATCTCGACAAACTATTAAAATCGCTTAGAGTTAATTTTGAAGCGCAAACAAATGAGAAGCAAAAAGCCAGAGTAAGAAATCAATCTCACTCTGGCTCATAGCTGCATATAGTATAGTTTTATCTGCTATAGATATAACGTATGGTTGCTTTTTACACTTGTTACATACAGTCGATTTACTCTTTACCGAACACGTTGTTCTCTTGTTCTTGAACGCGGATGAATGTAGTACGCTTGGTTAGCTCTTTAAGCTTTGCTGCACCTACGTATGTACATGTTGAGCGAACGCCGCCAAGGATGTCTTGAATAGTGCCGTGAACGCTACCACGGTATGGCAATAATACGGTTTTACCTTCGGCCGCACGGTAGCCAGCGACACCACCTGAGTGCTTGTCCATCGCGCTCTTCGACGACATGCCATAGAATTTCATGAACTTCTCGCCGTCTTTCTCGATCACTTCGCCGCCTGACTCTTCGTGACCCGCTAGCATCCCACCTAGCATTACGAAATCCGCGCCACCACCGAATGCTTTCGCTACGTCACCCGCACAAGAACAGCCACCGTCACCGACGATCATGCCACCAAGGCCGTGGGCTGCATCACCACACTCGATGATTGCAGAAAGCTGCGGGTAACCAACACCCGTTTTTACACGAGTTGTACATACAGAGCCTGGTCCGATACCCACTTTAACGATGTCTGCACCAGCTAGGATTAGCTCTTCACACATATCACCAGTAACCACGTTGCCTGCAGAAATGACCTTGTCTGGGAACTCTGCTCGCACGCGTTCAACATACTCGACCAAATGCTCTGAGTAACCATTTGCAATATCGATACAAATGAAAATAAATTCATCTGAAAGCGCCATGATGTCTTTGGTTTTTTGGAAGTCTGCGTCAGATGTCCCAGTAGACACCATAACGTTATTCATGGTTACTTTATCTGCTGATTTAGCAAACTCAGCCCAATCTTCTACCGTGTAATGTTTGTGAACAGCGGTCATTACACCATGCTCAGCCAGCGCTTTAGCCATTGCAAAGCTACCAACCGAATCCATGTTTGCTGCGATTACTGGCACACCAGACCATTGACGACCACTATGCTTGAATGTAAAATCGCGGGTTAAATTTACTTGAGAACGGCTCTTAAGGGTAGAACGTTTCGGGCGAAACAGTACATCTTTAAAACCTAACTTAAGTTCTTGTTCGATACGCATTGTGTAATTCCTTGATTCATATGTATATGTGTCATTTCAGAGTGCGTAGTGATTTCGTTGGCAGACGAGTTCACTGTTCTTCGGACACAAAAAAACCGGAGCGTTGGCAGACGCTCCGGTTTTCAGCATTATAGGCTGTGATTTATTTCCTACAAGTCTGATATTTGAATTTTTTTTGTGATACCATCTTGAAAATCGCATATCAAAAACGCTCCCCAAGTCACCAAAACCTCTTATTATTTATAACTATCAACAACTTGAGAAAGCACTTAAGTTAACCCATTGCGCAAACCTTTGCGTCATATCTTAAAAATTAAAACGCATCACCTCTCAAATCTGCCTAAAACTCAATCACCTAATACTAAGATGCCCTGCTAATTCGTAAAAAAGTACTCAAAAAAATCGACCAATTTTCTCAAAAATGCATGAAATCTAATTAAACTCGATAGAGCTCTTGGGTGATAGCGGTACGAAGAGTGCTAACGACATCACTTGCCAAAAGACCAATTTGACCATGCTGACTCACGTTTATATCGGCAGCATGACTGTGAAGTACCACACCTAAACGTGCGGCAACAGAAATTGGTAAACCTTTGGCTAGTAATGCACCAATGACTCCAGATAACACATCTCCCATTCCCCCCGTCGCCATTCCGGCGTTACCCGCTAGACAGACGTACATTCTCGTTCCATCGTAAATAAGCGTCCCCGCGCCTTTTAAAACCACTACACCGCCATAACGCTCTTGCAGTTGTCTTGCCGCAGAGTATCGGTCACTTTCTATTTGTTGAATGGTTACATTTAGTAGTCGAGCTGCCTCTCCAGGATGCGGCGTGATCACTCGATGGTTGTCGCAAACCAGAGTGCCATCGCACCGCTGGCTCAGCATCGCTAGAATATTGAGGCCATCAGCATCAACAACTTTAGGTTTCTGCTCTTGAGCCAGATATTGATAGGCTTGATAAGCCCACTCATCATCTCCAAAGCCAGGACCAAACACTAATACGTCAGCCCAGCGAATGCGTTTAGTTAAGTCGTTCTCAGTATCCCTGAGTAAGTCAGCGGTGATGCTCTGGCTCATTACTTCTGGGCAACCAACCTGCAGTGGAATAAGGCTACTCGTGTGAGTAATTGCGGCAGTTAAACCCGCTCCGGCTCTAATCGCAGCGGAGGAACATAAACGAATCGCTCCAGACATCCCTTGGTTGCCACCAACACAAAGCAACTTCCCGTTGTCACCTTTATGGACTGTTGGATTTGGCTTGGGCATTAATCTTGAAACAACCTGATGATCAATACCTAATGCACTTTCTACTTCGATAGTATCAAACTTAGTATTGACGCCTAAACCACAAAAGTAGAGCTCGCCAACGCGATCTCTCGCTTGTCCAGTGCATAAGCCTTGCTTAACCCCAATGAAGGTTACAGTATGCTCGGCACGAATAGCATCACCTAAAACTGCACCTGTATTAGCACACAGACCAGAAGGAACGTCGACTGCAATCACAGGGGCATGAATTTGATTAATTTGGTCAATATAGCGACGATACTCCGAACGAACCTCACCGCTTAAACCAGTACCTAACATGGCATCAATGATCACATCCGCCTCTAGCAATGCGGTATTCCATTCATCCCAATCATTGTTAACACCGTCGATTGACTGCCAATCTTGGTATGCGCGCAAAGCATCACCTTTTAGCGCAGATACATCACCAATTTGGAAAACATGTACATTGAGTTGAGCTTGTTTCGCAAGAGATGCAAATACGTAACCATCGCCACCGTTATTCCCTTTACCGCAAATCACTAAGATATTTTTTGATTTAGGATACAGATGTAAAAAGCGCTCATACACGGCCATACCAGCGCGTTGCATTAAGCTATACATAGAAACACCAGCCATTTGCGCAGCCAGCGTTTCACCGTTTTTTACTTGCTCTGCGGTGTAGAGTTTTAGGGCGAGATTAAAGTCCATATTCACGTTCTACGCATTGGGAAACACAATTATAAGTATACAAAAAAGCCAAGGCGGACCTTGGCTTTTGAGAAAGTTTTTTATCGCTATTGATTCTGAGACATCAGAGCTTCAGCCGTCGCGTCTTGTATAGACAAAAACAACGAGTTGATTTTTCCAGTCGGTGTGCGCATTGGGTTCAACGTAACATTCTGGTACATAAACTCCGCTTGCTGCGTGACTGGTCGAACATTGCGACAGCAAAATAAGTAAGGTCGTTGTCGCCATGTGATGAAGCTGCGACAGCCTAGGTCATACACTGGTTTTGTTTTTAATTTAAACCACTCCTGTGGGATTTCAGGGAAGATATCAAATATAGAACGACCTATCGCATCATGAGACTGCAAACCACTGTGATGAGTCATAAACCCATTCCAGACCTGTACATTGTAATCTCGATCAATGACCACTAAGCCCATGTCGACGTTTTGTACCATATCCACCATCCAATGGAATTGTTCAAACTCTGCTGGCATATTCAACATTAGAACTCCTCCATTAGATAAGACAGTTTGTTATCAAGCAGCGGCAAGGATTCATCCACAAACATAAACAACAAGTCACAACGAATCGACGTCCCTTCAATGTTGTAGCTCACTTCGAATGTCATCGTGCGGCTGAATGCTCCAGTTGTAGATTCAATGATCGAGTCAATTGAGATATGTTGACCAAGGAGTACTGGTGGACTTTGGAAGAATCGGACTTCAGACTGCTCGCCTAAACCATTTAAGAACGACCCCACCAAAATATTAGAAATATCCATTAGCAGCTCAAGCTCTTCTAGCTCTTCGCTGTCTGCTGGTACTTTCATCAACTTTTTGAGATCAGATACGCTTGAATCACTCAAAATCACTAGCGCTTCGCCAGCAATACCTTCGCCACAAAATCCCTGACAAACGCCCGATACGTTGTCATGCGACGCCAAGTCGCGTAGCGCCATGTGAAGTTCGCTCACTTCAAAGATATTGACGTTCGGCAGAGGTAGTTGCACAAACACGTCAAAGTGACGCGCCAACGCATCGGCTGCTCGACCAATTGAAACGTTAGCCACTTCCATGTAAATATCGCGACGACGTAAAATCGGTAACTCAATAGAGACAGGCGTGATAATTTGAGGACGAGGTTCTGGCTCGACCAACTCTTTAAGCGCCTTCTTGAGTTCATCTTTGGCGATCGGTTTTTGAATAAACGCTTTTGCACCCAGTGCGAACACGCGCTCTTTCGCTTTAGGTTGGATATCCCCCGACACAACAACCACCGGAGTTTTATCCCCCAACCGTTGCATGTGCTCTAGTGTTTCAAAGCCATCCATTTCTGGCATGGTCAAATCAAGAAACATCAATTTAAACTCGTTTTTTTCGAGTTCTTCTAGCGCGTTTTTTCCGTGGATAGCAAACGTAATATCGGCATTCAATGTGGCTGGTAGTGATCTCGCCATCTGTTTGCGTGCTAACGCTGAATCATCACAGATGAGTACGGGAAAAGACATTCAATCACCTTTTTATATTCCACAATCTGCGCCGGAGTCTAACAGATTGTTACAGCATGTAATACGAGAAAACTGACGAGTTTTTTATTTCTTTATTATTCAATAAGCATACGCAATATGAATGAATGAGTGAACAAAATGACTAAAAAGCAAGCATCACATTCGCTGTTTAGTGACATAAAACAAACATGGGTAAAACTCCTCCACCCAAAGTAAGCAAAAAGTTGCAGCTAACATCCAAAGCCCATTTTTGCTCGAATTTCATTCTTTCCATTTCCATAATGGGTAAACAGTAACGCGCTAAAACTAAAAAGGCACCCTGCTAGAGGATGCCTTTAATAACAATTTCATCGATAAGATATCAATTCTATGGCACACCATGACCTTTAGAAGCCACCCATACGCGATACCATTGCTCTCGAGTAAGTTCGATGTTCAATGCATTAACTGCAGTTTGCACACGCTCGATTTTACCAGAGCCAATGATTGGAATAGGGTTAGATGGCAAACGACGTACCCAGGCATAAATTACTTGGTCAATACTCGCTGCGCCCACTTCTTCACGAATTGCTTCTAATTCGTTACGGACACGAACAGCTTGCTCACTGTCACCACTAAAAATTGAACCTCCACCGAGGCAAGACCAAGCCATTGGTCGCGTACGCAACATTTGCATTTGGTCAAGCGTTCCATCGTGAGCAACCTCAAAGTTAAGTGGGTTGATTTCCACTTGGTTAGTAACCAACGGCTTACCTAAGCGAGATTGCAGCAGTTCAAACTGGCGTGGAGTGAAGTTAGACACGCCAAAGTGCTTCACTTTGCCGACTTTATGAAGCTCAGAAAATGCTTCTGCAACCTCGTCTGCATCCATTAACACGTCAGGACGATGAATTAAAAGTACGTCGATTTCATCCACATTCAAACGTTCTAGCGAGTTGTTCACCGATTGGTAGATATGTGCTGAGCTCGTGTCGTAGTGATTGATCTTACGCTCTGGCGTTTTATCGCCACACAAATTGATGTCGCATTTCGTCACGATCTGAATTTGCTCACGAACACTCTTGTCTAAAGCTAACGCTTCACCAAACAACGCCTCACACTCGTAATTACCGTAGATGTCGGCGTGATCGACTGTCGTAATGCCTAACTCAATGTGTTGCTTAAGAAATGACAAACGCTCTTGAGCCGTCATTCCCCACTCAACTGCACGCCAATATCCTTGAACCAGCTCTGAGAACTCTGGGCCTTTTGGTGCAGTTACTACTTTTGCAACCATGGGTTTTCTCCTTCAATTGATCTGCATTCATCGTAGTCTTGTTTTCGTACCGGCTCAACGGGTAAACTTTCGCAATTCGAACTGGAGTACGAAATATGTCTTTTGCCCAACGCCTAGCCACCCTGATCGGAGAAGAAAGCATCAGCGGGTTCGCACGACGCGTCGATGTGTCTGAAGCTTTAATACGCAAATACCTTAAAGGCAGTGAACCTAGCCTAACTAAAGCAAATCAAATTGCAATGCGCGCCAATTGCTCTCTCGAATGGTTAGCAACGGGATGCGGTTATTTATATCGCCGTGCTGAAGTCGTGGATATGGATGCGTACAAACTTGCCTTTCAACACGTTATGAATCAGCCGTTGTCAGACGATGCAGAAGAGCTACACCGCAAGCTAATTGCAGGATATCAATACCTGCGCGCTCACAAAAAATCGGATGGTTTTTTGGATGAATCTGCAATGGCGACCTTCCTATCTCTCCATAAAGAATCTAAAAACGAGTCACTTTGACCTCGATAATTTCGCCATCACTGCGCAAGTGCACATTTAAGGACGGTGATGGCGTCAGAAACTCGTCCGGCTTTACCCAAAGCAAACTTCGAATCGTTTCTTGTGGATAGCGGTTCATCAACAAAATAACTTCTTTATCGACAAGCTCGGAAGATTTCTTTTCCAGAGCTTCAACGACATCATATTGCTCTTTTCCGATAGTGACTCTGCGTAAAACTAACCCATCCTTTCTTAAGTTGAGAAGTAAGTCATTCAGACGCTGCCACTCGTATTCAGTAAGAAACGAGAACTGAGCACTTTCTCTTCTCAAAATCACTTCACCATACAAGTGCTGCTGGTAGTACGAAAAATCATCCAAACAAAATGCGTTGATAAACGTTGAGTTGTCTCGCAACTGCACTTCGCAACCATACCAGCTTCCACTTTTTTCTATACGTTCTTTTAGATTGGAATATGGCATTGCTGACAACGTGTCTTGCCACCAGCTCGGCGTTGAAAGTGCCGGAAACGTTACCGAACAACAACATAAAGAAAGTAAGAGTCGAAGATAAAAGCGCATGCACTGCTCTAGTTGGTTGACATCGAACCAAGACATTACTAACTGCAAGAAAATGTTCAAGAGAAAAACGGTGGCAGGTGGTGATGAAAGTTATAACGCAGAAATTAAGAAGGCGCACATGTGCGTGCGCCTCTACCTCGTTACTCAATCGTGAGTGTGCGAATCGGCGATGTCTATTGATGCATCCCGAACATAAAACGAGGACTTACCGTAGGGTTTGAATCCATCCAAATTGTGTGTAAAACCTCACATCCCTCCTTCTGAAGCAGTCATGTTGCTTTACATTTAAAGCATGGTTCATTTTTCTCAAAAAACAAGTTTTTTATCCTAAATTATGAGAGCAATAGCACAATCTGAGTGAATGAATAATATCGCGACACTTCGAACACTCAATAGTGAAAAGCTAAATTGCATCTTTATTGATTAGGTCTAGACTCTGCGAAGCGTATACTTTCTTTCGTCCCTTCCCCCCAGCAACAGGAGAGCTTTTTAATGACCAAACGCGAGAGAATTGTGAAATCTGTGTTGGCGCACGTACCGAAAGATGCGATTAACCAGTTTGTCTCTCGAGGGTCAACATCATTTTCTGTTCTCATTATGGCCGCCATTGTGGGTACGTTGGCTGGTTTTGTCGGTACGTATTTCGAGCTTGCCGTTCATTTCGTTTCTGAAACACGAACAGAATGGTTAAGAAGCGAAATTGGTAATGTTCTACCATTGTGGCTGGCAGCGGTTCTCATTAGCGCACTTTTAGCTTTTATTGGCTATTTTCTTGTGCACCGCTTTGCGCCAGAAGCGGCAGGCTCTGGTATTCCTGAAATCGAAGGGGCAATGGATAATATTCGTCCAGTGCGCTGGTGGCGCGTGCTGCCAGTAAAATTCTTCGGCGGCATGGGCGCACTTGGCTCTGGTATGGTGCTTGGTCGTGAAGGCCCAACCGTTCAAATGGGTGGTGCTGTTGGTCGAATGGTGACCGATATATTCCGGGTAAAGGATGACGATACCCGCCACTCCCTGCTCGCTTCTGGTGCTGCTGGCGGTTTGGCTGCGGCCTTTAATGCCCCACTCGCAGGCATTATGTTTGTTGTGGAGGAAATGCGACCTCAGTTTCGCTACTCTTTGATCTCAATTCGCGCAGTGATCATTTCTGCCATTATGGCGAACATAGTGTTTCGCGCCATCAACGGGCAAGACGCCGTTATCACTATGCCGCAATACCAGTCGCCAGAGCTTCAAGCCCTATGGCTGTTTTTATTGCTTGGCGCATTGTTTGGCGTGTTTGGCGTGATCTTCAATAAACTGATTACCGTAGCACAAGACAGTTTTGTCGCAATTCACAAAAACGATCGTAAGCGCTACTTGATTGTAGGTTCGTTACTGGGAGGCGTGTTTGGCTTGCTTCTTTTGTACGTACCCCAACTAACTGGTGGTGGTATCGGCCTTATTCCTGACATTACTAACGGTAACTACTCGGTATCCATTTTAGTTTTGCTTTTCTTTGGTCGCGTAATTACAACCCTGCTCTGTTTTGGTTCTGGTGCGCCGGGAGGCATCTTTGCACCTATGCTTGCTCTGGGAACCTTATTTGGCTATGCGTTCGGAGCAAGTGCTGATGTCTTGCTCCCTGCGCTTGATATCGAGCCTGGTGTATTTGCGATTGCGGGCATGGGTGCCCTGTTTGCTGCAACGGTACGTGCACCGATTACTGGTATTCTGTTAGTGATTGAAATGACGAATAACTACTACTTAATCCTGCCATTGATCATTACTTGTTTGGGCGCTGTGATTATTGCTCAATTGTTGGGTGGACAACCTATTTACAGCCAGCTGCTGCATCGTACAATCAAAAACGAAAAGTTACGCCAGCAGGATCTACCGGAGAATCAATCAACATAACATTCTCTTTGTTATCACTTCGCTCCAGACTATCGAAGGGTTTGGAGCGATAAACTCTGCATTTTTACATCTTTTCCCAAATATTCGATACCAAACTCACAAAATTATCATTCTCTGATATTTGCTCACCACCTTTCATGAGAAACCCCTCTCCATACTTGTTAGTATTCGCTACTTAAATAGAGCATTTCATCCAAATCGTCATGTTTCGTTTCATTCAGGCAAAAATCAAATGGAGTAGATTTGAACTGGAGAAGACTTGTGCAGTTTTATAGTGTCCCGCCGTCTCAAGCCGCGTTGGCACTAGGTATGATAGGTTTAGGGCAAGCTTGGGCACTCTATGTTCCTGAGATTGGTGAACCGATACGCCCATTTTTGGCGTCACTCGGCGCACTTTTACTCGCCCCTGTACTCATAAAATATGCCGCTAATCCACGATTATTCATGGTCGACATTCGTCACCCGCTGAGTGGTAGTTTAATGGCACCAATGAGTATGGCGTTACTGATCCTTGCAGATTATCTTGCCGCTGTAGCGCCTATCATCGCTTATCCACTTTGGTTTATGGCGCTTTTGCTGCATTTTACTATGATGGTGCTGTTTTTTAGCTTTCAGCTAATGAACTTCAAAATGTCCAATATCGTACCGAGTTGGTTTCTTTATCCGGTGGGGCTGATCAGTAGTTCACTAGCCGGTTCTCAACTAGGTCACAACTTATTCTCCGAAACGTTAGCGATGATGTGCATCGGCATTTATTTCTTCATGCTGCCACTCGTGTTGTATCGTTTGGTGTTTTTCGGCTCTCTACCAAGGCGAGCAAGACCGACCCTCGCGATTATGGCCGCGCCGGTAAACTTGTCATTAGCAGCATACTTGGTGAACTTTCCCTTGCCTGATCCGATACTGACAGGCGCATTGGCCGGGATCGCCATCACTATGACGTTATTGATCTACTTATGTTACTTCCGCTTACTTCGCTTGAAGTTTCAACCTTCTATCGCGGCAGTAACCTTTCCTTCCGTGATCAGCGCCATCGCAATGCATCGCTTGACCTCTTTTTTCGCCGAATCGCACCCTCACTGGCACTGGCTACACGACTTTGGTTTTCTAGAGCTCAGTATCGCGACTGTATTGGTTGTTTGGGTATCGGCAGGTTACGTCAAAATGTATTGGCCAGAAATCATGAAGTCATTTTCTAAACAAGTATAAAAAAAGGATGGCGTTTGCCATCCTCTTAGAAACTTGCTTAGTTACCTAGCGTAAACCGTGCAGAAATTCGGCACGCGTTGCTGGGTTGCTCTTGAAGATGCCACCCAATGCAGTTGTTGTCGTTTCGCTAGTTGCATCCATCACACCGCGAGATTTCACGCAGTAGTGTGTTGCGTCAATCGTCACTGCCACATCATCGGACTCAAGCAGCGTTTGAAGTGCAACAAGAATTTGCTGAGTCATACGCTCTTGTACTTGTGGACGCTGAGCAAAGAAGCGAACGATACGGTTGATCTTTGACAGGCCAATGATCTTGCCACGTGGAATGTAAGCCACAGCAGCCTTGCCATCGATGGTCACAAGGTGGTGTTCACAAGTACTGGTCACTGTGATGTCCTTCACGCGAACCATCTCGCTCACGTTCATCTTGTTCTCAATCACCGTGATTTTAGGAAAGTTGGAGTAATCCAGACCAGAGAAGATTTCGTCAACGTACATCTTAGCAATGCGGTGAGGGGTTTCTTCTAGGCTATCGTCAGTGAGGTCAAGTTGAAGTAGACCTAAGATCTCACGCATGTGGTGTTCGATCTTCTCTTTCTTCTCTTCACGACTTACGTTGTTTGGACGCATTGGCGTTTCCAAACCGCGTTGCTCTAGCGCTTCTTTTACTAACTTCGCTGACTCGCTAAGACCTGACATTCCACTTCCTCTTTTGTTTTACTTCAGCCTTCGTACAAACCCAATCAAAATTGCATTCATACTTTTCGCTTTGAGTTGCTCAGTTCGTGTCTTTACACCAAGTCACATCAGATGAAGGTACTGAGCTGATTTTCTTGAGCTCCGCAGGTTTTTTACCCCTTTTGGATGGCTGACAAGGATACTCGGATTTTTGAATAATTACACCCATATTTTATAGGTGGACATTCTTACTCAGTCCCCTTTTATGGTAAAGTTGCCACAAAACAAAAGAACACAGGATTTTCTCAATGGGCTGCTGCGACGCACCTGGCTTGATGCCAATTGAAGAAGCGATGGACAAAATGTTATCGCGAATCAAACCTATCCAAACAACGCTTTCTCTTCCACTTGCTGAAGCACTCGGTTTTGTACTGGCAGAAGATATCTTGTCTCCTATCCACGTACCGCCATTCGACAACTCAGCAATGGATGGCTACGCTATTCGCATTCAAGATCTTGAGTCATCTTCTGTATTGCCTCTGGCAGGTAAATCATTTGCAGGACAACCTTTTGAAGGTGAATGGCCTCAAGGTACCTGTGTTCGCATCATGACTGGCGCAAAAATCCCACAGGGTTGTGATGCCGTTATCATGCAAGAAAACACTGAAGTAACAGATGCTGGCGTTCAGTTCAACCAAACTGACGTGAAGCCGCAAAACAACATCCGCCCAACAGGTGACGACATCAAGCAAGGCGACATCGTACTGGCAAAAGGTGCACGTTTGACACCTCGCGATATTCCGATGATTGCGTCTCTTGGTATAAGCCATGTGACAGTAGTGCGCAAACCCAAAGTTGCTTTCTTCTCTACTGGTGATGAACTTAAAGCACTGGGCGAACCGCTAGACGAAGGTCAGATCTACGACAGCAACCGTTACGGTATTAAACCGCTTATCGAGAACTTCGGTTGTGAAGCCGTTGATCTTGGCATCATTCCAGATTGCCCAGAGACTCTGAAAGCAACTTTTGAGAAAGCACAAACATTGGCAGATGTGGTCGTGACCTCAGGCGGTGTCAGTGTGGGCGAAGCGGATTACACCAAAGACATTCTTGAAGAACTTGGGGAAATCGGTTTCTGGAAGCTAGCAATCAAGCCGGGTAAACCTTTCGCGTTTGGTAAGTTAAGTACAGCTTGGTTCTGTGGTCTGCCGGGGAACCCGGTTTCTGCAGTTCTGACTATGTATGTGCTTGTTCAACCAATGCTGGCAAAACTTGCAGGCCATACAGAATGGAAAGCACCCGAATCTATTCCAGCAGCAACTAAAACCGCCTTTAAGAAAGCGCCAGGTCGTACCGATTACCAACGTGGTATCTACACATTGGAAGATGGCAAGTTTGTGGTTGAAACAACGGGCAACCAAAGCTCTGGTGCGTTCCGCTCAATGAGCCTAGCGAACTGCTTTGTTGTATTGGAACGTGAACGCGGCCGAGTTGAAGTGGGCGAAACTGTTCAGATTCAACTATTCAACTCAACCCTTTACTAGGAAGTCGTTGTGGATATTCTTTCCGATCAGGAAATGCTGCGTTACAACCGCCAAATCATTCTTCGTCAGTTTGACTTTGAAGGACAAGAAGCACTCAAACAAGCATCAGTATTGATGCTTGGTGCTGGTGGTTTAGGCTGCGCATCAAGCCAATATTTGGCCACTGCTGGTGTCGGTAAAATCACACTGATTGATGATGATATCGTCGAGTTGTCTAACCTTCAGCGCCAAGTGCTACACCACGATGCGGATATTGGTCGTAAGAAGGTAGACTCGGCGGCCGATGCACTGCGTGAGTTTAACCCGCACATTATTGTAGATACCATCGCAAAACGTCTTGATGATACCGCGTTAGAGAGTCTGATTAAGCAGCACACTATTGTTGTCGATGCATCAGATAACGTCGATACGCGCAATCAACTTAACCGCCTATGTTTTGCGACCAAAACACCGCTAATTTCAGGCGCGGCCATTCGTATGGAGGGCCAAGTGAGTGTGTTTACTTACGATGATCCAGCACAACCATGTTACCAGTGCTTAAGTGCCCTCTTCGGCAGCGGTGCGTTAAGTTGTGTCGAAGCCGGAGTCATGGCGCCTGTTGTGGGTATTGTTGGCGCAGTACAAGCGATGGAGACGATTAAAGTGATTGCTGATTACGGCCAACCAAAGAAAGGCAAAATTCTGATTTTGGACGCGCTCAGCATGTCTTGGCGAGAAATGAATCTGATGAAAATGCCAACCTGTCCGGTTTGTAGTTAGTTCTAAACCTCTAATCATTCCCAAAAAGCCCAACTCGATGTTGGGCTTTTTTCTCATTTTGACAATCAGATTTAAAACCCTTCTTCTTACAAATTTTAACTTCATAAAATTCAACAATTTAAAAGTTGGCACATTCCTTTCATTGCATATATCACGAACCAATGAGAGGGCGAATTATGAAAAGGACATCACTACTACTTGGGTCTCTAATAGTGAGCGCTTATGCACAAGCGGCGCCATTTGATACGTGCCCAAGCCAAGCATACCTATTCCAATCAACCCCGGTTCAAATCTATGGCGTCAATTTGGTTACAGGCTCTACGACTCTTTTAGAGGACGACACAGGTTTGGCTTCGGGCATCAACGGTGTAGGCTTTAACTTCACTGACCGTTATATCTACGGCTACGACACCACAAACAAAAAGATTGTTCGTCTTGGTAAAGACTTCCAAGCAGAGACACTTAATGTTTCGGGCCTTCCTACCGACCACACGTTTTACGTTGGCGACGTTTACAACCACGTCTACTACTTGTACCGCAAAGGCAAAGGACTTTTCTCCATTGACCTTTCTCCGCTCGATTCTGATCCAAATGCGACATTGAGCATCGTGAAAATTAGCTCAACAGCGACAGTGAACCTAACCGACTTTGCATTCCATCCAGGTGATGGCTCCCTTTACGGCATCGACAACAACTCTGGTGTGCTATATCAGTTCAACCCATCAAACGGTAGCGCAACTGCGATAGGTGACACAGGTGAGAAAGGCACATTTGGTGCTGGCTACTTCGATGTAAACGGCAACTACTACGTGTCACGTAACCAAGATGGCAAAATCTATCGCGTTGACCTTTCGGAAGGTAACGCAGCCAATATCGCAGCAGGTATCGTTCCTGCGGTTGAGTTTGTATCCAACGGTCCAAGCTCAAGCCAAAATGACGGTGCACGTTGTGCAAATGCTCCGGTGATTAACGAAGACGAGCCAATTGATTTCGGTGATGCTCCAGACAGCTACCACACAACACTTGCGTCAAACGGTCCTCGTCACGAAGTGGACGGTGCAACTTGGCTTGGCTCTGTTGCTCCAGATGGTGATGCCGACGGTCAAGCAAACGACAACTCTGTGGGCACAGCCGATGAAGATGGTGTTGGTTTTGTATCCGCACTTGATCCAGGCTTAAGCTCAATTGTGAATGTGACAGCTTCTACTTCTGGCTACCTATCAGCATGGTTTGACTGGAACCGCGATGGTGACTTTGATGATGAAGGTGAGCAAGTCTTTACCGACCAATTACTGTCTGCGGGTAATAATCCCCTACCGTTTGTAGTTTCAACCGCTGCAACGGAAGGGTCTAGCTGGAGCCGATTCCGCTTTAGCCAACAAACCGGATTAAACTACGATGGTGGTTCGACATCTGGTGAGGTGGAAGATTACCCAATTACCATCACTGGTAATGGTTACTCAGTGGAATATTTCCCGAGTGCAGAAGATTACGCCACCGTCGCTTACGAAGATAACTGGCCATACACCGCAGACTACGACATGAACGATGTGGTCGTAAAATTCCGCATCACCGAAACCAGTCTTGCTGGTCATGTTGAGAATATTCAGATTACAGGTGACCTAGCGGCTTACGGCGCAAGCTACAAAAATGGCTTCGCAATCCGACTACCGGGTGTATTGAGAAGCTCGATTGAAAATGGATTAACGACGCTATCCTTCAATGGTGTAGAGCAAGCATCTAATGGCTTGGAAAGTATTTCTGATGAAGCAATTTTCATCATCAGTGAAGACTTAAGCACACACGCGGCGAGCAGCTGTAGCTACTTCCGCACAGAGCCTGGCTGTGATGATAACGTTTCACTCACCTTTACCTTGAATGTTTACTTCACTGAAGGCTCTGACCGTTCAGCGATTCAAGCCATGCCATACGACCCGTTCATCTTTGCAACACCGGGCACTTACCATGGCGACGGGATTACCTTCCAACCAGGTCGTAAATGGGAAGTTCACTTAGCAGACCAAGCACCAACAGAACAGTTTGATGACCAAAACCTCTTCGGTGTCGGCGTCGATGCAAGTGACCCTGCACAAGGTGTGTACTTCAAAACAGCAAACAACTTACCTTGGGCACTGTTGATAGTAGAAGATTGGGATTGGCCGCTAGAGCGTGTAGACATGGTCGATGCATACCCTCAATTCCAAGCTTGGGCTGAGTCTGGTGGCGAACTAAGCACAGATTGGCACACCGCTCCAACACCTAACAAATGCTACATTCCATAGGGAGATAACATTATGAAAGCACTTATCACAATCATCATGGGATTAGCACTAACAGCTTGTGGCGGAGGCGGTGGCGGTGGCGGCGGAGGTGGTAACAGTACACCACCTCCACCAACCCAAACCACGGTGCCAGAGGAAGATACTACCCAGCAGGAAGAAACTACTGAAGAAGAGACAACGGTAACAGTGGAAGATGCAACCATGCAGGATCTAGTAGTACCAGATGGCTTTAGCTACAACCCAGTGACGGAAGGTACGCTCAATGTAGACATCAGTGGTTTCTCTTCACAACGAGCACACCTAAGCGTGTACAAAGAGTTTGTCGAGAACAGTTCAGGTAACTACGATGCAAAATACCCAAGCAAAGTCGCATCGGTTCCACTCAACAATGGTACAGCAAATGTCGACTTTAATGTTTCTGATAGCCAAGGTAGCCTACTTGTTGAAATTTGGTTCTATGACGGTAGTGACCCAATTCAGAAAGTGATTACTTCTGGAGACAACACTTGGACCATGTAACTGGGTAAATCGAAAGCTGTCTTTCAGAACAAATCTTCAATCTTTAACTTAAAAATCGCATCGTTCTTTTGAACATGCGATTTTTTTGTTGTAAAACAGTAAGATTATCCACCTAGCAAACTAAAGACAATGCAAGCACTGATTAGTACTGATGAACTCAATAGCCTTCTCGGCCAACCTAACGTCAAGCTCCTCGACGCTAGTATTGCGTTTCAAATCCCTTCTGAAGGTAAAAAGATTCAAGATAAGTGGATTCCAAATACTTTACGCTTTGATTACGACAATGACTTTTGCTTACCCGGCTCCTCCCTACCGCATATGATGCCAACAGAAGAAGGCTTCAACCAAAGTGCGCAACAACTCGGTTTGAACAACGAAGACTTGATTGTGGTTTATGACAACTCAGGCACTTTAGCGGCACCAAGAGCTTGGTGGATGTTCAAAGCCATGGGGCATGACAATGTCCGAGTCTTAAATGGCGGTCTTCCAGCTTGGATTGAAGCAGGACTCCCTGCCGAAAGTGCCCTATCGCAACCAAGCGAAAAAGGTAACTTTGAGGGTAAGCTCAACCAAAATGCCTTTTTGAGTGCACAAGATGTTCTTGCTCATTCAACCAATAAAAGTGCCAACATCATCGATGCGAGAGCAAAAGCACGCTTCCTTGGTGAAGTGCCTGAGCCACGAGAAGGTCTACGTAGTGGGCACATTCCAAATTCGGTTTGCTTACCGTTTCAAGAACTCTTAACCAACGGTCACATTAAACCGAATTCAGAGTTGCAACAGATATTTAGCGCACTAACAATAGATAGTGATAATTCAATCATTTTTAGTTGCGGATCCGGTGTGACCGCATGCATTTTGTTACTCGCAGCGTATCAAATTGGTCTGGACAATCTGTCGGTGTACGACGGTTCTTGGACCGAATGGGGTGCTGACCACTCTCTACCTATCGAGTGTTAAGACAAGTGTCTGTTTAACAAAGTATCTTACGTTTATCTAAAGATGATGTGTTCCAATAAACTAAACGCAGCTTCTAAACCAAACTTGTCATTTCGAAATAGAAACTGGCTATGAGTGATTTGTCACCCCTCATAGCCTGACTACATCAAAAGCCGACTATTTCCGTTAGCGTTCAGATGTCGCGTTGCCGTGCATTTGCTCATCTAAGTTGAGCACGGTTAATGCGTTGCTAACGCTCGTGGCGATCACGTCTATCGCTCCAGTTCTTAATGCTCCGAGTAGAGCGAGTGGCTTGCTGTTCTCAGCTGCGATCGCAATGACTTCCGAGATCGGCCGAAACTCTTCGATACCAAGTCCAATTACTCGGTCACTCATTACCGTGTTCGCTACATTACCGTGAATATCAAAGAAGTCATAACCTGCAAAATCCCCTACCACACCTTGTTGAAGTCTCGACTGAACCACTTCATCAGGCGTAAACCAACCTAAGTCGACCATGTAACTGTTTTCGCTCATGTCACCAATACCAACCAAAGCGACATCGGCTTTACGTGCTAGGTCGAGCGTTTGTTTCACGGTTGCATTTTGCATAAAGGCCAACTTCTGTTCTCTGTTTTCTGCGTAAGCCGGCGCATAAAGTGTTTCAGAGGTCCCCCCATATTTCTTCGCCAACTGACGACAAATATGGTCGGCGTTATACATACCGCCACGCGGATGAATACCACCAATGCCACACACAAATTTACAATCACGCGGCGTAATAACACCAATATGGTGAGCGACAGACGACACGTTGCGCCCTTGTCCGACCGTCACCACCATGCCGTTTTTGAGCGTGCTAGTGAGATAATTGGACACCAATCCCGATACCTGTAGTCGTTGCGCTTCTTCATTCGGTTGATCAAGAGCAACAAGCGCGCGCTTAACGCCGAATCGCTCGATCAAACGTTGTTCAATCTTGGCGCTGAACACCGGATGGTATTTAACGGTAATTTCAACAATGCCTTCATCACGCGCCTGCTTGAGCATTCGCCCGACCTTTGCGCGTGATATGGCAAATTTTCTCGATATCTCTTCCTGAGTCGCACCGTCTTGATAATACGCGACGGAAATCTCTGTCAACAAATCCGTGTTTTCAATGGAAATATCTTGATTAGAACTGCTCATGGTTTCTCTCGCCCTTTAAGAGGATCGATATTGTATGCAATAAGTGAACATATGCTCATTGACTTAGCATATGTTCTTTATCAATTTAAACGCTACATTTGCTCATCGCAATAACATTTTCTCACTACAATTTTTTACCCTCTTGGACAACGCTCAAGCTTTGAACAATAAGGGCAATCGTTTATTTGGGTTAACCACTAAACACACAGTAAAAAAACGTTGATGAAGTTCACTATAAGTCCATTTCAGCGATTGACTTTCAGCATAGATAGGATAAATATGGACACATCATTTACTCAGCTATCGATCAAATGTTCATAGCATTTGTTCGGTAACGAAATTTTCCGTAGTTGGCTGAGCAGATGTCTCATTAAATGCGATGAGACGGTTAGCTAACTCGCTTGCAAATGCACAAGCTGTGATAACAAAAATCACGCTTAAGCCCATTTAAATAGGATGATCGATTATGAGCAACAAGTTAGAGCAACTTCGTAAACTAACGACTGTAGTAGCAGACACTGGCGAGATTGATGCAATTAAAAAGTATCAGCCAGAAGACGCAACAACTAACCCTTCTCTTATCCTTAAAGCCGCTCAAATCGCAGAGTACGCACCTCTAATCGATGCTTCAATCGAATACGCTAAAGCACAGAGCAACGACAAAGCTCAACAAGTTCAAGATACTTGTGACATGCTTGCAGTAAACATCGGTAAAGAAATCCTAAAAACTATCCCAGGTCGTATCTCTACAGAAGTAGACGCTCGTCTATCTTACGATATGGAAGGCAGCGTAGCGAAAGCTCGTCAACTAGTGAAAATGTACAACGATGCTGGCATCACTAACGACCGTATCCTTATCAAACTGGCTTCAACTTGGGAAGGCATTCGCGCAGCTGAGATCCTAGAAAAAGAAGGCATCAACTGTAACCTAACGCTTCTATTCTCGTTCGCTCAAGCACGTGCTTGTGCAGAAGCGGGTGTATTCCTAATCTCGCCATTCGTTGGTCGTATCATGGACTGGTACAAAGCGAAAGAAGGCCGTGACTTCGAAGCTCAAGAAGATCCAGGCGTACTATCTGTAACTAAGATCTACAACTACTACAAAGAATACGGCTACAAAACTGTAGTTATGGGCGCAAGCTTCCGTAACATCGGTGAGATCTTAGAACTAGCTGGTTGTGACCGTCTAACTATCGCTCCTGCTCTACTTGCAGAACTAGAAGCAGCTGAGGGTGAAGTAGTTGAGAAACTAGTTGATTCTAAAGGCGCAGCTGAGCGTCCAGCACCAATGACTCACGCAGAGTTCCTATGGGAACATAACCAAGACCCAATGGCTGTTGAGAAGCTGGCTGAAGGTATCCGCAACTTCGCCGTTGACCAAGGCAAACTAGAAGCGATGATCGAAGCTAAGCTTTAATTGCTTACCAAAAGCGAGTAGCCCGTCTACTCGCTTTTACCATCAGCACTATTTTCAAAAAATTCTATTTGAACTTGTTTCGGCGAGTTCCCTCTATTTAAATCAAATATCGAGAAGTAATCACTATGGATCGTAAACATCTAGCAAATGCAATCCGTGCGCTAAGCATGGATGGTGTTCAACAAGCTAACTCTGGTCACCCAGGTGCACCTATGGGTATGGCTGACATCGCTGAAGTTCTTTGGCGCTCTCATCTAAACCACAACCCATCAAACCCTGAGTGGGCAGACCGCGACCGTTTCGTACTGTCTAACGGCCACGGCTCAATGCTGATTTACTCTCTACTGCACCTTGCAGGTTACGAGTTGTCTATCGACGATCTGAAAAACTTCCGTCAGCTTCACTCTAAAACTCCTGGTCACCCAGAGTATGGTTACGCGCCAGGTATCGAGACCACAACGGGTCCGCTAGGTCAAGGCATCACTAACGCGGTTGGTATGGCTCTAGCTGAAAAAGCGCTAGCAGCACAGTTCAACAAAGAAGGCCACGACATCGTTGACCACTTCACTTACGTGTTCATGGGCGACGGCTGTCTGATGGAAGGTATTTCGCACGAGGCATGTTCTCTTGCAGGTACTCTAGGTCTAGGCAAGCTGATCGCGTTCTGGGATGACAACGGCATCTCTATCGACGGTCACGTTGAAGGTTGGTTCTCTGACGACACACCTAAGCGTTTCGAAGCTTACGGTTGGCACGTAATCCCTGCAGTCGATGGTCACGATGCTGACGCAATCAACGCAGCAATTGAAGCGGCGAAAGCGAATCCACGTCCTACACTTATCTGTACTAAGACTATCATCGGTTTTGGTTCACCAAACAAATCTGGTTCACACGATTGTCACGGTGCGCCACTAGGTGCAGAAGAAATCGCAGCAACACGCAAAGAACTAGGTTGGGAGCACGGTCCTTTTGAAATTCCGCAAGAAGTCTACGCAGAATGGTCAGCGAAAGAAACAGGCGCAGCTAAGGAAGCAGCGTGGAACGAGAAATTTGCAGCTTATGAAGCAGCGTACCCTGAGCTGGCAGCTGAATTTAAACGCCGCGTAAACGGTGAGCTTCCTGCACAGTGGGAAGAAAAAGCAAGCCAAATCATTGCTGATCTTCAAGCTAACCCAGCAAACATTGCATCACGTAAAGCGTCTCAAAATGCTCTAGAAGCATTTGGTGCTCTACTACCAGAGTTCATGGGTGGCTCTGCTGACCTAGCACCTTCTAACCTAACAATGTGGTCTGGTTCTAAGTCTCTAGAAGCGAACGACTTCTCTGGTAACTACATCCACTACGGTGTACGTGAATTTGGTATGACTGCTATTATGAACGGTATCGCACTACACGGCGGTTTCGTTCCTTACGGCGCAACATTCCTAATGTTCATGGAATACGCTCGTAACGCAATGCGTATGGCTGCTCTAATGAAAATTCAGAACATCCAAGTGTACACTCACGACTCTATCGGTCTTGGCGAAGATGGCCCAACTCACCAACCAGTTGAGCAAATGGCATCGCTACGCCTAACACCAAACATGAGCACATGGCGTCCATGTGACCAAGTTGAGTCCGCTGTAGCTTGGAAACTAGCGATTGAACGTAAAGATGCACCGACAGCACTTATCTTCTCTCGTCAAAACCTTGCGCAACAAGAGCGCACAGCAGAACAAGTAGCAGACATCGCGAAAGGTGCTTACATTCTGAAAGATTGCGAAGGCAAGCCAGAGCTAATCCTTATCGCAACAGGTTCTGAAGTTGAACTAGCAGTAGAAGCAGCAGCACAGCTAACTGCTGAAGGTAAGAAAGTACGCGTTGTTTCAATGCCATCAACAGACGCATTCGACAAACAAGACGCCGCTTACCGTGAAGCTGTACTGCCATCAGACGTAACAGCACGTATCGCAATTGAAGCAGGTATTGCTGACTTCTGGTACAAGTACGTAGGCTTCGACGGTCGCATCATCGGTATGACTTCATTCGGTGAATCTGCACCAGCTGGCGAACTATTCAAAATGTTTGGTTTCACGACTGAAAACGTAGTGAACACAGCAAAAGAGCTACTCGCGTAATTGCAGTAAAAAGATAGTCAGTTTTCTCTATTGCGAATGTGAAAACTGACAAGCCCCACCAGCAATGGCGGGGCTTTCTTTTATCTGGCTCCTATTCGCATAAACGCAGCCAGGACATAAACATCACAACTTTCGTTACGACTATTTGTCTTCAAATCGAAGTGCGAGCTGATAGAAATCTTGTACTTGGTCTTTCAACTGTCGGCTATTTTGCTCAACTGAATGTGTTGCTGCCAAGTTTTGTTCTGCGGTCGAAGCAATAGAATGAATGTGCTGGTTTACATCACTAGATAGCTTTAACTGGTTATTCGCCGCTTCTGCTACATCAACCATCAGCCCACTCATGGTTTGCATCATCTGTTCAACTTCAGACAAACGCAACGCGCTTTGTTCTGCTACTTGAGAACAGGCATCGGTTTGCTCTTTGTTTGCCAGAATATCTTTCTGCCAACTTTGAATCGTTGCCAACATAGTGGAGATAGAGGCTTGGATTTGTTCAGTTGCATTGGATGTTCGCCCAGAAAGCGCGCGGACCTCATCAGCTACAACAGCAAAACCACGACCTTGCTCCCCTGCTCTTGCCGCTTCAATCGCCGCGTTGAGTGCCAGTAAATTGGTTTGCTCTGCGATCCCACCAATCTCTTCCATCAAATGGTTCACCTTCTGCGCCTGATCACTCAGTTGATACGTCGTTTCCGTCGCTTTTTCAGCTTGAAGGCTTAATTGCGCTAGATTGGTGTGCGTTTGATCAATGGTCTCCTTCGCCATCAAGCATGACTTCAATGTATCATCAATCAACATATGGGCATCATTGGTACTCGAAGAAACCGAATTTGCCGACGACTCCACCTCTTGGGTAGCATCTCGCACACGATGAATATCGGTATTTTGCTGATTTAATGCAGCCGAGACTTCTGCCGTTGTTTGACTGAGCTCTTCGGCGCAATGCTGCAAAGGCAATGCAGAGTCAGTCATTCTTCCTAACACGGTTCGAATTCTTGCGGATAGCATTTTGATATGGAAATCAGCAATCGAAAATGCCGTGTTACCGGAATAGATCAAGCGACTTACGCTGTCATATTGCTTTTGTAACTTTTTAAGTTGCTGAGGTGTATCAATTAACTCTTGGCGGAATAACAGAGCCAGAACACTTGCAGGTAACGCACTTGCAAGCCAAGCCAACGGCCCTTCAACAGACAACGCATATGCGGTTGCAGGTGCGGTTAGTGCACCAACTAGAATCGCATAGCGAATGGTTTCATTGATTTTCAACGACCAAGTTCGGCCAGACTTCTCTGCAGCACGCATGCTTTTGTAGGCTTTTGTCGCAATATCAACCCACTCTCGCTTTGGTTTCACGCGCACTGATTGATACCCAACAACATGGTTGTCTTCGTAGATAGGGGTGACATAAGCATCAACCCAATAGTAACCGCCAGACTTAGTGGCATTCTTAACCATTCCACGCCAGGCTTTACCTTGTTTAAGGCGTGCCCACATGTCACCGAAAGCGGCTTTAGGCATATCATTATGACGAACTATATTGTGGTTCTGACCGACAAGTTCTTCGTGAGTGTATTCAGCAACGCGGCAAAAGGCTTCATTACAATATGTAATAACACCTTGTAAGTTCGTTGTTGAGACGAGTTCCTCAGACTCCCTCACGAGAGTTTCTTGAGCTTTATGAGAAATATTGGCTGACATAGACGAAACTTCTTTAGTTTTTATTGATTTTCGGCAAGATATATACAGGATTTTTATTTTTATTACAAAAAGTTAGATAAAAAGTCTTATCAAATAGACATTTTTATTGTGGGAATTCACATTATCGATAAAAAGATAAAGAAGAGATTGTTGATTTGAGCTAATAAACAAACCCGACACGATCGGCCGGGTTATATATTAAGCCTTAATTAAGCGGTTTGTGATTCTGGCTTTTTATTCGTTTTTAACGCAAACATCGCGATAACGAGTAACACAAATGGAAGAACATACAAATTAAGATTCTGCCAACCTACGGTAGACTCAAGCCAACCAGATAGTAATGCGGTGACGGTGACACAACTGAACACGAAGAATTCATTAAACGCTTGAGCCTTGCTTCTGTTTTTCGCTTCATAGCTTTGACTAAACAGCCCGGTTGCTGCGATAAACATAAAGTTCCACCCTATTCCTAACAGGATTAAAGCAAGACTAAAATGCCAGATAGACACTCCATGTATATTAATTCCAATACAAGCAACAAATAGCAATCCACCCGCCAAAATCATATTCTTAGCGCCAAACCGCTCTATCAGACGGCCCGTGACAAACGCAGGTGCAAACATACCCAACACGTGCCATTCGATCACTCCCGCCGCTTTATCAAAATCAAAGCCACAACCAATCATCGCTAAAGGAGTTGCTGTCATTAAAATGTTCATCACCGCGTACGCAACCATTGCCGCGATAACGGCCAGCATGAAATTAGGTCGACGAATAATCAGTCTCAGCTTATCCGCCTTAGCGTGTAGCGCCTGCGTGTGTGCAGGTGGAAAACGAATGGTTTGTAGCACAACCAACGCGGTTATATAAAGCACGACAAGCACAGCAAATGCACTAATGTATAAGCCATCACCTGACCACTGCTGTGAGTACACCGCCAAATTAGGTCCAAGGATCGCCGCTAACACCCCACCCGCCATAGATATCGAAATCGCCCTATGCCTTGCCGACTCTTCACACACTTCAATGGCAGCAAACCTGTATAGAGTACCGAAACCTATACCAACACCAAGCAAAAACGTAGACATGCAGAACAGATAGAAGTTTTGTTGACTTAATGCATACGTCGCTAGACTAGCACCCAAAATGCCAATGACATTACCAAGGCTAAAACCAAGGCGACGCCCTAACTTGCCCATAATTAGCGACGCGGGAATTGTCGCGGCCATCAGTCCCAAAAACTGCAGTGCAACTGGTAATGTGATAAAACTTGATGACGGCGCAAGTGTTTTGCCAATAAGGGCAATAACAGATATGAGTAAAATATTCCCTGTCATTAATAAGGCTTGGCAGAGGGATAGAAGCCATACATTACGATTCAATTCCAAATTCCTTTTGGTTACAACGTATACAGATAACATATAGGAAAGCAGAAGCAATAGAAAGATATGAGAGTAATTCTCAACAAAAAGAGCCAGAGGCATAGTACCTCTGGCTCTTCACTATTCACTTTTAAAAAAGTTTTTCTGTTGAGTTTACTTGTTGCGGCGCGCTTTTACTGCATCAGAAAGCTGACGAAGTACCGTTTCCGTATCTTCCCAACCAATACATGCATCAGTAATCGACTGACCATAAGTGGCTGCTTTACCATCCACTAAGTCTTGGCGACCTTCAACTAAATGAGACTCGATCATCACTCCAAAAATGGCTTCTTCGCCAGCAGAGATTTGCTCGGATACATCATCAGACACCAGCATTTGACGCTTGAACTGCTTCGAGCTGTTAGCATGGCTAAAATCAATCATCACTTTTTTCGGCAGACCTGCAGTGTCCAGCTCATCTTTAATTTGAGCTACATGTGCTGCACTGTAGTTTGGTTCTTTACCGCCACGTAGAATAATATGGCAGTCTGGATTACCAGCGGTTTCTACGATCGCGGAATGACCGTATTTTGTTACTGAAAGGAAGTGATGGGAAGCGCTTGCAGAACGAATCGCGTCGCTCGCTATTTTAATATTCCCGTCAGTACCGTTTTTGAAACCTACAGGACAAGAAAGACCAGAAGCTAGCTCGCGGTGAACCTGAGATTCTGTCGTACGAGCACCGATAGCGCCCCAACTGATCAAATCCGCCACGTACTGAGGTGTGATCATATCTAAGAATTCACTTGCCGTTGGCAAGCCCATATCGGTTAGATCAAGAAGAAGTTTACGTCCGATACGTAGACCATCATTTAGCTTATAGGTGTCATTTAAGTAAGGGTCATTGATAAGGCCTTTCCAACCAACGGTCGTACGCGGCTTTTCAAAATAAACTCGCATAACAACCTCAAGCTGCTCGCCCAGTTCATCACGTAGTACTTTTAGCTTTTTGCCGTACTCAACCGCGGCAGCCGGATCGTGAATAGAACACGGGCCAACGATCACGAGTAATCGATCGTCTTTTCCTTCAAGAATATTGTGAATGGCGTTACGGCAATCAAAAGTGGTCGAAGAAGCGGTTTCAGTCGCTGGGAACTTCTCTAATACTGCAACAGGTGGCAATAACTCTTTTACTCTATTTATTCTTACATCATCAGTTTGAAACATTACTTCTACTTCCTGGTTTTATTTCCGACCCCATTTTTACCAACTGAACTCATTGCAACATTGTTCACAAAGCGAGCAGCATCAAGGGCTGTGGTCATTTTCTGTCTAGCGTTTAAGTAACTTATCGGCTTAGGCGTAGACTTGCAATCAGTTTTTGCAAATAAATGCAAATAAAAACCACCTGTTAACCACCGCGCACAATGTAAAGTAAAGTTTACGAAAAAAAGTTCAAAATAATCATCAATTTTCTTATGCACCAAAAAATCTTTACTACAATGTAAGAAATATCAGAAGTTTGTGAGGTATTTTTGGGTAGTAAATGTTGATCAAGTTCAAATATATTGTTGCTTGATATGAAATGATTAGAATATTAAACTAATTTCTTATAAACGCTGGTTTTTTCTAATTTTTTGATAAAACGAAGTAGAAGTTAATATGCAATCAATACAAGGAAACATTATGAACAAAGTAGCAATTGCAGTAGCAGCAGTGGTAGCTGGTAGTAGCGCGCTTTTAAACTCTGCTCAAGCTGAAATGTACATCGGGGGCAAAGTGGGCATGACTACACTTGACGACGCTTGCTATCTAAATAGCCCTTGTGATGATGAAGCGTTCGGTGCAGGACTACATATCGGTTATGACTTTACCGATATCATCGGGCTAGAGTACGGCGTAGACTTCTTAGGCGACTATGAAGGAAACTCTAGGTCAGGGGCTAATACGATTAATACGATTGACGGCAATCTAACGGCTTTAACACTTGCACCTAAATTCAACTGGCACTTAAACGACTCTTGGAATCTATTTGCTAAGATCGGTGGTGCTTACATGATGTCTGATGACGAAACAGACTTTGTCCCAACAGGTTCTTTGGGTGCTGAATACTCGATCGATAGAAACTGGAGTGTTCGCGCTGAATACCAACGCTACCAAGATATGTCTGACGACGTGTGGGACGACATGGATGCTAACTTCTTTGGTATCGGTGTTAACTACAAATTCGCAGCAGCTCCAGTTGTTGCAGCAGTTGTAACGGAAGAAGTGATCGAGCCAGATCCAGAACCAGTGATGATGAGCAAGGTGCACAAAGAAGAGTACGGTACAGGTACGTTTGAATTCGATAGTGCTAAGTTAACAGAGTCCGTTTCTGAACGTCTGGACAACTTTGTTTCATTCTTGAACGAATATCCTCAAGCTCAAGTAGAGATTACTGGTTACACGGATAGCTCAGGCCCTGCGGCATACAACCAAAAACTGTCTGAGCGTCGTGCTCAATCTGTTGCTGATTACCTAACCGCAGCTGGCATTGGTTCAGATCGTTTGACAGTTAAAGGTATGGGTGAAGAAAACCCAGTTGCTGACAACAGCACTCGCGAAGGTCGTGAGAAAAACCGTCGCGTAGAAGTTGTGGTACCTTCATTTGAATACCAAGAGCTAGTTCAACCAGAATAAGCATCTATGATTCATGATCGATGATGTGGTAAAAATTAATGGGGTGCATTTGCACCCCATTTTGATCTCATATTAAGGGATATTGCCACTATGGTTTTGGGAAAAAGATCAACTCATTATCTTGCACCATAACGCAATCCATACCAGCTGCATGCGCAGCTCGCTTCCCCAACTCAGTATCCTCGAACACAAGACACTGTGACGCCTCCAAGTCGAGTTGTTCCGCGGCCACCAAAAAGGTATCTGGAAAGGGTTTATGGTTCTCTACATCACTCGCGGTTACTACAACATCCAACTTGTCTAATAAACCTGCATGGCTTAATAAGCGCATGGCACTTTCTCGTTGGCTGCCAGTCCCGACTGCAATTTTCTTATGGCCTAAATATTCCTCTAACACGATGTTCGTGCAAGGAATAACGTCACCATGAAGCTCCATAGCAGCGAATGTTTCCATTTTAAATGTCGCGACAGTTTTAGGATCTAATGAAAGCTCATGCACACGATTTAGTTCCTCAACAATTTTAAAGCTCGGCATCCCTCCCAAACTGTGAAACCATTCCTGGCAAAACGGAAAATCAAAACGCTCAGCAGTTGCTTGCCAAGCTGCCAAGTGGGCTGGCATGGTATCGATTAGAGTACCATCCATATCAAATATGAATCCCTCATAGGGTCTAAAATCAATCGTGCTCATGTCTTTTCTTCTATTTGTGCATCTGTAATGTTAATTTATCAGCTCTTTCAATCGTCCTTACCGGCATTTACTTATCATGCTCAAAATTTCGAACTCCGTCACAATTCAAGAGTGGGAAATTCAATTATCCCCAATTAGAGCTCAAGGAAATGGTGGCCAGAACGTTAACAAGGTGGCGTCCGCTATACACCTGCGCTTTGATATCCGGCATTCAAGCTTACCTGACTTTTACAAAGAGCGATTACTTGCACTTTCTGATAGTCGTATAAGTAAAGATGGCGTGATCATCATCAAAGCGCAACAATTTCGGACACAAGAACAAAATAAGGAAGACGCCCTAAATCGGCTTCAAGCATTGATAAAAGCTGCCGCTTTACAGGAGAAGAAGCGTATTAAAACGAAACCAACCCGCGCTTCTCAACGCCGACGACTTGATACAAAAAACAAGCACGGAGCGAAAAAACAGCAACGTAAAAAAGTGCTGTATTAGTGCATGTCGTTTTCTCGACATGTTAGTTGAACAACGTTTGCTAGCCCTTGGAAATCTCATTGGATTTCTCTTTTTAGTTACTTATTCAGGAAACAACAATATGACTATTAGGCAAAAACTCTACTTCCTCGGAGTTATCGCCATTTTAGGCATCGTGGCCCTTTTGGGTACGTCATCCCATTTTGAAAATAAGAGCAATGATCTTAATCACGCCATCAAACTCGTTGGTGATCTAGAAATACGCTTACTCAACTTACGCAGAAATGAAAAAGATTTCCTACTGCGTAGTAATGACAAATATCTAAATAAGTTTGA
Organism: Vibrio sp. YT-18; assembly: GCF_033337345.1. Classification (NCBI taxonomy): domain Bacteria; kingdom Pseudomonadati; phylum Pseudomonadota; class Gammaproteobacteria; order Vibrionales; family Vibrionaceae; genus Vibrio; species Vibrio sp. YT-18. The sequence goes on along the minus strand of NZ_JAWOQO010000001.1, from coordinate 104,248 downwards.
CGCCAATGTTGACAAGTTTATAGACACAGAAAAAGAGCTTGCGAACATACTCAAGAGTAATGAATTACCTTCCAGTCAACAATTTAAGCAAGACTTGCTCGCATACCAAAGGGGCTTTCAGAATCTGGTCAGCGCTTACCAACGATACGGGCTTGATTCAAAGAGTGGGCTTCTCGCCGGTTACGAACAAGCACTATTAGAAGCTAAACAACGTTCAGACCACCAGCAGTTATTGGCATTAGTCCGTTTTGACTCTGCGGTAAAAGCAGGACTATTCAATAGTGACTTGCTTGAGGGGCAATATGCTCCGGAGCTTATCAAAACAGGTAAGCAATTGGCGGCCCAAAAGCAAGTTGTTGGGGTTGCTTATGACAAAGGCCTACTCGGTGAAACTCGCGCATTATCCCATGCCGTAGAAGAGCAATTTGAAACCTTTTCCACAGCCCTTAGCTCTGCTGCCGCACAACGTGATGAACAAATGTCGACCATCAAGCAGGTCATTACAGCTCTGATCTTAGTCGTTATTTTCGCATTGATTTGGCAAATTTCACGTTCAATCAATACGCGAGTGAATAGCTTACTTGGCACCATTCGAAGTATCAGCGAAACGAACAACATGGGACTTCGATCTGATTTGAAAGGTCAAGACGAGCTATTTGATATCAGTCATCACCTCAATGACCTATTGGATAAGCTTGAGCATCTAATTAGTAGTACCCAAGAAAAATCGGCGCAACTCACTGCAAGTACCGATAATATGCATCGTGAGTTAGAAGGCGTTATGGAGCAATTCCACACTCAAACTGACCACACAGCATCAATGGCGACGGCAGTTCAGCAAATGGTTGCCACAATAGGTGAAATCTCTGAGAGCACATCAGTTGCGGTAGAAGGCGTACATCAGGCAGCGAATAATGCCGAACAAGGTCGAGGAGTTGTTGAGGCGACGGTAACCAACATCGGTCAACTAACCACGATTTTATCAAACAGCCAGCAGTCGATTGGCTCGCTGAATCAGCATGTAGATAAAATTGGTGGTGCCGTGAACATCATCCAAGAGATTGCAGAGCAAACCAACCTACTAGCTCTCAACGCAGCAATTGAAGCCGCGCGAGCAGGCGAACAAGGCCGCGGGTTTGCAGTTGTTGCCGATGAAGTACGCGCCCTAGCTAGCCGAACTCATCAATCCACTGAGGAAATCACGCGGGTCGTTGCAGATATTCAAACTCAAATGTCTACAGTTGTTGCTGATATTGATCAATGTAACGATCAAGGGCAACAAACACTTAATGCTTCTGAAAAACTGGATTCTAGCCTGCAACAGATCATTACTGACATGCATTCAATTCAAGGTAATTCGGAGCGCATAGCTTCAGCAATTGAAGAACAAGGTATCGTGATGAACCAAGTTAGCGGTTCAATCACCGAGCTAAACGCCATATCTGAGAATAACATGCAATCCGCTCAGGAATGCTTGCATGAAGTGAACTCTGTCTCTGCTCAAGCTCATGATATGGATGAAGCCGTTGCACAATTCAAAACTGCGCTAAAATAACCCTTTTCAAAATAGAAAGCCCGAGGCAATCATTGCTTCGGGCTTTTTTTCAATTGTCACTTCGTGCTTACTGCGCACTTCGGATGTGATTATTCATCATCAAGAGGAACCAGCTTGGTGTTGCCGCCATGAACTTTCTCACGCTGTCTTTGCACCAGGGCGTAGAAGCCTGGGATCAAGAATGTACCTGCTAGAAGCACACACAATAGACCACCAATCAGCGACACGCCGAGTGAGTTTTGACTCACGTGCCCCGCACCAGCGGCAAAGATAAGCGGGAAGATACCCAGGATAAATGACCAAGATGTCATATTCACAGCGCGGAAACGTAACGTGCCTCCTTTAACCGCTGCACTATCGATATCAGCATTTTTTTCTTCACGCTCTTGCTTGGCGAACTCCACAATCAAAATTGCGTTTTTCGCCGCCAAGGCTATGAGCAAGACAAGACCAATTTGGGCATACAAGTTAAGCGGCGTGCCAGTTAGATTCAACGCAAGGAAGGAACCTAACGTTGCTACTGGGACCACCAAAATAATAGCCAGTGGAATACTCCAACTCTCATACTGAGCCACCATAAACAAGTAAATGAATATCAAAGCCAGCGCAAACGCATAAATGGCTTGGTTGCCCGCAAGCACTTCCTGATAAGCCATACCTGTCCATTCATACGTGTACCCTTGCGGAAGAACTTCAGCAGCAACGCGTTCCATTGCTGCAATCGCATCACCACTAGAGTAACCCGGAGCTGGTTGGCCTTGAATGATAGCACTGCGGTACATGTTGTAACGCCACGCCACATCAGGCTCAAACACTTGCTCGTAGCTCACTAGCGTACTTAACGGGACCATATCACCGTTCGAAGAACGAACATGGAAACGCTCTAGATCTTCCATGCTGCTACGGTGCTGGCTATCAGCTTGCATGGTTACGCGGAAGTTCTTACCAAACATGGTGAAGTCATTCACATAAAGCGAACCTAAGTTGCCTTGCAAGGTTTGGAAAATAGACGACAGCGAAATACCTAATTGCTGCGCTTTCTCACGATCGATATCAACGTAGTAGTGCGGAACATTCGCGCGGAACGTGCTAAACGTGTAGGCAATTTCAGGCGCTTGGTTAGCCGCTTGGATCATTTCTCCCATGACCATCGACAAGTCGGTACGACTTCGCCCTAGCGTGTCTTCAAGCACAAACTCAAAACCAGACGCAGCGCCCATACCTGGAACCGCCGGTGGTCCCATCGCAAAAACAACCGCTTGAGGTAACTCTGTCGCCGCTCGCCCGTTAATACGTGCCGCGATAGCATTAGCAGAGTGCTCTCCTTGCAGCGAGTTACGAGTATCCCAGTCATGCAATTTGATAAATACAGAAGCACCGTTTGATGCTGCTGCGCCTGTCATAAACGAGTAACCGTTCGCAACCGTCACACCATCCACACCAGGCTCTTCACCGATCATTTTCATTAAATCATTGGTGACTTCTTCAGTACGTGATAAAGAGGCTGAATCTGGTAGCTGTACGTTAACCAGCAAAATGCCTTTATCTTCTTGAGGAACAAACGCTGTAGAGGTGGTTTTCGCAAAGAAAGTGACCGCTGCGATAGCAACTATAAAGAACGTCACGAGCAGTAAAGACTTCTTCACCAAGAAACCAGCGATCTGGCCATAACGCGTAGTGATGCGCTCTAAGCCTCTGTTGAAAGCCTGGAACCAGTTAGCGGTATTGCCCCCACCCTGCTTCAATACCAGAGAACAAAGTGCTGGGGACAGCGTCAATGCATTGATGGATGAAATCACAACCGAAATACAGATGGTCAAAGCGAACTGGCGATACATGATACCAGTGATACCTGGCAGCATGGCAACAGGTATGAATACCGCAAGTAGGACCAAGGTCGACGTGATGATTGGGCCCGTTACTTCTTTCATCGCTAGCAACGTCGCTTTACGCGGTGAAATGCTTGGGTCTTTCGCCATGGTAGTATCGACGTTTTCGATAACCAGAATCGCATCGTCCACCACGATACCAATCGCAAGGATCAAGCCAAACAAAGTAACCGTATTAATGGTGAAGCCCGTTGCCTGCATGATGGCAAACGTACCAATCAGAGATACGGGGATCGCGACAACAGGAATCAACGTTGCACGCGCACTACCCAAGAACAAGTAAGTTACAGCAATCACTAATAGAATCGCTTCAATCAGTGTTTTTACTACCCCTTTGATCGATTCAGATACGAACACGGTTGTATCGTAGCTGGTCTCGTATTCCATTCCCTCTGGGAAGTTTTTGCTCAAGCCTTCAAGGAGCTCCATGACGGCCTGACCACTTTCTAACGCATTCGCATCCGATTGAAGAGACAACGCAACGATTGACGCGTCCTGGCCACGGAACTTACCGTTACCATCGTAGAACTTTTTGCCTAGTTCAACGCGAGCAACATCTTTCAGATAAACCGTAGAGCCATTGGGATTAGCTCGAAGGACTACGTTCTCAAACTCACTCACGCTTTCCAGGCGACCTTTGGTCACAAGGTTAAACTGAACTTCTTGCGGATTGTTGTATGGTGCTGCACCTACACGCCCTGCCGCAACTTGAACGTTCTGTTCAGCCAAAGCGGCGTATACGTCTGACGTGGTTAGCTTAAGGTTGGCCATTTTTTCAGGATCTAACCAAACACGCATTGCGTATTCGCCACCACCAATCACGTTAACTTCACTGATACCTTTCGCACGAGCCAACTGATCTTTTACATTCAAGTTAATGTAGTTAATCAAGAACTGATCATCGTATTTGCCATCAGGTGAATAGAAGTTAAGTACCATCAGCAAGTCAGGTGAACGCTTTTTCACCGTCACACCAACCATGCGAACTTCTTGAGGCAGTTTTGACTCAATCTGTGACACGCGGTTTTGCACGTTAACTTGCGCCATATCTGGATCGGTGCCAACATCGAACGTGACGTTTAGGCTGTAAGAGCCATCGTTCGCGCTCTTTGAAGACATGTATATCATATCCTCAACGCCGTTGACTGAGGTCTCTATGGGGTCCGCAATGGCCTGCTCGACAACTTCCGCACTCGCGCCAGTGTAGTAAGCCGAAACGCTTACTGATGGCGGGCTTATATGTGGATACTCAGCCACTGGCAAAATCGCCAGTGAGATCGCGCCGGCTAGCGTTAATATGATCGAAATAACCAGCGCGAATTTAGGTCTCTGAATAAAGAAACGACTTAACATAGTGCCCCCTACTGCTTATCTTCAGCAGGTGCTTGAAGGCGCACTTCTACACCATTACGCACACGTTGTAGGCCTTGTGTAATAACCGTATCTTCCTGATCGAGCCCTTCTCGAATGATAATGCCTTGTTCAACCTGAGGGCCAAGCTCGACGTTACGACGCTCTGCCACACTTCCCTCAGCCATCACCATCACAAAGTCACCTTCTAAGTCAGTCTGTACGGCACGTCGTGGGATAACAATAACGTCTTTCGTGTTCTTATCTCTCAAGTTCACTTTGATGTGTTGACCCGGAAGTAACTTCTGCTCTGGGTTTGGCACTAACGCGCGCATAGCAATCGTACCCGTTTTGGTGTCAATACGATTACCTAAGAAATCAAGCTTACCGAGATGCTCAAAAAACTGTCCATTTTCCAGTTCAAGCTGAACTTCAACGCGGTTTGATTCAGCCGAGCCATCACCTTTTACTTGATCCATACCCATAGCTAAACGCTCACGCTCACTCACACTAAATGAGGTATGAACTGGATCTAAACTCACCAGAGTTGTCAGCACGCCAGATGACGGAGAAACCAGATCACCCGTACTCACTTTGGTATCACTAATACGTCCGCTAAAAGGTGCTCGGATTTGAGTATAGGAAAGGTTAACTTCAGCAAGTTTAAGTTGAGCATTTGCCGCTTCTAGCTCTGCTCTCGCACCAAGAAGTGCAGCTGTTAAAGCATCAAACTCAGATTGAGAGATACTACCGCGAGGCAACAAGTTTTTACCTCGAGTATGATCTAATTCGGCTTTTTTTAGCGCCGCTTTAGCTTGTGCAAGTGCGGCTTTAGCACTCGCGACTTGGGCTTCAAAAGAAGATGGCTCGATAGAGTAAAGGAGCTGCCCTTTTTCTACCATTTGCCCCTCTTCAAAGTGACGAGCTTTTAAGTAGCCAGAAATCTGCGCGGTAATATTGGTATCTTCTACTGCTTCAATGCGACCGATATAAGACTTGCTCGGTTGGTAGTCGATAACCGTGACATCCTGAGTCACTACGAGAGGCGCTTGACCTTTCGTTTGGGCATTATTAGCTTCCCCGCATCCAGCGAGGATTGCTGTAGCCGCCATTAGTGCGACAAGTGGTTTCTTTTGCATGTATTTACCGTCTTTATAGAACAGGATATTGTTGAATTCCTATCAACCTTACTCCTTGCTGCCACTGAAAACTTCACTGAAAAGCGCCCAAGGTGTTTCTAAATGTAAACATGAGAAACAAAAGGAAAATAAAGTAATTTAGTTAACAGTGGTATTCAATGAGCAATATACATACAACTCAATCATAACTATTTAATATACGCCTTAGGAGATCGCGAATTTTAGCGTGTGCTTGGAAACACTAACGGGAGTATTGTATTCGGGCGTAAAGTGAGATTCAGTGCTCAAGATAAGAACGTTTTGTAGCTAAAAAGGTAAAAAGTGACGCCTTCATACTCAAGACCCCGATTTTGACTATTTTTTTAATATAAATGGGTTATCATTCAATTAATTCAACGCCTTCGACAGAGAGGATGACTATGATTTCTAAATGGGCGAAACGCTTTTACCAGATGGCAGAACTAGTGGCGTCTTGGAGTAAGGACCCATCAACACAAGTCGGTGCCGTTATTACTAAACAGAATCGCATTGTATCTGTTGGATTTAATGGCTATCCGCATGGTGTTTCTGACAGTGTCGACACCGATGAGCGCGAGTTGAAATACCTTAAAACACTGCACGCGGAAGAGAACGCAATTTTGTTCTCAAAACGTGACTTAGACGGATGTGATATTTGGGTAACGCATTTTCCTTGCCCTAACTGCGCGGCAAAGATCATTCAAACAGGGATCTCACACGTACACTGCCCTGAGCAGTCTGAAGACTTTTTATCTCGCTGGGGAGATAAAATCCAAGTCAGTCAAGATATGTTCGACCAAGCGGGGGTGAAAGTCGACTGGTTACCGCTAGAAGACATTGAAATTGAAGACAAAGACGTGCGCTAGTATTCCATCTTAATATTTAAATAGCCCAGAGAGATCTGGGCTATTTTGTTATTAAATCTGCAAGAGGTCTCGACGTAGTCTTTTAACTGTGTTTTTTCGCTGTGAGCTCAGCAATTTTGACAATAACGAGTACTGATTTTTCCATCATTTCAACAGAAATAAACTCATGAATTCCGTGGAAGTTAAAACCACCGGTGAAGATATTCGGGCACGGCAAACCCATAAAAGATAAACGAGCGCCATCTGTACCACCACGAATAGGTTTTATAATCGGTTCCACATCACACGCTTCCATCGCTTGCTTCGCCAACTCAATGATATGAGGGTAAGGCTCAACCATTTCTCTCATATTGTAATAGCTGTCTTTTATTTTTAGCTCTACAGAACCATGGCGTAAACCCGTGTTCATTTCATCGACGAGTTTCTGCATAAAGGCTTTTCGCTCCTCAAGCCTTTGACGGTCAAAGTCTCTAATAATGTAACCGAGCTCGCTTCGTGCAACGCCCATTTCTGCCGATTTTAGATGGAAGAACCCTTCGTAACCTTCGGTTGTTTCCGGAGTTTGATCTTGGGGCATTTGAACTTGAAATTTCGCAGCCAAGTTCATCGCATTGACCATTTTGCCTTTTGCAGTACCTGGATGAACGCTAACACCATGAAAAATTACATCAGCGTTTGCTGCATTAAAGTTTTCGTATTCCAACTCACCTTGCGGGCCACCATCTATAGTGTATGCCCATTTCGCGCCAAATTTTTTAACATTAAACAAATCTGCACCACGACCGATTTCTTCATCCGGAGTAAAGCCGATACAAATGTCGCCGTGTGGAATGTCTGGGTTTTCCAGTAGCAGAGCTACCGCGGAAAGAATCTCTGCGATACCAGCTTTGTTATCCGCGCCAAGTAATGTAGTGCCATCGGTAGTAATAAGATTGTGGCCATGTAGGTGATGTAAATCTGGGTATTGCACGGGAGATAACACTTCATCCCCCAACCCTAATGCAATATCGCCACCCTGGTAATCTTCGATGAATTGCGGCTTTACGTTTTTGCCAGATGCATCCGGCGCGGTATCCATATGGGCAATGAAGCCGATAGGAGGAACCTCATAATCAACATTGGCTGGCAGTTTAGCCATCAAGTAGCCATTTTTATCCAAAGTCACGTCACTTAAACCAAGCTCGATCATCTCATTTTTAAGTAACTCAGCAAACACAAGCTGACCAGGTGAACTTGGGCAAAGCGTCACATGTGGATTGGATTGGGTATCAAACGTGACGTATCGAAGAAATCTTTCAACTAAATGTTTCATATTTATTCTCATTGTTTTGTACGATGAGGCCTTATCACGCATTGATAAGCTGACGTTGCCTCATCAAACCTCACGCTATGTTACGCTCTTAGCTCAATAAGAATTTGCTTTGAATCATTTTTTGATAAGAAAGGCTTTTGCGCTTTGCTTTCGCTCATTGAAGTATGAATTTAATCTAAAAGTTCCTCAGCCAGTACTCGCCACTCTTTAACCTTTTCACGAAAATGACGCCATTGCTTATCGGTCATGGAACGAGAAACATCTAATGTCAGTTGATCAACCAATGCAAAGTTAGAGTCAATATTCAGAGAAAGCTGCTCACTATAATAACTCTCTGGCTCGAACAAGAGTCGCATAAATATATCTTGATAAGTCACAACATTAGATTTGTTGTCGAACAAGTATTCGAGCTCTTGATATACCGTGGCTCGATAATCTCTCCATAAAGGGCTGTTTAAAATAACTTGCTGAGAAAATGTTTGAGCTAATTGACGCTGATTTCCTGATAGATTCCCCAGCCATTCTTCCATCCACTCTTCAGTGTTATCCAGAATAATTTCACGCACTTCGTCTTCTGTCTTATCGGCATATTTTGCGTTTCGCTCTTGATAATGTTCTTGTACATTACTCAAAAACTCGCGTTCTTGCTCTTTCGTTAATTGCAAACTTAACGCAAAAAGATCTGGTGCTGCTTTTCTGACCACTCTATCGTAATGCGCTCGCATTCTATCTCGATTTTTTTGTAAGTAATTTAAGGTGATATCGCTCGCTTTTAATCTCTCAAGGTCTTTTAAATGTTCGATATATAATGGTAACTCCTCTTTCTTGTGCCAGTCTGCCAACAATAATAAGCGCTCTTCCACTAGGACTTCTTGTTCCCCTTGCAACGAGACATAGTCCTCTAAGTAATCGAGCACGAACCAATCGATATTGCTGTATAAAAACTTTTTCGCACAACCGGCAAGCAGAAATACGAAGCAAAATAGAAGGCCATAACGAAGCGCCTTATTAGATACATCCTTTAATTTAGTCACTTATTCGTATTCCCTTTTCTGTTGATTAAGTTCTATACTCAACCTGTATCACTTAGTATTGCGGCAAACTTACACCAGTGTGACAAATATTGATTGCCACCTTAATAATATATAGAGTTTGAAATTAACTTTTTGATCACAGCTATCCGCAAAAAAGTGAGTTAGAGCGCAATTATCGGCTAAAAAACGTACCGAACGACGCTCCCTATAACGGCATATAATTTGCATGGATGTTTTTTGGATGGTTTATGGAGGCGAAGTATGGCAGCCGCTGAGCAACTTGATACCAGTGTAGAATATGAGATTCGATATTTTGAACAGGGGAAAATGCACTGCATGAGAGTCATTGCTGAAAGCAAAAAAGTGGCTTATCAGTACTATTTGGAGTGTGGTAAGCACAACAGTGACTTGTACTCTATTCGCCCAGACAAGTAAAAAAACCGCCTGTTAGGCGGTTTTTTTATTCGTCAGAATCAATATAAGCATTTGATTTTATTTATTATTACAGATTCAAATCCAACAATGTTATTTGATGTCGCCAAAGCGCTCAAGATAAAGGACGGTTGCTGCAGTACGAGAAGGAACTTGAAGCTTTTTAAGTAAACTCTTCATATGTACTTTAACCGTAGACTCAGAGATAAAAAGACGATCGGCAATTTGCTTGTTGCGGAAACCTCTTGCCACCTCTCTTAAGATCTGAGATTCACGATCGGTCAGTGTATCAAACACGTCCTCTTGCTCTGAACGTTCACTCAAATACTTAGAAACTTCTTGGCTGTATGCCCTGTCCCCTTGGTGCGCTTGTTTTAGCAACTCAACCAACTCATCAGGCTCAGTGTCTTTCAATAAATAGCCATCGGCACCACTTCGAACTATTGCTTCTATATCTGCTGGACTATCTGAAACGGTTAGAATGACAATTCTGGCTTCACAGCCATCTGCACGCAGTGCTTGCAAAGTATCAAGGCCAGACATGCCTTTCATATTAAGATCAAGAAGTACAAGATCCAGTTCTAGCTCATGCGCTTTCGCTACTGCATCCGCGCCATTACTTGCTTCTGCAATGACCTCAAACTCAGGCTCAAAGCTTAAAAGCTGGTGGATACCTCTTCGCATGAGTGGATGATCATCCACCAGCATTACTTTACACACTGTCACTGTTTACTTCCTTACTATGTTGGAATTCTAATTTTACGGTACAACCTTTGTTTATCGATGCTTCGATGTGCAGATCGGCATGCAGTCTAGCGGCCCGCTCTTGCATGATACTCATACCGTAATGATTTAATTTTTCGTCTTGATGTTCAAAGCCTATTCCATCGTCGCTAACGGTTACTGTGACTTTTCCATCATTATCGAGACATTGAATGTGAATATTATCTGCTTGCGCATGTTTGATAGCATTAATTGCCGCTTCTCTTATCAACTGTAGTAAATGAACCTGCTGATGTGCGTCCAGTTCAGTTGATGAAAGTCTATTTTTTAGCGTAATGTCCGCAGCAGTTTGTTCACTGAGCGTTTCAACCATGTCTTGCAATGCTTGGCCAAAACTACCCTCTTTAATCGTAAGACGAAACGTCGTCAGTAATTCGCGTAACTGCGTATAAGCCGCAGATAAGCCCGTATCTAGCTCGGCAATAACTTGATTAGCCTGCGCGATCGCCTTTTCGTCAGGCAAGTTCTTTACGCTTCTCTTCAACAAAGCGACCTGAATTTTTAAGTAAGAGAGTGCTTGAGCCAATGAATCATGCAACTCCCGAGCAATAGTGGCTCGCTCTTCCATCAGCAGAATTTGTTCTGCTTGGCGCTGCGCCCGATTGTAATACACAGCGCGTGATAAAATCTGCACGAAGTTGTCAATAAGAGCCTCGTTCGGACAAGGTAACCCTGCTTTCCAATATAAATAGCCCAAGTGCTCACCATCTAGCATCAGGGCTTTACCGTGGCAATCTTCATCACAATCTTGGCAGCATTCTTCTCCTTCCATCAATATCCAGCTCGGTTCTCCCAACTGCTCGATTTCAAGTTTGACCGCTTTAATGCCCTCAAGACTGACGATATGCTGCAAAATCGCCTGGAAATTGTCTTGATTAATACGCGACGCCGTGAGTTCTTTTGACGAGTCATACAGCACTTCTAAAGACTGGTTGGCATGCTGCAATTTACGTGTTTTCTCATCAACCGCTTGCTCTAATCCTCGGTACAACTTACCAAGGTCTGTCGCCATCCGGTTAAAGGTTCGAGTCAGTATTCCCATTTCATTATCGCTGGATACATTGAGCGATATATTGAATGAGCGATTTTTAATTTGCTCGCTAGCAAAAACTAAGGCACGCAGAGGCCGAACAACTTCGAGGCGCACAAAATGAACGACAAACATACTGACACAAAGGATGCCACCCAACCCTAACCCGCCGATCCAGGCTAAGTTAATCAGTTTTTGCTCCGAAAAGCTTTGCAGCTTAAATACAAACTCATCGATTTGTTCAACAAAACCGGCCACTAGGAGTTGATATTCTGCCGGGTTGTCTCCTCTAAGCACCGCCTTGAGTTCATGCCATCTGATAATAAGGCGGTAGTAATCGTGAGTGATGTCTTCAGGCACAGACCAATGCTGAAGCGCTTTCATTGAAGGTGAATATATCGAATTTTCAAATGCGTCAATATGTGAAGAATAGTCAACAGATTTAACCTGAATATCATTCGCTAGACGGTAGCTTTGCATTCGCATCGAGCCAGCAACATTGACGGCTTCAGCATCGTTCAAACTGGACGCTAACGTAAAAATCGCAAAACCAGTCGTAGCAACTGAGAGCAGCAAAATAAGAAGCATTGCGGACGCAATCGTGCGCGTCACCGACTTTTTCACATTTTTAAACAATCTGAGTTCCTCGCCCATTAACAATCCTATTTGTACGTGCAATGAACCCATTACCTTTCAACTTTATCAATATGTGATCACCTGCGACGGAATTTATTGATCCAAAACAATATTGCATACCATTTACCCCCTAAGAGGTATTTATACAAATATGTCAAAAACTACAATTTCGTTAGTTTAAATGACAGTTTATTAATGAAAATTGTGGACTATGCTTAGTTTGGGTTCCAAGTTTCGAGGTGACTAAGTGGTAGACCTTTCCAGAAGAAGACTCTTTGCAAGAAAAGCGCACCCCGACAACGTCGTACGTTTGCCTTGGTTAACTAAACCGCAACAGTTTACGGACGATTGCACTCGCTGCGGTAAATGCATTGAGGCCTGTGAAACAAAGATTATAACCAAAAGTGATGGCGGATTCCCCTCGGTCGATTTTTCCATCGATGAATGCACATTTTGCTATCAATGTGCAAACGCCTGTCCTGAGCCCCTTTTCTTGCCAGAAACAGAACAACCTTGGCAAGCAAAAGCAAGTATCAACGATAACTGCTTAGCAAAACAAAATGTCGAATGCCGAAGCTGTGGGGATATGTGCGACCCGATGGCGATTCAGTTCAAATTAGAACTGGGGAAAGTAGCACAACCCAATTTAGACCTTGATGAGTGTAACGGCTGCGGCGCCTGTGTTTCAGTGTGCCCAACTTCATCCATCAATGTGAGCAATACAACAGCCTAAGCCGAATGTCGTCGGCCAAAGGCAATAAAAATAAATGAGAGAGCTATATGTCACTAAATGAAGTGCATATTTCAAGTTTGGTAGTACATGTGCTGCCGGAACATTTGGACGAAATCAAACAAAAGATAGAAGCACACGAAAATGCGGAAATCTATGGTGACAGTCCTGAAGGCAAGATTATCGTCGTACTTGAAACTGAGAACCAAGGTTTCATCACAGACACTATCGATGCCATTAACAATTTACCGAACGTCTTAAGCACGGTATTGGTTTATCACCAAATCGAAACTGGGCTTGAAGAAACGGATGAAGAAGACACTGGAACACAACATTCCCAAATCGAGGGTGAAGTATGAAAATGACAAGACGTGCGTTTGTGAAAGCAAACGCGGCTGCATCAGCTGCTGCTGTCGCAGGTGTGACACTACCAGCATCTGCAGCCAACCTGATTGCAAGCTCTGATCAAACCAAAATCACATGGGACAAAGCACCTTGTCGTTTCTGTGGTACAGGCTGTTCTGTTCTTGTTGGCACTCAAAACGGCAAAGTGGTAGCAACACAGGGTGACCCAGAAGCACCAGTAAACAAAGGTCTGAACTGCATCAAAGGTTACTTCCTTTCTAAGATCATGTACGGTCAAGACCGTCTAACTCAACCGATGCTACGAATGAAAGATGGCAAATTCCACAAAGATGGTGAATTTACACCTATCTCTTGGGATGACGCTTTCGACATCATGGCTGAGAAATGGAAAGCTTCCCTCGAGAAAAAAGGCCCAACAAGCGTAGGTATGTTTGGCTCAGGCCAATGGACAGTAATGGAAGGCTACGCTGCATCAAAGTTAATGAAAGCAGGCTTCCGATCAAACAACATTGATCCAAACGCTCGCCACTGTATGGCTTCTGCCGTTGTAGGTTTCATGCGCGCATTCGGTATCGATGAGCCAATGGGTTGTTACGATGACTTTGAGAACGCAGACGCTTTCGTTCTTTGGGGCTCAAACATGGCAGAGATGCACCCGGTTCTATGGACTCGCATTACTGACCGCCGCCTAAGCCACCCTCACGTTAAAGTGAACGTGCTTTCTACTTACTACCATCGTTCATTTGAGTTGGCAGACCACGGCTACATTTTCAATCCTCAGTCTGACCTTGCAATTGCTAACTTCATCGCAAACTACATCATCGAAAACGATGCAGTAAACTGGGACTTCGTGAACAAACACACGAACTTCACTCAAGCAGACACTGACATCGGCTACGGTCTACGTGACGATGATCCGCTACAAAAAGCAGCGAAGAACCCGAACTCTGGCAAACTCACTTCTATCTCATTCGAAGAGTACAAGAAATCAGTAGCGCCATACACAGTAGAGAAAGCATCTGAAATCTCTGGTGTTGAGAAAGAGAAGCTTATCGAGCTTGCGAAGCAATACGCGGATCCAAACACGAAAGTGATGTCTCTATGGACAATGGGCATGAACCAGCATACTCGTGGTGTATGGATGAATAACTTGGTTTACAACATCCACCTACTAACCGGTAAGATCTCGACTCCGGGGAACAGTCCATTCTCACTAACGGGCCAACCATCAGCATGTGGTACCGCTCGTGAGGTTGGTACGTTTGCTCACCGCCTACCAGCGGACATGGTGGTTGCTAACCCTAAACACCGTAAGATTGCAGAAGACATCTGGAAACTGCCAGAAGGTACGATTCCACCAAAACCTGGCTTCCACGCCGTATTGCAAGACCGTATGCTGAATGACGGCGTTCTGAACTGTTACTGGGTTCAATGTAACAACAACATGCAAGCCGGTCCAAACATCAACACAGAACGTCTTCCAGGTTACCGCAACCCAGAAAACTTCATCGTTGTGTCTGACCCATACCCGACAGCAACAGCACAAGCAGCAGACCTTATTCTTCCTACCGCAATGTGGATTGAAAAAGAAGGTGCTTACGGTAACGCAGAGCGTCGTACTCAAGCTTGGTACCAACAAGTGGGCACAGTCGGTCAAGCAAAATCCGACCTGTGGCAGCTAATGGAGTTCTCGAAACGCTTCAAAATGGAAGAAGTGTGGCCTGAAGAGCTTCTAGCGAAAGCGCCTCAATACCGTGGTAAAACAATGTACGACGTACTTTACCGCAATGGTAACGTCGACAAATTCCCTATCGAAGAAGCTCGTGAACTGAATGACGATGCTCACCACTTCGGTTTCTATGTTCAAAAAGGTCTGTTTGAGGAATACGCAACATTTGGCCGTGGTCACGGGCATGATTTGGCTCCATACGACCGCTACCATCAAGTACGTGGTCTACGTTGGCCTGTTGTTGATGGTAAAGAAACACAGTGGCGCTTTAAAGAAGGTTCAGACCCATACGCAAAAGAAGGTTCTGGTTGGGACTTCTACGGCAATGCTGATGGCAAAGCGAAGATCATTTCCGCGCCATACGAAGCGCCACCAGAAGTACCGAACGATGAATTTGATATGTGGTTATGTACTGGTCGTGTTCTTGAGCATTGGCACACAGGCACCATGACTCGTCGTGTACCTGAATTATACAAAGCAGTACCAGACGCAGTGTGTTACATGCACCCAGAAGACGCAAAAGCACGCAATGTTCGTCGTGGTGAAGAAGTACTCATGGCAAACAAACGCGGTGAAGTACGCGTTCGTGTTGAAACTCGCGGTCGTAACCGTCCGCCAAAAGGTTTGGTATTCGTACCGTTCTTTGATGCACGTATTTTGATTAACAAGCTTATCCTAGATGCGACTGATCCACTGTCTAAACAGACAGACTTTAAGAAGTGCCCAGTCAAAATCACTAAGATTGCTTAACCTTCAGATACTGAATGCTACGGCCGTCATTATGGCGGCCTAATAAAGAATTTAAGCCATAAAGGCGGAGATGAAATGATGAAAAAATTACTTGTCGCAGTTTTATCTGTAGGTGCGTTAGTGACAGGCATTGCGCAAGCTGAGTTGGATAATCCTGGTGGTATTGGTGGTCTAGAATCTTTACGTGGAATGTCTCAATTGGAAGATACGCGTCCAGCAGACGAGTTCAAAGACTTCCCTAAAGATCAAATCGTTGAAGACAGCTATGTTTATCAACCACCGTTGATCCCACACAGCATTCGTCACTACGAAATTTCGTTAAATGCTAACAAGTGTCTTGCATGTCATAGCTGGAAAAATGCAAAAGAGTCAGGTGCGACTAAAATTAGCGTAACGCACTATGTAAACAGAGAAGATGCGGTACTGGCAGATATGTCTCCTCGTCGTTACTTCTGTTTGCAATGTCACGTTCCACAAACGGATGCAAAACCACTAGTGGAAAACGAGTTTAAGGCAGTCGATTCGCTTCAGTAATTGAAACGCGAGTACTAAGAGGTTACTTATGAAAATACTTAAAGCGTTTTGGAAGAGACTGTCGAGCCCGAGTAAAGCTGCCGCTGGTGTGGTTTTATTTCTAGGCTTCGCTGGTGGCCTTCTATTTTGGGGCGCATTCAACACAGGTATGGAAGCAACCAACACAGAAGAATTCTGTTCTGGCTGTCACGCGCCGATCGTTGCTGAAATTCAAGAAACAATTCACTACTCCAACCGTTCTGGTGTTCGTGCGATTTGTTCAGACTGTCACGTTCCTCATGAATGGACGGATAAGATCGTTCGTAAAGTACAGGCATCTAAAGAGCTATTTGCACACTTCGTAACGAAGACGATCGATACGCCAGAGAAGTTCCAAGAGCGTCGTGGACACCTCGCAGAGCGAGAGTGGGCACGTATGAAAAAGAATGACTCTCTTGAATGTCGTAACTGTCATGAGTTTGATTTCATGGATTACTCTCAGCAAGGATCACGTGCGGCAGAACAACACTCCACCGCTCTAGCTTCAGGCGAGAAAACATGTGTAGACTGTCACAAAGGTATTGCGCACAAACTACCAGACATGAGCGGCGTTGAAGGCTGGCACTAAGGAGACTTACCATGAGTACATTAGAATCTGTAATTTGGCATATCCTTGGCTACAGTGCTATGCCAGTGATTATTCTTTCCGGCTTTGTGGCGGTAGCAGCAATCTCTCTCTGGCTGCTGTCATTTGGTAAGGATAAAGAGGTATAACGTAACGCATCTCTACTCGTCAACTAGCCTATTTGTTGACACTGAGCGCCGAGCAAATGCTCGGCGCTTTTTATTTATTAATCAATGGTACTTGCCAACAATAAACAAGCAATCATACATAAAAAAAGCGACCATAAAGGCCGCTAAGATTTACTGCTATAGGGAGTCGTTTAAGATTCTTTTACTGGCAGAACCTGTTTGACGTATTGTCCTGGCGCCTCATCAATAACCGGATGGTTTTCTGAGCCAATAGGGAAAGGCTCAACTTGCTCTTTAGGGTTGAATTGGAGTAACCACTCGTTCCAGTGTGTCCACCACGATCCCTCTTTGTGTTCCGCGTTATTCAACCACTCATCAGCAGAGTCATCCAAATTATCGTTCAACCAATAACCATACTTATTTTTAGCTGGAGGGTTCACGATGCCCGCAATATGACCAGACTCACCGAGGACAAACGTTTTGTTACCACCCGTGTTCAGCGCACCACGGTAAGTTCCCTGCCATAACGCAATGTGGTCTTCTTTCGTTGACACAAAATAGCTAGGAATTTTGATCTTATTTAGATCAATCCATACTCCACCAATTTTGACGCCTTTATCTTGCACCAGCTTGTTCTCTAAATAGAGCTCGCGAAGCAAGAAATTGTGAGATGCAGCGCTGACGTTGGTGCTATCGCTATTCCAGTACAACAAGTCGAAATCAACCGGACTGTTACCCTTCAAGTAATTGTCGACGTAGTAGTTCCAGTACAAGCTGTTTTCACGCAGTAAACTAAACGTCACGCTTAAGGAACGGCCGTCCATATACCCTTTTGCGTTATTTTGCGCTTCAATTGCACTAACAATGGTGTCATTGATATACGCGCCGACTTCACCTGGTTGAGAGAAGTCGAGCAACGTGGTGAAGAAAGTGGCAGACTTAATGCGCTTCTTCATACGTTTTGCAGCGTAGTAGGCAACCGTGCTTGCTAAAACAGTACCACCGATACAATAACCAGCAGCATTGATTTGCTCTTGTCCTGTTATATCTTCAATTGCAGCGACGGCTTTCACTACGCCTTCTGTCACGTAGTCACCAAACTCTATGTGCGCTTGTGCCTTGCCTGGATTGCGCCAAGACATCATAAATACACTATGCCCCTGCTCTAACAACCATCGAACCATTGAGTTCTTTGCTGTTAAATCAAGGATGTAGTATTTATTGATGAAAGGTGGGACGATGAGCAGCGGCGTCGCATTCACTTTCTCTGTTAGAGGTCGATATTGAATCAACTCAAACAATTCGTTTTGAAAAACCACATTGCCCTGTGTCGTCGCAACGTCATCGCCCACGCGGAATGCATTGTTATTCGTCATACGAATTTTTAAAATGTCTGCGCTCGACTCAACGTCTTCTTTCAACTGCTCTAAGCCTGCCAGTAAGTTTTGACCGTTTTGCTCAAGTGTCAGCTTCAAAAGCTCTGGGTTAGTGGCGATGAAGTTGGAAGGAGAAAGGGCGTTAATGGCTTGGCGAGAGAAAAAAATAATACGTTCTTTCGTCTTTTCATCTAAGCCTTCCAAAGACTCGATGGTGTCCAGATAGGTCTTACTAAATAAAAGGTAGGATTGTTTGATGAAGCTATACATGGCTTCATTTTGCCACGCTTCGTTTGAGAAACGCTTATCCCCTTTTTCAGCTTCGACGATTTGTGCTTGGTTCCCTGCCAATGCAACATTCTGCCAAATTTGCAGCTGCTGTTCCCACCACTGTGCTTGCAGCTTTAAAATCGCAGCAGGCTGATTCGCAGCTTGTTCGAACAGTTTGGCAGTATCCTCAAAGTTCACTTCTTGCATGGCCTTGTTTAAAGGAGAGTTCACGACTGCCTTGTTCACTTCGAAATCATGCCACCACTGATGATTGGTTTCCTGAAGCTTCACAAGATAGTCCGAAAAGAAGTGTTGAAACATAGTCTTACTCCTATATTCGGAAAAAACAACGCCGCCCAAATCTAGGGGCGGCGAGAATCGGACAAATTACGCTGGAGTAACAGTCTTTAGATTTTCCGAAGTCATTTTCTCAACGTCTTCTTTGAACTCTTTTGCAATCGCTTGAAGCTTGTTGCTGTCATCCATCATTTGTTGAGAAAGTTTAGTAAGTACGCTTAGTTGCTGACTGTTGAAAGCAGTCAATGACGTTACGTCTTTGATTTCTGTCGCTGCTTTCATCTGGTTTAGACCCACTTCACTGTATGTGCGAATGGCGTTCAATTGAAGCTCGGTCAACACTTCTACGTTTTTTGTCACTAGCTTGTTGAACTTCAAGTAAGGTTCTAGATTTTTTTCAGTTTGATCGCTAAATGTTTTGAAGAAATCTGTGTACATGGTTTGTCTCCTAGAGAAAGAATTAAAAATGTCCGTTTAAATAATTACTTAACTGTCTTTACAACCACAGCCGTGCCCATGCCGCCGCCCACACAAAGTGAAGCAACGCCATATTGACCATTTTGCTTATGAAGCTCGTGAACCAGCGTGACTAAGATTCGGTTGCCAGAAGCACCAAGCGGGTGTCCTAGCGCGATAGCACCACCGTTAAAGTTCGCTTTATCTTGAATCGCGTTAACTGGAACTTGGTTTGTTTCCGCCAACTGATGAATCACGCCAAGTGCTTGCGCTGCAAATGCTTCGTTTAACTCGTAAACGTCGATGTCGTGTACACTGAGTTCTGCTTTTTCGAGTGCTTTATTGACCGACTCAACAGGACCTAGGCCCATGATCTTCGGATCAAGACCCGATTGCGCATAGCTTACGATCTCAGCAAGCGGCGTTAATCCATGCGCTTTAACTGCGCTTTCAGATGCAACGATAATCGCACTCGCGCCATCGTTAATACCTGATGCATTACCCGCAGTCACAGTGCCTTCGCGGTCAAAAGCAGGACGTAGCTTGCTTAAGGCTTCCATTGTCGCGTTCGCTTTTGGGTATTCATCCGTATCAAACATCACGGTTTCACGGCGTTGCTTTACTTCCACTGGCACAATTTCGTCTTGAAATTTGCCAGCTTCGATAGCGGCTACCGCTTTCTGTTGGCTAGACAGCGCGTATTCGTCTTGCTGCTGGCGAGTTAAGCCGATTTGTTTTGCTACGTTTTCTGCCGTCACACCCATGTGATATTGGTTGTAAACATCGGTTAAACCGTCCGCTACGAGCAGATCTTTTAGCTCCAGATTGCCCATTTTGTTGCCATCACGAATGCTGCTTGGTGCAGCAAACGGAATCTGCGACATGACTTCAACACCCGCTGCAACAACGATCTCAGCATCGCCACTACGGATATGGGACACGGCATCCATGACCGTTTTCATGCCACTACCGCAAACCATGTTTACGCCATATGCAGGAACAGATTCAGGAACCCCCGCAAACAGTGCCGCTTGGCGGCCAACACCCATTCCTTGACCTGCACCAACAACGTTGCCAACAATCACTTCGTCAACCTTGTCGCCAGGCAACTTTGCCGCTTCCAACGCGCCTTTAATCGCTACTGCTGCCAGATCGCCAGCAGAAGTATTTTTCAGGCTGCCACCAAAAGCACCAATTGGAGTACGCTTCGCCGCTACGATAAATACTTTTTCCATCATCTTCTCTCCTTAGTGCATGTATAGGCCGCCGTTCACCGACAAAGTCTCTCCGGTGATGTAGGCGCCCGCATCGCTGACCAAGAAGCTCACTGATGCTGCAATTTCTTCTGGTGTCGCAAGACGTTTCATTGGAATTTGGTTCGTGATGGATTCCAGCACTTCTGGCTTCATTTGCTCAACCATTGGCGTACCCGTGTAACCCGGAGCGATAACATTAACTGTCACACCCGAGCGAGCACCTTCGTATGCTAAGGCTTTAGAGAAACCGATCATCCCAGCTTTCGCCGCCGAGTAGTTTGCTTGACCAAACTGCCCTTTAAGACCATTGACTGAAGAGATATTGATGACACGACCACCGCCTTTTTCGCACATTGCAGCAAAGAGGGGTTGCGTAACGTTGAATAAACTATTGAGGTTAGTATTGATGACATCATTCCAAGCTTGCGCAGTCATCTTTTTAAACACGCCATCACGTGTGATTCCTGCGTTGTTGACAACAACATCAATGGTTCCTTCCTCCCCAAGCAATTGCGCCAATTTCTCTGCACACTCTGTCGTGTTTGTTACATCCAACTCAAAAAGGCGAACCTGATCTTTCGTAAACCCTTTGCTGTTGAACCACTCCAGCGCACATTCGTAGTTACCTGTGAAATAAGTAGCGATTACACGGTAACCGTCATTGACTAATTGAGAGGAAATAGCAGAACCAATTCCGCCTTTTGATCCAGTGATCAAAGCGACTTTCTTCATTGAAGACTCCATTCTTAACGGCATTTAAAAAGCAAACTTAATACACTGATGAAATAGTTCACCAACTGACGTGTTTATTTATTCTTTTGACAACCAATCCCGTGCTGCCTTTATTTTAAGTTAACCTAGAAATATTACATTTCAAATAAAAAACTCACCCAATTGCATAAGATTGATTTAGATCTCATTACCCGTGAAATGTTATAAAATGGTTAATTTTACATAAGTCATTGTTTTAAATCACACTTCCACAAAAGCCACACCAACAGAAATAGAAACATAATTATTAAATATCATGCACTTACATACAGAATGGTAGACGTTACATTATGTCATGATTTAAGATCTGAATTTTAAGCCTATATGATTACAACAAACTTGAGATTAGAATAATAATTCAATTATCAGTAAAAATAATTATCAAACATATCATTTAATTACTGCATTTAATGATAATTTAGTTATCAATTCGATTATTTTAATACAGTGATGATTAATACCGATAAAATATAATAAATTAAATATATTTAATCTAAAAATGATATAAGAGCTTGTCTCATACTGGTGCAATACGCACTATTATGACGCATAGATTAAAATATAATTTCATTTTAAATTTATATATTCGAAGAACATCAACTAGCTACTAGTGAAAGTAATCGTTCGCTTTGTAGTAGCATCCTTTTCCACTTTGCACTATCTTTGTGGCTTCTCTTTAATCACTAAATCATCAACAGATATGAATCTTGCATTGCTCAGTATGTTCATCCCTACTTTCTTTTTTGTCTCAATCACGCCTGGTATGTGCATGACTCTCGCCCTAACGTTAGGTATGAGTATCGGTTATCGTCGCACGTTATGGATGATGATAGGAGAGCTTCTCGGTGTTGCGCTGGTGTCAGTCTCTGCGGTGTTAGGTATCGCTGCGATTATGCTCAATTATCCTTGGATGTTTATCGCGTTAAAGTTCATTGGTGGCGGTTATTTACTCTATCTTGGTGTTGAAATGTGGCGATCGCGAGGGAAACTTGCGATTAATGTCGACAACTTAGAAACACCAAAGAGTGACAATATCACACTGATCATGCAAGGCTTCGTTACCGCAATCGCAAACCCAAAAGGCTGGGCATTTATGATTTCTCTTTTACCGCCTTTTATAGACCAAAACGCAGCGCTTGCACCGCAACTGATCATACTTGTCTCCATTATTTTACTGTTTGAGTTCATTTGCATGTCTCTGTACGCTACTGGTGGTAAAGGGTTGAAACACGTATTAGGTCAGTCTAAGAATGTACGTCTAATGAACCGTATCGCAGGCACTTTAATGATGGGAGTTGGTGTCTGGTTGCTACTAAGCTAAGGCAAACTGGAAACAATGAAAAATATTCTGAATAAAATCGCTAAAGTCATGGGTGAAGTATTGGACTTTCAAGCCCGAGTTTGGGTTGTGAACGTCTATAGCGGTGAGCATAAAGGCGAGTCTTATGTCGTTAATGAAGATGCTTTCTCTGTACCTCTTCAGTGGATGAAGAAGAAAGGCTACCAAGAGTCGATGTTGAATAAAGTCGAAGCAATGAAGCGCTCACAAGTCTTAGAGTTCGATTTGGGACTTGTGAAACATCGCTTGATGCGCGTGAAATAAGCACAAAAAAGCGCCACTCAAGATGAGTGGCGCAAGCACTTTTACCTTAAAAATAATGCTACGGCGCTGCGTCAATCTCAACTGGAAGATAATGTTTCGGCTCCAGTTTCAACCACTCCGGCAGCACAGTACCAATCGAAATCGAAGACCATGTACCCGACAGAACGCCAATAAACATGGCGGTTGAGAAACCAGCCAAAGGCGCTCCTCCCATAATCCATAATGCACCAACAGTGATCAATGTCGTACCAGATGTCACCATAGTGCGTGAAAACGTCGCAATAACAGCTTGGTCATTGATGTCTTCTGTTTTCCAACTCTGCTTCGCAATCAACAGCTCACGGATTCGGTCTGCAATGATGATCGAGTCATTCAATGAGTAACCTAAAATCGCCAGCACAGCAGCAAAAACGGTTAAGTTGAACTCCATTTGAGTAATTGCAAAGAAGCCAAGCACTAAGATCACATCATGGGCCAAAGCAAACAGTGAACCACTCGCTAAACGCCACTCAAAACGGAAACACAAGTAACCGAGAATACTCAAGACACAAATCAACAATGCTAAGCCACCTTGTTCAAACAAGTCTTGGCCAACTTGAGCGCCAACTATACTGTTGCTGACAACATCAACTTGGTGAGAGATTGGCTTCAACACCTCTTCTACACTTGGCAACGTTTGTCCATCTTCCGGCGCAGAGTAACGAATCACCCAACGGCCATCTTCACCAGAGCGTGTCACTGACGCAGATTCACCAAGCTTTGGTTGCAGAACGTCAAGCAAATCATGGTTAGTTAGCTGCTTATCTACCTTTACTTCTGTCACCATACCGCCAGTGAAGTCCAAACCTAGGTTCAACCCTTTAAAGCCTAGAGCGACGATCGCGATCACCGTTAAAATGATGGAAACTAGCGTAGTAAAGTAGCGAATTTTACGAATATTTTGTTTTAGCATTTCGACCATGATTAAACCCTCACATCACGACGGGCATCGCGGCCCCAAATTAAATTGATCATTGCTCGAGAGGCAAATACGCCTGTAAACATACTGGTTAACAAACCTAATCCGAGTGTTAAGGCAAAGCCTTGGATTGGGCCATTACCGATGGCGTACAAAATCACGGCGGTGATCATGGTAGTAATGTTGGCATCAAGGATGGTCGAGAATGCGCTGTCAAAGCCAAGATCAATCGCTTGAGCGAAGCTGCGGCCTTCACGCATTTTGTCCTTAATACGTTCAAAGATAATAACGTTGGTGTCTACTGCCATACCGACGGTTAACACTAAACCGGCAATACCCGGAAGCGTTAGAACCGCTCCTGGTAACAAGGCGATTAAGCCAAGCAAACAAAGCATGTTGGCACAAAGCGCCACGTTTGCTACCCAACCTAAGCGGCGGTACCAAAGTGCCATAAAGGTCAGTGTTAGTCCCATACCTAAAGCCAGTGCTGCAAAACCGTTTTCAATGTTTTCTGCCCCCAGAGAAGCACCGATAGTACGCTCTTCCACAATAGTAACCGGCGCAGTTAGTGAACCCGCTCGAAGTAATAGCGCCAACTGCTGCGCATCGTCCATGCTACCTGCCCCAGTAATACGGAACTGGCTACCAAGTTGAGATTGAATAGTCGCGACGCTGATAACGCGCTCACTACGCTCAGTTACACCGCGATCGTTTGTTTTGTACTCTCGGTAAACGGTCGCCATTGGCTTGCCGATGTGAGTTGCTGAGAAGTCGCTCATTTTCTTACCACCAGCGTGGTCAAGAGAAATATTTACTTCTGACATACCCATTTTGTCGACACCAGCACGAGCGTTTACGATGTGCTCACCCGTTAGGACTGGTCGTTTTGCCAAAATCACCGTACGACCGTCATTGTCTTGAAGAACAAGATCTTGGCTGCTGTGTGCTTGGCTCGCATCTTTCACTTCATAAAACGCCAAGCTTGCTGTTGCACCAATAACGTTTTTCGCTTGAGCAGGATCTTGTACACCAGGGAGCTCAATTCGAATGCTCTCTTTACCTTGGCGTTGCACTAGTGCTTCTGTGATACCAAGTTCTTCAATACGACCACGCATGATCTTCAGGTTTTGTTGAAGAGTCGACGATTGAAATTCTTGGATATTTTGTTCACTCGGTTCAAGCACAAAGCCACGAGATGAACTTTTTGAAATCCAGCCCGGGTAGTTTTGACGCAAGAAATTGTTCACTTCCGACAATGCTTGCTCGCTGTCACTGTTTACCGTAATTCGGTTGCCACTTTCTGCTCGAACTTGCACACCACGAACACGTTGATCACGTAGATTCGCTTTGATTTCATCAATCAACGCATCACGTTGTTCTTCAAACGCTTTATTCACATCAACATTCAACAAAAACTGAACGCCACCACGAAGGTCAAGACCGAGCTTAATTGGGCTAAAGCCCATCTCATTCAACCATTCTGGCGCAACCGATACGTATGAGAAAGTGATGCTGTCGTCTTTATTTAGCTCTTTGTTTAACAACGCACGAGCTTTACTTTGCGCATCTTCACCATCGAATACAATGGTTGTTTTGCCGTCTTTTTCGATGATTTTGTCGGCTGAAATATGGTTGGTTTTTAGCAGTTGATTCAGATGAACAACCGACATTTCACTGTTGTTTTGCTCCGAAAACGTCAACTGGATAGAAGGCTGTTCGCCAAACCAAGTTGGGATCGCACTTAAAGTTAAGATAATGACCGTCGTGATTAATACGACATATTTCCAAGCTGAGTAGTGATTCATCAGCTTTCTGTTCTTTTGCTGCTTTGGTGTTTTTTTCATGTAAACATCATCCCTTCACGATGAAGTGAAGCTTTTAATAACAAGGCTTAACACACGACAGATGCTCCCAGAATAAATTCAGGGTATGAAATGCTCAGAACGCTCACGTCCTGTCGAATACAATCGTCGTGTTAAGAGTGCACAATGGTGCAAATAGATGGTGTTTAGGCAGAGAACTGACTATTGAGTGCGACGTACATGGCATTGGTCTCTTTCCAACCAGAAATGCGATGATCGCTTGTGAAATGATAAAATGTGGACTGGTTGTGACGCCAGTTAATGTCCATCAAGCTGTATGCGTAACCCGCATCAGCGTAAAACGGAGTAGTGAGATCGCCGACAAAATCTACGTGCTCGTCATCAAGCCCTTCCCGTAAGTAAGACGTCCAGCGCTGAGAGTTAAACAAAGCAACGGAATCGAGACTTGCATGGCCTTCAGATACTGGAGATTGAGAGCTTTCTTCTGAAACTTCAGAAAAATCGACGGAAGAGTTTGGCGATACACTTACGGCTACAAAAGGTTGTAGCTTAGAAAAGTGCGGTACGTGAGCCTTGTGGTCGATTTGCGCAGCAGATACATGCACTGGTAGCAATACCATTGCAAATAGCAGCAAAATCAACTTTCTAAGGTAAATCCAAGGCATAGGAACTCACTAAAAACACAAAGAGCCAAGTTAGGTCACTTGACTCGTTGATAGTATTCCTATTGATTATGGTTCACAACTAAAAAGTTATAAATCTCTGATTTCAGGTTTGCATCGTTATTGCATTTATCAAAACGTCTTTAGAGAACGAGTGTAATTGGTGGTGAGTTATCGATAAAAAATATCGCCCTTATCAACATCTAAGTAGATCTTATTCTCTTGCTCCAAACCGCCACAATAGATGAAGTAAACGTTGCGCTTTTTGAACGTCACAGAACGCACCCAACCCCCGAGCTCCTCAAAATCACTCGGATCACAGGTTTCATCGTCTAACAATTGCTGTGTTTTCTTACGGAAAATATCCAAGTGAACTTTTAAATCATCCGACTTCTGTAGGTATTCATCCAATATCTCTAAGCGCTCTTGCTCTTTAATAACTGGCTCTGCATCCGATAACCCTTCAGCATTCAACCATTCGGCTTTTTCTTCTCCACCCTCTTCATAGACAAGATAGCCGGAGATTCGGTACCACCCATCTACTTTTTCTAACACCGATACTTTTTCTCCCTTATAGAGCGTATCGACAACTAAAGCATTAAGGTTAGGCTTGTTGTAAACATTGACACGACGCTCAATAACGTAGTACTCGGTAACTTCCGGGGGAGCGGCTTCTAAATCCAGAATCGGTTTGGATGTTTCTTTTTGCAGTGACGATTGCTCGACTTGTGTAGCCTTTGGTGCTTCAGGTTCATCTTTCTGCATAAAGAAGAAATAGTATCCAGCCCCCGCTCCGCCGAGCAACAGCATGACAATCAATGCGACGAGAATTTTCTTCATGCCCTTTTCCTTTTCATTCTTTATTCTTATCCCACCAGCAGCACGCATGTCGTAGAAATTTGGGTATATACTCAAAAGAGCAGGTCAACTAACGCGAGCAATAATGATCAACAGACTCAATTGGATACTACTATTTCTTCTGTTCCCGATAACGGGGCACGCCAATATTCAATGTAACCCATCGTCGTGGAATGACAATCTTACCCAATTCAATCGTTTAGAGTCCAATTACAATCAGCATGTTGAGGTATTCAATACACTTTTAACCGAACATAAACAGCGTCAGTTATTGTCCGAAACCTTTTCACTGCATGAGCTCGTGCTACTTTGGCGTGCCAAGTCGAACCAAAATGTGTTCAAAGCGCAATTAAAAGCATCGATTCAATACAAAGAAGAGCTCACAACTAAAGCGAATCAACTGCTTAAATTGAGCACACAATCCCAATGGTCAGCTAATGGGTGGGAGATCCTGGCCCAAAAGTGCCGCGAGTCAAACAAAACCGTCAATCAAATAACTGCGGAATGGTATAACACCAACGCTTTGGAACTTGCTGAAGATTACAAGCGCCTCTCTTCACAATATCAAACTCTGTCACAAGTCTATGATAAAGAAGCTCGAGCGCTTCAATACGCTCAAGATGTTTCGAAGTAAAAACAGAGCCAGTTTTGAATAGACGATGTTGGTTTTTCACTCCAATATTGGACGTTATTCGTGCTTTTTTCTTTCCTTAGTCGTGAATGATATCAAATGTAAATAATGGGATTGTTCTCTTTGACAAACTTGACTAAACCATGACCAAGACAATCAATTTATAGAGACATACGTCACATTAATGCTTTACTTATGGACATTTTTTGGTTAGTTTAGCCATTAATAAAATTTAATAAAAAGTCACATTTGGCTGGAGATGATGCTACAAACATGGTTATCAATCGATTAAGTAACAGGGAATGTCCTAATGCTACCAAAGCCAAGTTTTTGTCAGTAGTTAGGCACGTAAAAGAGTTCGGTTCAATCAGTGATTTGGATCTTTGTAAAATCTTCGGAGAAACAATATGGAGTGATGGGAGGGAATACCATTCAGCCGCGTTCTCATTCAAGGTTGATAGATACACAGGTAACTGTGAAATCTCACAATACAAAAACCAATAAGGCTTAAGAATTTATAAAGCGGAGTCAGGAAACGGACCCCGCTTTTTTGATCATGGCAATCGTAAAGTCGTGCTCGGAGTACCCCTCAATCAATCGTGTATTCGGACACAGCAACCGACAATAGCGAAAGACACCTTCTTTATTGTGCGACGCTAACATTTTCATGCTGGGTAGTTTGGATTCATCCAACAAGTTAAACACACAACCTTTCTCTGTCGCTCGGTACATTTTATCAATCATTTCAATGGTATGATTTGGGTTGGTGGATTGATAGTTCAATGATCCGGAAGCAAAAACAAAGTCGCAACGAGGCAATACCAACGTTGAAAAGTCGCCACATATAAACTTACTTTGCGTACGAAAATCTCGTTTTCTGGCTTCAGAGATAAACTGTTTTTGCTGATCAATGCCAATATAGCTTTGAGGAAGCCCCCCCATAAGTTCGATAAACGCTAACAAGTCTCCGTAGCCGCACCCAATATCTAAAATACTTGAACCGTCTAACGTTAACCCTCGGCACAACGCCTCAAAACGGCTGATCTGACTATACTTATCTGCCCATCCCAGAGTTCGGGCTCTGTCTTTACCAAACTGTCTATATCGCTTTCGATGATAGTGGGCAATCTTAAGTCTATCGAAAAATTTCATCTTTCTTATGCATAAATCGGCAAACTGCCATTTCCTTTCACTTGTCTAATCGCCAGGTGGGTATGAATATCTTTCACATTTTCTAATCGCTGTAACTTTCTAGTAAATGTTTCATAACCAGCGAGATCTTTACTGACCACCTCTAACAGGTAATCATAGGCCCCTGATACGACATGGCATGAGATCACTTCATCCATCTCAACAACGGCATGTTCAAACTCATCAATCGAAGAAGCTTGGTGGTTATTTAAACTCACTTCAACAAATACAGTCATCGCGATGCCTACAGTGTCTCTGGACACAATAGCTCGATAACCACTTATTACACCTTCCTGCTCCAAACGCTTAATGCGTCTTGCACAAGGTGATGCCGATAGCCCTACTTGGTCAGCAAGTTCTGCCGTTGTCAGAGTGGCATCCTTCTGCATTAGGTTGATAAGTTGCCTGTCAATTTTATCCATTTATTCTTCCATGCCTTTAATCACCAACAATTAACACTTATACGCAATTTATCACCAACATCAAGCCTAATTACGTCAAACTTTGCCTCCCTTTTGCAAGAGTTTTATTCAACAATTAACACATCATTTACAAATGGACATGTCGATAATGATCTTGGGATACGCAGCTATATTAACGACCTTACTGCTTTGGTCTGGTTTCTTTATTTCTTTAAAAGGGGGCGCAATTTCTGCCTTGCAGCCAGCCGATATCGCGTTAGTTCGCTTTCTAATCCCAAGTATAATTTTATTACCATTTGTGATTAAGCATAAACAGTCGCTGCGCGTAGTGCCTAAACGCTACCTGGTTGGTGTTGTGGTTGGAAGCGGCCTTCCCTATCTTCTGGTCGTCGGAACGGCTATGCATTTCGCTCCCGTGGCGCACGGCAGTGCATTAGTACCTGGCACTTTGCCATTGTTTGTTTCTGCTATCGCGGTACTTTGTTATCAACAGTCGCTGAGTGCTCACCGCTTAATCGGGCTTTCTACGGTGTTGTTAGGGATTTTCGTATTCCTTCTTTCTAATAGCGGCGCAGAGTACAACTGGTCTCAGTTGCAAGGGCATATCCTGTTTCTAACTGGCAGCATCATGTGGGCTGCTTTCACCATCAGCGCTCGTGTCGCTAATCTTAATGCACACGTCTGTGCAGGATTCGTTGCAATCGCGTCTTTGGCTCTACTCATCATCGCCGTTGGTTTCGGGTGGGTAGACAGTTATTTGGTGGTAACACCTTTCAGCCAGTGGCCATGGGAGGAGTTATTTGGCCACGCGATGCTACAAGGTGTTGGCGCAGGTTTAATCGCTTCTTTCACTTTCATTTATGCAATTAGGATCATCGGTGCCGAAGCCAGCGCTGCTTTTGGTTCATTAACTCCAGTCGTCGCGACACTTCTTGCCGTTCCAATTTTTGGTGAACAACCAGATTCTCTCACTTGGTTAGCGCTGATGTTGGTCACATGCGGCAGTATTGTGGCAAGCCAAATCTTTATGAAAGGTGGAATGAGCCAAACTTATCGCCCACCACTTCACAGATAGCGATGATTTTACAAAAACTTATGCCTTACTATCTTGAATAACAAAATGGCGTTTTGATAGCCTCAGCTTAACTAAAAATTAAAACGCCAATGTGATGCCAGCCACTCATACTAAAGATGAACTGCATAGGTTTCTCAAACCGGGAATGAAACTTTCTACTAATTTCGAATTTGGGCCTAAGGATCAATATACGTATTCCACCACTTATCTTGGGATGAAAGAAAATGCTTATTTGATTCTTGATATACCAATGCGTTTGCTTGAAGAGCAAGTGATGAGAAAACTCCCCAACGCCGATATCATCGTGCGTGGTGTATCAGATACGGAGTTAGGCCATGTCATTGCGTTTAAGTCCAGCGTGCTGACGACGACCGTTCGACCATCCCCCCTTTTGTTTATCCGCATTCCAGGAACATTTGCAACCAAACCAGTTCGGGAACATGAGCGTTACAAGTTGCAAATGGACTGTAACGTTATTCATGCAGGGAATGTCTACGACGGCAGCCTTATCGATTTCTCTCTAGCAGGTGTTGGTATATCAACCTTGGTTGAGCCCGAATTCAACGTGGGTGAGAGTGTTACCATCGAATGCCCGTTAAGCCACTATATCGGAGAAGAAAATCGATGTGTCATTGCCAACATTAAGAAATTGGTGAAGGGATGGGTAGTTGGAATTAAGTTTGCCAGTCCCATTGCGATGACTCACGAACTAAAAACAGAGTTACTGGAGCAATCCTTTCTAACCAGTAACGTCTGAACTTACTGCTCGCTAAAGCGCGTCGCCTCAAAGCTGTTGAGTATTCTGTGAACCGTATAGGTCACAAGCAGCGTCGCAACAATAGCAAACAAAATACTGCTCACGCGATACAGCGCACTGAACATTAAGTCACCATCCGGAGTAAGATATTGGCCGAACAAAATGCCTAATGTGGTTAAACCGCCAAATCCGGCTCCCGAACCGCTAGACTCTTTCACGTGCATATAACTGAACATCATCGCACCAATCCAAAGCAATGGGACGATAAACAATAAGGTATCCGACCAATCGTATAATACAAGTTGTCCGACAACACCAAAGGTCACCCCCATCAAGGTCCCCATTGCTCTTTTTCGCGCATACCCTAAAGCACCGTTCCAATGCATAGGAAACAATAAAAGCAAGGTTGTCGCCTGAGCAGACATAGAGTCACTGAGGTCAAATAGCTGGAATACAAGGAAAGACATTGTAGCGATACTCGCCCCCATAAGGGCTTCATGACGCATGCGATGACTCTGTTTAGGCTGCGACGGTTTCGCTGGTGGCTGACGAGGTTCCGCATCGGGAATCAAAAATGTCACCACATAAGCAACGATCACTGAAATAACATTCGCTTGCAGATTGCTAAATATTAGGTCATTTAAGTCAGTGGTTGGATAACTCGCAAAATGCAGCATGATGCTTAAGCTCAGTACGCTGTTCGCTCCAAATAAGAATAAGCTCCCTTTTGACATACAGGCGAATTTATACAGAAACAACCCGAATGCAATGATTGTCATCATGCCAGGGTGCCCACCAAATAACCCACCAAGAACACCAACTTCTAATCCACACACAACCGCTGAAAAAATCAGTTGTCGTGCGGCATGTAGACTCATGACTGGCACCATTCCAAGTAACAGCATCGGGGTTACAGTAAAGAATACGCCATAGTTCCAACCAAATACTTTACATAAAGTGAAACCAATGGTCGCACCAGTTGCAATGCGCAAACACTGACGGAAGTCGTTTTCCGACATGGGGTGGTCCCATAACTTCATATCGCCTCCTCGTTAATAAATATAATGAAGAAGACTCAAGAATTGGATCTGGCATCTCGCTAACCAGCCAGATAATGCGTTTTCTGGCAACAACTGCACGGTTGCTCGTGCCCCTGCTGGAAATGCACGCTGCTGAGGCTCATCGATAGCTAAATGTAAACGTAAGCGCTGCGCGTCTCTCACCCAACGGTTTGAGTCAGTTGGTGTTGCTAAGCGACCATCCGCATCGAACTGACCCGAGCTGACCCCGGCATCCACACTCGTAATACGAGCTTCAAATACATCACCAGGCAAGCTATCAAAAGCCACTAACGCACGGCTGTTCTGATTAAAGTGTCGTAAACTCTTTTCACGAAAGTCGGCAATGATATCCACGTCATCGGAGACTAAAGCGACAAGAGGTGTACCAGCTGCCGCATAGGCCCCCGTCTCCAGCTGCAAGTTAGCGACAACGCCATCATGTTCCGCCGAGACTTGAGTGTAAGACAGATTAAGTTCCGCTTGTTTTAGCTGGTTTTGCGCTACGCGGATATTCACATTCGTCGTGCCTAAATCACCGCGGTTTACTTCCAACTCTTTTAAACGAGCACGTGCGGCCAGTAAGTTCGCTTTAGCTGCCGTTGCACTGCTCTGTGCGTCATCGCGCTGCTGTTGCGAAGTACCATTACGGTGAAACAGGGTATTAAGACGTTTCGCTTCGCGAACTTTTTGTTCCGCCACGATTTTGCTCGCTTCAACGTCTGCTTTTGCCGCCGCAATAGAAGCATCAAGTTGTTCGTTGTTTTGAATCACACGCTCAAGGTTAAGTTGAGCCTTTTCTACGGCGAGCTGATAAGGCTGGGGATCAATCTGAAATAGTAGATCGCCTTGGCTTATTTCTTGGTTGTTGGCAACATAAAGATGTGTAATCTGCCCACTCACACGGGGGGCCACTTTAGTTACCACACGCGTTGCCATTGCCTGAGGCGTCAACGGCATGGCGAGATCTGCAACTAGAAAATAGGCAAAGACAAGGACAAACGCGACGCAAGAATATTTGATCCAACGTGCGAATTTTTGATCTGGAGTCATAGGCGTTTACTTCTCTTTTTATTCGGTTTTCTGACTTATTCGCTAAGTGAATCAAGCGCATTGTGAGCAATCTGATCAAGAATCAATGAAAGCTGCTGAAGTTCCTGGTCGTTGATGTCCGTTAGGAGCTTGCTTCGAACTTGAAGAATTCGAGCCTCCATTTGCTTTAGTAGGGTTTTCCCCTCTTCTGTGAGGCTAACAATACGTGCTCGCTTATCGTGTTCACAGCAATGGCGAACGATCAGAGATTGCTCTTCTAATAATTTTAATGTTCGCATCAACGACGCTAACTCGATCTCAAGCGCTTCAGCCAAATGCTTCTGACTGATGTTGTCACCCATTCGATAAAGCTTCCATAACGCAGTCCAACGCGGATACGTTAGGTTTAAAGGCTCTAACTCGCGATCTGCAACCATTTTCCACAAACGAGCAACACGAGATAATTTTTCAGCCAGAGAAAGGTCTCGCAAACTGTTGATGTCTTGAATCATAAGATCTACTCAATTACTTAGCGTGCTAAGTAATATAAAATAGTTAGCACGCTAAGTAAATATCTTTTTGTGATTGAAATCACGTTGGGTGCGTCAGTGAAGGGGCAGAAATCTAAGTAACACAACACGATGTTTGAATTTGAAATGCAGCGATGTACACAACAAACGTCGAGACCAATAAAGTCTGATTTGTATAAGAGTAAAAGGGTCAGATACAAAAAAGCACAACCCACAGTCATGGTGTTGTGCTTTTCAGATAATGAATAATTGGATTATCCCGTAGTGAGCCAATTCCTTATGTTCGCTCAACTAAGAACCGCTGTTTAAAATCCACAAATGCTTCATGGAGCGCATTTTCTTTAATCGGCTTGAGAAGCACGTAATTCGCACCCGATTCCATAAAGGCGTCACTGGTTTCTTTCGCGGTGTCAGCAGTACACGCATAAATTGGCGTGCCTAGTTTTAGCTTTTGTCGGATCTCTTTGGTCGTTTCAATTCCACCAAGATGCGGAAGTTGGTTGTCCATCAGTATCAAATCGTAAGTATGATCTTTTAAGAATTCCATTGCTTCTAACCCATCTTTCGCCCAATCAACCTGCATTTTGTACTTGTTACAAAACGCTTTTAGAATGAATGCGTTAGTATGGTTATCCTCTACCAACAACACTTTGAGACTCTCTGCAAATAGTTCACCTGGCTTAACTCGCAAACTCGAATCAAGAGGGGTGAGTACTCGCTCACGATCTTTCACTGGCATTGTAATGACAAAAGTCGTTCCTAAACCTTTCTGACTGCGGACTTGAACATCACCTTCCAGCATGTCGACAAGGCTCTTCACAATGGTCAGCCCTAAGCCACTACCACCGTATTCTCGAGTCGTTGTTGCTTCTTCTTGAACAAAAGGTTCGAACATTTGGTCGAGTTTGTCAGACTCGATGCCGATACCTGTATCCGTAATTTCCACGACCAGCACGCTATTGTCAGCACCATAGAACTGCTCCAGTTCCGCATGCAAGCGCACGCTACCCGAGGGCGTAAACTTCACAGAATTACTGACTAGGTTGAATAAAATTTGGTTCAGACGAACTTGGTCAGTAAAGATTTCAACATTGGGATCTATTTTGTTTTCAATGACAAGGTTGACGCCTTTACTTTCACAAATAGGACGATAAATGTTTTCTAACGTTCGAATTGTATCAGTGAAAGAAAACGGGTGCTTTTGGATATTAAACTTACCCTGCTCAATCTTCGAAAAGTCCAAAATATCATTCAAAACAGCAAGTAAGTGCTCACCACTATGCCGAAGTACGTCAATTTGGTTATTCTGCTCTTCTGTTTCCACAGAGTCTTTTAGCAATTGAGCAACCCCTAAAATTCCATTGATTGGCGTTCGGATCTCATGGCTCATTTTAGCCAGAAAGTCGGCACGGGCTTGAGCAGATTTTTCTGCTTCTTTGCGCGCCAAGTTACTCTGTTTTTCCGCCTCAATAAGCGTGGTTATATCCTGACCTTGAACAATAATACCGCTAATATCTCCATCAACTCGAATCGGCGATAAGTTCCAGCGATATACTTTGTCTCCAATTGGCACATTAACGCCTGTCAACGTAGCTCCCTGAGCCGCCATGCGAAGGTGTGGCATCAACTTTTCTTTGAAACCTTTGAACACTGGGTGCATGGTTTCAACATCGTTTTCCATGACTAACTCTTTGCGTGCTGCCGGATTGATTTGGACAAGTACACCCGATTCAGACCACACCATAATAGGTGATAACGCAAAGTTAAACAGGTCGCGGAAAGACCGCTTTTGTGCTTCAAGCTCTTCAAAAGTGTTTTCTAGTGTCGAACCAATATGATCGAATTCCTCAATATCTGACCCCTCAAAACGCTCAAATCCTTTTTCTTCACGAGCCGAGCGGGTATATGCCATCAGGGATCCTAACTCTTCAACTACACGATTCTCGATCCATTCTTTAGTCATTAGCGCAATCATGACCATACCGATAACTGAGGCTAGCATTGCTAGCAGGTGTTGGATTTGCAATGTCACCACGCTCTGATTGTCTTGCACAGTAAGCAAGCACAAGTCAGTCTCGGCGGCATTTACCTCAATAGGGGTTTTGATGATCAATAATTGGTCAAGCTTGTGCTGGGACTCTCGTCGTTTGAGTACGTCAAATATTTGATAAGCCTCATCTCCTACTAATGAGCTTGCCAATGGTGTGTTGTTAGCGACCAACACAACATTGTCGACGTTGCCTTCATTTTTTAACCTTTCCATCAACCCAAAGTTATTATCTAAAACAACAACATTGTAAGAGTACCCCATCACTTCACCGGTTTTAGGTTGTAAAACGGGTACGCGACGAAGTAACAGATGGCGAGTTCCCATCGGGGTCTGTGAGGGTAGATAATACCAGTTGTTGCTAAAGGTCACCTGACTGGCAAGTCGGCTAAGTATCAGGTTGTTGATGCCATAGAAATGCGCGTTGCCATCGTCCCAAATAATACCTTGATGATCGGTTAGGAAACGAAACTCCGGTGTATGGGAAGGATCACTCTGGTCAATACTCATGAAAAAGTAATTGAGTGCCTCTTCATCACGTTCTGTATAAAAATCCAATACAACATCACTTTTCGAATTGCTGTTGTGATGAATCTGAATCGCTGCAAAATGGCTATCAAAAATGTTCAGGATCAGGGCAGAGGTCTGCTGCTTGGTTCGGTCGACTTCCTGCCAAATAATCTGCTTCGAGAAGTAATAACTCTGAACAAAGATGCCTAGAATGATCGGAGCAAGTACGAGAATAATTATTTTGGTAATAAGCGTCGACAGTGAGCGACGCTTTCTTGTTTTTGATGTAGTTGTCATCAATTATCTGAGTATCTAAATGCACGTTTTCTTAATGCTTCAATTCTTTCTGGAGAGTCCGATTTGGTAACGACTTCAAAATCACCAGAGTAAACGGTGGGAACTGGCTTTCCTTCTAAATCCCACTTAATGGCCTCAGCCATTGCAATACCTGTATCATCGTTCATACGCATAACGGTAACGTCTAACTCCCCTTTAGAAAGCGCCTCTAACTCTGCTGAACCGCCGCCCCAACCATTGATCATGACATCGTCACGACCTAACTCTTTAAGAGCGTCAACAGCACCTAATGCTACATCGGTAGAACACGCGTAAATGAAATCAACGTCCGGATACTTCTCCAAACTGGCTTTTGCAGCTTCATACCCAGATTGCTTTGTTGCTTTGGTGTAGTAAGCAGATTGTAGTTCAAACTGGTTATCGCGGTTCACTTGGTTGATAAAAGTGTTGCCTCTGATGTCACTAATGTAGCCCTCCGAGAAATAGAGAACACTATAGTGGCTATGTTTAGGGAAACGCTTGCCAAACTCAACGGCCAATTCACGACTTCCTTCTGCGTGGTCGAAACCAACATAAAGAAACGGTTGATGATGTTCCCAATCCCTGACAGGTGTGGTGATATTTTGTAAAATTAACTTGGTTTTCTTTGAATCTAAGACATGCTCAACAAACTTACGATGTCTTGTGGTATCTAGAGTAAAGATCAAGTAATCGGAGTTGCTTTTCAGCGCCTCCATTAAAGACAAACTTTGCTGCTTTATATCTGCATTAGGACGAGTAAACACCTGATTTAGTTGATAGTCGATATCAAGCTTATCTAGGCGTTTTTCAAACGCATCGATGTTTCGAATCCAATAATCAGAGATCTGCTGCCCTGGATAAACAACAGAAATTTTCAGTGGACGCTTCTTGTCTTTTGCTACGGGTACAGGGGTTTCTCTTACCACTTCAGCCAACGCACTAGTTAGCTGCTTCTGTTGTGGAAACTGGTCTAAAAACTCTTGATATGCCCAATACCCATTAAGAACTTGGGTGGCCTGCACATTCGGCGCAAAAGCGGCCATTGAAATCAGGGAGAATACTAACGCTTTTTTCATCTACTGCTCTTTTAGCTTTTTTATGAGCCTAATTCAGCTCTATTCATTACCTAGCCGAGTCATCCTATACTCTTGTAATCTACCTTCCTCTTAGTGCCTGTTTCAATAGTAAATTGGTTCTTGGTCTGAGTGGATGCAAATAAAGTACATTGAGTCGCTTCCTTTGTCTCGATGACGTAGAGACATTTCGCGCTTTTCATACTCAGGCCCTTTAAACAGAACACCAGCCCATTATGCGTCAGTTTATTCCTACATGGTACTCCAAAAACAAAAAGAAACCGCCAATGTGACATAGGCGGTTTCCGTGTATCTTTGCGTAGCAAGGGCTTATCAGAGTGCCACTATCTCTAACATCATTTGTTGATGTTCGTCGACGACAATATTTGCTTTTGACATAACGAGCAGCTCTTTTTTCGCTTTAGTTAGTTGCTTAATATAGTACTCTGCTCGCATGGCAAGCGTCTTTGACTCAAAATCCGATGACCATTCCAATACCAAAGGGCCTTTTCCCTTCAAAGCTTTCGCTCCTTTTCCGGTTTGGTGCTGATTGAATCTTCGTTCAACATCATTGGTAACACCACAATACAACGCGTTGCGGTTATTTCGTATCAGGTAGACACTCCAACGCTGCGTTGTATTTTCCATCATGAAAGCAGTGACTCAACCTTAGCTTTTAATTCATCCAGCTCTTCTTTCAGCTGAGCGACTTCGAGCTCTAGCTGACTTACTCGATCGGAGCTCGAGCTTGCAGCAGACACAGGCGCTGCAAGTTCGGACGCATCAACATCACCACAGAACAAATGCATATAACGCGACTCCCGCTTACCAGCCTCACGTGGTAATTTGACCACTAATGGTCCTTTCTCTTCGCTTGCTAAATGCTCAAGGACCGTTTCCACTTCTTTTACATCATGAAATGTCGCGAGACGATTAGTACGAGTACGAATTTCCCCAGGTGTTTGAGCACCGCGCAAAAGCATACAGCATACAATGCCCTTCTCCTGCTCTGTCAGCTTTAAATCACCAAATTCCGTATTACAGAAACGGTGTTGATACTTGCTGACGCGGCTGTTGAACGCACTTTCGTCACTGACGAGCCTGCGCTCAATAAGAGCATCAACGGCATCGAGAACGTCTGACTCAGAGAGTGACATCACGGGATCACGGTTGCTTTTTTGATTACACGCGTTGGTTAATGCGTTTAGGCTGAGGGGGTAAAGATCTGGGGTAGTGACTTCTTTTTCGATCAAGCAACCAATAACTCGTGCTTCAATTGCCGTTAGCTCAACTTTCATAATGCATTTCCTTATTATTTTTGCATTTGACTTTGTACCTAAATCGCTTCGAAATCATACGCCATAAATTCACACAGCAGTGCAAGAAGCGTTAGCGGTTCAGGTGTTGGTGTCAGGCTAAAGCATAGCGTAAGACCTGACACCCCTTACGAATAGGGTCAGGTATCAATGCTCCGAGAGAATCGGCACTCTCGTCAAATTGCCATCTTGGTCGACCATCATTATTTTTGAACGATTAAGCTCAACTTCGATGATTTCGAGTTGCTCGCGAGCGTTGATATACGCCGTTTTTAACTTTTCAGCCACAGAGCGAGTGACTTGCTCATTATCTTGACTATTTACTTGCTCCGCAGTGTTACCAGAGTCCATATCAAGTTCATCATTTTGCATTCAATGGTGTTGATAATATAGTGAAGGTCACGTTATGACAATGAATCGATGGATTCTACAATGTTGGCCAAAACTCGAAGAAAGCAGCACGATTATATGGACACAGCGCAATTGGTTGAGAAATGTTCAACTCTGCATTGCTATTGATCTAAAGACTGTTATGCCACTGGATGTTGTGCTTTAATCGAGGAAGATATTCATAAAATTAGGAAAGAGAACTATGAGTAGCGTATTTGAAATCGTTAACCAAGCTCGTCGTAAAAACAAACTAAAACGTGAGCTTCTTGATAACGAGAAGAAAGTTCGTGATAACCGTAAACGTGTTGATCTTCTAGAAAACCTTCTAGACTACATCAAACCAGAAATGACTCACGATGAAATCGTCGCAATCATCAAAAATATGAAAGCAGACTATGAAGATCGTGTTGATGACCACATCATTAAAAGCGCTGAGATCTCTAAAGCACGTCGTGACATCAGCCGTCGCATTCGTGAGCTGACTGAAGAAGACAAGCAAACTAGCGGCAAAAAATAAACGCGTAAGCTAGATTTTCGAACCCCGAGCAAGAATATCTTCCTCGGGGTTTATTTTTGTCTCTAAACTAACCGCCGTGTACAATCAATCTAACTCTTATTCCTAACGCATTCAGCTTTCTATGTCTTCAACTACGACAAGTACACAACCAACGCTTGCAAAACAATTATTTACGATGACCTGGCCAATGCTTTTTGGCGTTCTGTCTTTAATGAGCTTTCAGCTTGTGGATAGCGCGTTTATCGGTCAGCTCGGCGTTTTACCGTTAGCCGCTCAAGGTTTCACTCTGCCTTTGCAAATGGTCATTATCGGCATTCAAGTCGGTCTAGGGATCGCAACGACAGCGGTCATTTCTAAAGCTCTTGGGGCGAATGAAAGCCAGTATGCCAAACAACTTGGCGGATTGGTATTGATGATCGGCTCAATTGGTGTCGCTATTTTTGGCGGGCTAATTTGGCTTTTGCGCTACCCCATTTTAGCTCTATTAAGCGCTCCAGAATCTGTTATGCCGATAATCGACAGTTACTGGCCTTGGTGGTTATTAAGCTCATGGACTGGTGCGGTTTTGTATTTTTATTACAGTATCTGCCGAGCTAATGGCAATACAATGTTACCTGGCACAATGATGATGATAACCAGCGGCGTGAACCTTGTACTCGATCCGCTATTTATTTTCACGTTTGACTTGGGTATTAACGGAGCGGCAATAGCAACCATCGTCGCTTTTGGGTTTGGTATTTTAGTCGTCGCTCCTCGCGTGAAAAAGAATCACTGGGCAACGACACAATGGCAAGATCTTAACGTAGCCAAAAGTGTTGCATCTATCGGTAACATTATGGGCCCTGCGATGATTAGCCAACTGCTGCCACCGTTGTCTTCCATGCTAGCAACAAAATTATTGGCAAGCTTTGGAACCGCAGCAGTCGCCGCTTGGGCGCTTGGTTCACGCTATGAGTTCTTTGCTATCGTTTCGGTCTTGGCGCTGACAATGTCTATGCCTCCAATGGTTGGACGCTTACTTGGAGCAAAGAACTATGAAGATATCCAAAGGCTCGTCAGTATTGCCGTAAAATTCATTCTAGGTTTCCAACTTTTGATTGCTGCCATTACATTTGCCGTCGCAAACCCACTCGCATTATTGATGACAAGTGATGTGCAAGTGGAGCAAGTCTTGGAAATGCATTTACTGATAGTGCCGATCAGTTTGGGTTCATTAGGGGTTTGTATGCTAATGGTTTCTCTTTGTAATGCATTAGGCAAATCTTACACCGCGCTCACCATTTCAGCGCTGCGCTTGTTTGTCTTTTTCCTACCGTGCTTGTGGGTTGGCGCTCAAATGAATGGAATCCGAGGTTTACTCTTAGGCGCTTGTATCGGCAACCTGTTAGCTGGTGTTTCCGCATACCTAACCTATCGCCAAACCATACGCAAACTCGCAGGCGCGCAAGCCAACGCACAACAATGAATAATCAGAACTAAGCCCCTGAAGTGGGGCTTTATCGTTTTGACGCCTTGTCTAAGTTGAAATGTTAGCTAGGCGAGTTTTAATTCACTAAAGAGCTCAAATAACTGGTTCGATTTATACGGCTTAGGTAAATAAGCATCCATGCCTGCCGCAAAACAGTTGTGGATGTCTTCTTCCAAAACACTCGCAGTGAGTGCGATAATCATCGTTTTTTCACGTCCTGCTTTCTTTTCCCAACGACGAATTTCTTTCGTCGCGGTCAGTCCATCCATCACGGGCATCATGCAGTCCATTAAAATTGCATCGAATTCTTCTCCCTTTGTGATGGCTTCTAACGCTTCTTGACCGTTGCTTGTTATCAAATAGTCATAACCTGCTTTATCCAGAAAGAAACTCGCTATTTTCTGGTTCATCAAGTTATCCTCCGCAATTAAGATCCTCCGATGAGAGCGCGACGCTCGATATTCAGAGCTGACAACATTATTGGTGACATTGTCACTTGATATGGTCTTTTCAACCTTAGCTAAATCATCAATGACATGCTTAAATCGATTGCCAAGGAAAGGTAATGTGAGTACGGCATGTACTTTTTCTGCATTTTCGTAGGGAGTGGATAAATGATGCTGGCAAATAATCACACGGCGAAGATCGTAATTAAATGATAGATTATCCAAGATTTCATCGGTATTAGCGTCGTTACTGTGGCACAGAAATATGACATCAAAGTCATCATTTATCGCTTGCACTTCATTCACATTATTAACACCAAAGAGATTGATTTTCGCTAAGCGACACTCTTTTAATACTTGGTCGGCGTAGTCGTAATTTGAGCAGATCAAAAGCCCTTTATTAATCACCTCCGAACGCCAGCCAAACACCGGAATTGCTTCAACCTCAATCGAGAATTCAAAGCATGTGCCCACTCCTTTTGTAGATGTTGCTACGAGCTTGCCCCCCATCATCGACACAAGCTGACAACAAATTGCCAAACCCAACCCTGTACCGCCAAATTGCCTCGACACTCCTTCATCTTCCTGAGTAAAGGGTTCAAAAATCGTGGTTAACTTATCTTGATCAATGCCTATTCCGGTATCTTCTACTTTAAACGTCAGCACTCCACGTTCTTTCTCAAGTAACTCCTCATAACTAACATCAACGCACACATGCCCACTTTCGGTAAACTTAACCGCATTCGATACCAGATTCGTAACTACCTGTTTGACACGATGATCATCGACCATCACGCGAATGGGGATATTTTCAGCTAAATTAATACCTAACTTTAGCTGTTTAGATGTTGCTTTGGATTGGAATAAAATCATCGACTGATACACGACTTCTCGGATATCCGCTTCTACTAGTGACAGCTCCAATCGTCCAGACTCGATTTTAGAGAGATCCAATATATCGTTAAGTAAGCAGTGTTTGAGATGAGGAGTCAATGTCATCAACAACTTCTTGTTGATGCGAAGACAACTCACTTTGAGAGAGTATTTCTGTCATGCCCATGATCCCGTTAAGGGGCGTGCGTATTTCATGTGACATGTTGGCAAGAAACACAGATTTTGCACGATTAGCCGATACTGCTGACTCTTTTGCATGCAGTATTTCTTCAGTTTGTCTCTGCATTTCTTCAACCACTCGATTCACTTGCTGAGCAAAAATGGTCAGTTCATCACTTCCATCAACTTTGACTTTTGTTTGCTTCTCTTCGGAGTTGATCAACGCGTTTAAAGTGTGAATGATCGCATCGAGTTTGCTGTTAACTCGGAACCAAGTACTAAATCCGAGCCAACAAAGCAGGATAACCACTAAGGCAACGCCAAAACTGATCACCGCTATATTGGCCTTTTGTTCATGAACCTGCGTGAGAAGCGACTGCTCAGTTTGTTTGGTGAACCCATCAATGAGCACTTGTAAGCGCTGCACACGAAAATCGAGTTCTTTTAAATATGCGGCGTAGTCACTTTGTGACATGTCTCCTGACATTAATTGTCCGCGAGACGCCAAGTTTCTCTGATATCTCGGCGAAGTAAACAAGCCAAGCAATTTATCCACTTGCTCGTATGACCCACCTAAGTTTAAAAACGCATCCAAATTTTGCTGCTGTCGGTCAATCGCCTGATAAAACATACTTTGACTTAGCCAACTCTTAGGGTCTTGGACTAAACGGTTCGTCAGCCAAGCTTCTTTCTGTGTCCAAAAAGAGAGCTGAGCAAGGTAGGCAATAAAATTTTGCATGCGAATGCCATCGTCACTGCCATACCATTGATGATTTTGCAACAAAGAGCGCGACATATTTTGGAGCTGTTGAAATGCCCAATCACCCAGGTCGTCCATCTCACTCAATCTACCTGACAATACCCCCAGCATGGCTTCTTTCAGTTCATCAGCATACTCAGCAGTATTAGGGTTACTCACAAACTTTTGATGCAAAGAAGAAATAACTTCACCTTGTTCTTCAATATTAATGGCTGCAGAGACTTGAAGATCAGGCTGTCGGCGTACTTTCTCTATGGAGTAAATAAAGTGGGAGGCCTTGGATATCAATTGGAAACCTTGAATATTGCTAACCGTTTGATTGAGACGGATCACGCGCAACGCATTATCAGAAAACTGCTGAACTGCAAACACCACTATTACCACAGCGGGTAATAGTGCGAGGAGTGCTAAGCGTGTTTTTATTGATAATCTCAACATCCATCAGCCTAATGGTTGATTTCATCCGTTTATTTAATATTAGACTAGTTTCTTGCATTGAAACGCATATACGACATTGTTACTTTCAAACAACATTCACCTACCTAGATTATGGTTATTGTGAGTATTTTATCATCGGTTAATGAAGTGGCAATTGTGATTCAAGTCATATTTTTTGATCTTAAAGTTGGATGCAAACAATAAAGTTTCACTCACAACTAAGAGTCGCATCACTTTTCAGGAAATCATCTATTGTATGTTTACCTATTGAGTTGCCTTATCGAGGAAAATCACACAAAAATGCAAAATATCCATTTTTGTCAACAAAACTAATTTGAAAGCAAACGTTATCATCGCAAAAAAA
Organism: Vibrio sp. YT-18; assembly: GCF_033337345.1. Taxonomy (NCBI): domain Bacteria; kingdom Pseudomonadati; phylum Pseudomonadota; class Gammaproteobacteria; order Vibrionales; family Vibrionaceae; genus Vibrio; species Vibrio sp. YT-18. Next base: position 59,637 of record NZ_JAWOQO010000001.1, on the reverse strand, counting down.
GTAAGTTACTTTCTAAATGTCAATACGTGAAAACCACTGCTTTAGTCACATTAATCCACCACTAACGCCCCCTTAAGTAGTGTTTTACACTGAATTTAATTTTCCTAGCAGAATAAGGACTCCGACCTTAGAATCCGCACACATAACTATTACAACCCGATTACATAACCCACCACACTCTTGCACGCTGCCGAAGAGGCAACAGCAGAGAGTATGGTTAGCCCCCAAAACGTGAAAGGTCTAATACAACAATGAGTCCAGAGAAATATCTCCAAGACTGGCAAACTAGCCAAACGATTGCTGAATCTATTTCCCCTCTAATTGGTAAGCTATATCGTCAAAAAGGAATCGAAGTGGTTCTGTTTGGTAAAACGCTTATTAATGCTACTACTATAGACATTCTCAAAACTCATCGCGTTGCAAGACGTTATACCGGTAACCCACTTTCGCTTGAGCACACGATGCCTATTATTCAAGCGCTTTGTGAAATGAGCATTTCTTCATGCCGTGTCGATGTTGGCCAATTGGCAACTATGTACTGGAATGAACATGACGATACAAGCTCTCTAAACGATTTCCTTATCACTGCACTTGATGGCGCTCGCGACGCAGATTCTTCATTGAAAGCGCGTGATGTGGTTCTTTACGGGTTCGGTCGCATTGGTCGACTACTTACTCGCCTTCTCATTGAGAAAAGTGGTCCAGGTTACCCACTAAGACTACGTGCGATTGTGGTTCGTGGCGGTAAAAAAGGCGATTTGGAGAAGCGTGCTAGCTTGCTGCGTCGTGACTCAGTTCACGGTCAGTTCAACGGTAGTATCGTTATCGATGAAGAGCGTAAAGCACTGATCGTTAACGGCAACTACATCCAAATCATCTACGCAAATAACCCAAGCGAAGTGGATTACTCAGCTTTCGGTATCAATAACGCGCTAGTTGTTGATAACACAGGTGTTTGGCGTGATTCTGAGGGTCTGAGCCAGCACTTAGCGTGTCAAGGCGCAGAGAAAGTACTGCTAACAGCACCAGGTAAAGGTGACATCAAAAACGTTGTATTCGGTGTAAATGAGTCAGTAATTCAAGAAGATGACACCATCATCTCTGCGGCAAGCTGTACAACAAATGCAATCACGCCAGTCCTTAAGGCTCTGAACGATAAATATGGTGTTCTTTCTGGCCATATTGAAACCGTGCACTCATACACAAACGACCAAAATTTGATCGACAACTTCCACTCTGGTGACCGTCGCGGACGTAGTGCTTCACTAAACATGGTTCTGACTTCAACAGGCGCGGCAAAAGCAGTTGCTAAAGCATTGCCAGAGCTTGCAGGCAAGCTAACAGGCAACGCGATTCGCGTACCGACACCAAACGTATCTATGGCAGTCGCTAATCTAAACTTAGGTGAAGACGTAGACCGTGATTCACTGAACGATTACTTGCGTGAAATGGCGTTGAACTCTGAGCTTTCGGCACAGATTGACTACACCGATTCAACAGAAATTGTATCAACTGACTTAGTTGGTTCTCGTCATGCAGGCGTCGTAGATGGTCAAGCGACTATCGCACAAGACAAGCGTTGTGTACTTTACATCTGGTACGACAACGAATTCGGTTACAGCTGCCAAGTTGTGCACTGTATGGAACAAATGATGGGTGTTCGTTACCAAACATTCCCTCGATAGGTGAACTTTGCTCCACAACGTTAACCACATAGCGTAGCGGACAATATCTCATATTTGTTCTAAATAATAAGCGCCATGCGCATTACTAATATTTTTCCCCGTTTATACGCCTGATCACTCTCAGGCGTTTTTTCGTTTCATTCATTTGACACTCTCCGGACAAAGTAAACGTCAGCATTCATGTTTTGTTCATGTTCACAGCATTAATCTGAGCACATAAATTACAGAGAGGTCATGATTATGAATCGGATTATTGTAACTGCACTAGCACTGATTACCGGCTTTTTTACGTTAGTATTTAGCTTGATCATTGCGATTCCGTTGACCATCGCAGCATTAATTACCGGCAAGCGTATTGAAAATCGCGTCAAGAAAATGCAGAGAGAAATGCACGAAGAATATGAATTTAATACAGGTAAAGCAGATGCGATTGAAGGTGAATTTGAAGAGGTTCGCCGGTAAGTAAATAAGATTTAGATGAGTTTCTCTCCCCAGACCGCTCCTGAGAAACTTCTTGCTTTCACCCTGTCCTTAAAATGGCAGGGTGCTTTTTTGAAAAGCAGCCACACGGGCTGCTTTTAGTATTTCTGTCTTGCGAGCTTGTCTATACCGTTACGACCACTCTAAGAGCCAGCAGCATGAGTACTACCCCTGACAAACGATCAATCAACACTGCCTTAGAGCGAATTCTGTCAACGACTTTAGAGCTCGATAGCACTAGGGTAATAAAGGTGTACCAAAGCCCATCCACAACAAACGGCGTGGCAACAATGATCATCTGATTACTCAAATCATTACCGAGCGCGACAAACTGACTGAATAATGCGATAAAAAACAAAGCAATTTTGGGACTTAAAATCGAGATAAAAAAGCCTTCTCGCGCAGACTGGATTACCGTTGTTTCCTCACCTGACTCCAACTTCGCAGCCACACCACCTTTTGAACGCAAAGCATTAAACCCTAAATACGCAAGATATGCCGCACCCACAAGGCTAATCGTCTTGAACAGCATCGGGCTTTGCTGCAAAACAACAGCGAGCCCAATCAAGGTAATAAACGCATATATACCAATGCCAAACGCATGAGCCCAAGCCGTAGCTAATCCATGGATACGTCCACCAGCCAACGAGTGCTTAGCGACAATAGCTAAGCTGGGACCTGGTGACATAGCCCCTAATAAACACACGGTAAAAAGTGATAACCAAACTGTTAGTGTCATAAGAATCTCCCCTCTTTGAAGCTCACTCTATCAACGGAAGAGGTATAATTAGAAATCAAAGTTATTCATACTAATCATGACTTCAAGTCATAGCTAAACGGTGTACGTATTAGCGAATGGAATATTCAGAAATTTGCATTACTGAGCGAATCTCTTCTCGCACCCATTTATGCGCAGGATCCGTGTCGTATTTGGGGTGCCACATTAACCAATATTGATGAATAGGTGTTTCGAGTGGTAATGCTTTATGGGTTAAGTCCCAATGCTTAGCGAGGTTAACGGCAATATGTTCAGGAGCCACCATCAGGTGCTCACTTGCAACTAAGCGATTGATCGCAGCAGAGAAGAATGGAACCTTAAAGGTAACGTGGCGGGTGTGCCCTAGCTCTTTCAATGCTAAATCAGTGTAGGAATCTTTGTCTCCGCCGCCAGTCACTTTGATGTGTGAATATGAAATCAAGTCTTCAATACTGATCTGGTCCTGCTTTGCTAACGGATGAGAAGATTTCATCAAACAAACTGATGAATCCTCACCAATTTTAACGCTCGACACACTCTGTGGTTTTTCTGGATACATAGAAGACGCGATATGGATGCCCGTCTCATGAAGTTTATCAAGAAAGTTGGGTTGCCACAGTCGGTACGCCATATCTAACTGTGGCGCTTGTTCACCCAAGTGAGAGGCAATATCGGGCAATACGTATTGCGCCACGTAGTCACTAGAAGCAATAACAAGCTCACCTTGCCACTGCCGCGGCTCAAAAGGTTGGTCATCGAGTAAATGGTCAAACTCAGCCAGTAATGCATCAAGCTTTGATTTTAACGCTATTGCTCGTGGCGTTGGTATCAGTTGATTACCTTGACGAATAAGCAGTGGGTCACCACACAGATCGCGCAATTGTGCAAGCTGTCGACTGACGGCAGACTGCGTAATGTGCAAACGGTCTGCGGTCCGGCTGACATGACACTCCTCTAAAAGTACATGCAAGGATCTAAGTAGATTCAAATTAATGTTGTTTAACATATTCGCTCAGAAGGGTTTTCAACATGGCATCCATTCATGGTCACTTCACAAACAGGTTCCCAGTCGTGTTAAAGAATTCAGCTAAGACGGTATGAGTCATCAGGTTTCGAAGCTCTGGATATCGTTGAATTTGATCTCTGATTTCGTTCAAGCGAGCCATCGTAGGCACTTCGACAAAAACCATCATGTCCGTCTCACCGCTGATCGCATGACACCATTTTACGCCATCAATTTTGTATAACTCGTCCGCGTATGATTCGCAATAATACGTAGAGGTTGATTTATCGAACTTTAAGGCAAAATAGGCGCAAATCGAATCCCCACCCGAAGGTGCAATTTCAGCGTGATACCCTAGAATCACTTTGTCATGCTCTAGCTTACGAATACGGGCCGTTACCGCAGAACGAGAAAGGTTTACTTTATCCGCAATTTCAGTCACCGACAGCCGAGCGTTGTGCCTGAGCAGATCCACAATCTTATGATCAAACTTGTCCATACCGTTACCAAGCTTTCCTTATTTTTCTCATTCTATACCGATTCTAACTGCATAAGAAACCAACATTTTGTTGGAATTATTTAAAACAACCGTCATATTGACGGTTTAGTAAATCATTTTGTTATTAACATTTTGGATATGCTATTTGGCGGGCATGAGATGAGTGCTGTTATCCATTTCAACAGAAAATAGATAACACATTGAAATCAAATTCCCAACTTAAGTGCTCAGCACATAAATAGCATCGCTTAAACACATAAAACGAAATAACCAGAAGCCACAAGCTTTTTCGTAATAAGCCTCATAACATTGGATGAATCAATTCGCATGGAAGAGCTCAAAAAAGACATTTCACTCACATCAGGTATCGCACAGTTATCCACCACATTAATGGGAACTGGGCTGTTTATGATCCCGGCTATCGCAGCAGGTATAGCTGGCCATTTTTCACTATGGGCTTGGATTTTATTGTTCATCGCGATTTGTCCTATTGCGCTGACTTTTGCTCAACTGGGTAAACGATACCCCAACGCGGGCGGAACAGCCTTTTTTGTACGCAAAGCCTTTAACGCCAAACTGGAAAGTAGTGTCGCTTGGCTATTTGTTAGTGTCATTCCGGTAGGGGTTCCGGCCGCGATTGCACTCGCCGCAGGCTTCCTACAACAAATATTGCCAGAGCCTATTAGCAACAATCTGTTTGCACAAATTCTGACGGTAGTACTACTTGTGTTCGTCAACTTGATGGGCACAAAATCATCAGGTCATTTACAAACTCTTATTGCTTTGAGTGTCTTCGCACTTGTTGGCGCATTTTTATGGAAAGGCGACGTTAACAGCGCCGATCTTGTGATGCCCGCCATCACACAAGAGTCAATTTGGCCTATTACCGCAGCGTTAGGCGTGATGTTCTGGTGTTTTGTTGGCATAGAGGCTTTTGCCCATATGGGGGAAGAGTTCAAAAACCCTCAAAGAGATTTCCCTATTGCCATTGTGGTCGGTTGTTTTGTAGCAGGGGCTACCTATTGGGCATGCTCTGTCGTTATTTTAAAATTTGGCGCGTATGGTAACGCTCAATTTGATAACGCATCCATCCCCTGGCTTAGTGCCCAACTACTAGGCGATGGAGCCAAATGGATAATCAGCTTGATAGGTTTCTCCGCTTGTTTCGCGAGCGTTAACTTATACACACAGAGCCTAGCGCGAATGGTCTGGGCTCAAGCTCGGGAACATCGTCCTTCTAGTCCACTAGCCAAGATTTCGCGTCGTGGTGTCCCTTTCTCAGCCACCATATTAGTTGGCGGTATATTATTGATATCTTGTGTGATAGGAACCCTATCACAGCTCGATCTGGAGTTTTTCCTAAAACTCGCAAACAGTGTATTCGTTCTGGTTTACATGTTGGCGATGTTAGCCGCTTTTAAATTGCTTCGAGGATTTGGTAAAACACTTGCGGGACTGTCCCTACTGCTTTGTACCGGTGTTTTTATATGTTTAGGCTGGTCAATGTTTTATGCACTTGGCATTTTTACTCTACTTTTACTGCCTTTGAAACAGTGGCGACATAAGCGACAAACACGTGTAGTTGAATAGTCATCGCTTCCCATTTCGAAATATGTGAGCTAAACGTTGGATACCAGCGTCTATGTTCTCTAACGCGATATTGCCGTAACCAAGCACGGCACCATGCCAGTGACGTGCTTGAAAATCTGGGTGTTCATAATAGCTCAAAGGTCGCAAGATGATCCCTTCATGCTCTGCTAGTTTTATAAAACGCTGCTCATCCATACCGTCTTGCCATTTCAACGTAACATGAAGCCCCGCCGCTTGGCTAACGACGCAAACACGGTCGCCAAAATGCTGTTGAATGGATACATGCATCTGTTCATGCTTAGTTTTGTAGAGTCGACGCATTTTTCGAATATGACGTAATAACCCACCTTCAGTAATAAAGTCTGCCAATGCTTCTTGTGTATGCGTCGGCGAATCACCACTTAACGCATCCTTAACCACTAAGCATTGCTCTACTAAACGTTCAGGAACTACAAGGTAGCCAAGCCGCAATCCGTTAAACATCACTTTACTGAAGGAACCCACATACAACACGCGATCATCTCGACCCATTTGAGCTGCTAGCCCCTGTAAACTGGTATAGGGACGATGAGCAAACTGAAATTCGCTGTCATAATCGTCCTCGATGATCCAACTTGATTGTTCGACCGCCCAGTTGATGATCTTTCCTCTTTGCTCGGTATTGAGTGTGGTGCCCATCGGATATTGATTACTTGGTGTAATATACAGAGCATCGGCATCGCTTGAGGTCACCGCTTCCACATCAAAACCTAATTTCTCTCTTACGAACAAAGGCTCAAATTGATAGTTTTGGAACTGAATCAACTTCCGCATTTGCGCGTAACCTGGTTGCTCCATCAGAACCTTATCACCTTGTTTGAGCACTACCATCGTCGCAATTGACAACGCTTGCTGCGCCCCAGAGGTAATAATAATGCGCTCTGGAGAACAATTCACTGAACGGCTTGATGCGAGGTAGTCAGCTAAAGCACAGCGCAATGCCCAACTACCCTGAATATCTTGATTCCCCAACAAGCAAGTACGAGACATATGGCGAGTGAGTAACTTTTGCCATTGCGCCATCGGAAATGCGTCCAAATCCGGCACACCCGGTGCAAATGCGCGGTTGATATCAAAGTGAGCTTTCGGTGATGAGTCTCTCTGAACTGAACTAGGTTCAGGCAAGTACTGCTCTGGCAGTTCTACGGCAACATAAAAACCAGAACCTTTTTGGCTGTTCAAGTACCCTTCCGCCACTAACTGTTCGTAGGCAGAAATCACGGTATTCCTACTTAGATTAAGCTCTTGTGAAAGCTTCCGCGTAGAAGGCAGCTTCCCATTCTTCATCCACAGTCCTTGAACAATTTTCTTGCGAATAGCAAAAAACAACGCTTGCTGACGCGTTCCATCACTGTCTTTTAAATGCAGGTCACCGATATCAATCAAAGACAAACTGGATCCATCCATTAGTTAAAACTGGCTCTCTTTAAGCTACCAGTTAAACGCTACATTGCAATCAAAGAATGAGGATAAATCGCTCGTAATCGTGAGCAAGCAAGGAGAGAAAATGCTATCCAACACCAATAGAACGGAAATTAAGAAAGGCGCACATAAAGCCGCCTCTGATGTTAGCAAACTGCACGCCATCATAGATGAAAGCCTAATCGCTCATATTGCGATAACCAACGAGTCAGGCCCTGTGGTCATCCCTATGCTGGCATGGCGTGTCGATGATTACGTGTATATCCATGGTGCCAACAACAGTCGACTGTTACGCTCACTCAAACAAGGAGTACAAACGTGCTTAACCTTTACTTTGTTTGATGGTTGGGTATTGGCTCGAAGTGCGTTTCACCACAGTGCGCATTATCGCAGTGCTGTGGTCTTTGGCCAGTTTGAGGTGGTGGAAGATAACCAAGAGAAAGACAGGTTGCTGAATCACTTTATTGAACAGATCGCTCCGGGGAGAACAGAACAAGTCCGTTTGAGTAATGAAAAAGAACTCAAAGCCACCATGCTGCTGCGTATTCCACTCACAGAAGCATCGGTGAAAATCAGCAATTTTGGCGTCAACGACGATGCGGAAGACATGGACATTCCTGTTTGGGCAGGTGTCCTACCCTACCGAACCGTCGTAGGTCCACTGCAAGCTTGTGACGATTTGTATGAAGGTATCGCAGAGCCAGACTACCGCAGTGCCTACTCTAACCGTTGGCAGGAATAAGCACCGTAAAACGTGCGCCGCCTAAGTGACTCTCGCCGACAGAAAGCTCCCACCCCAGTTGCCGCGCTGCACTGGTAGCGATGGCAAGCCCTAAACCAAAGCCTTTCATGTCGGCGTTGCGGCTTTTGTCTAAGCGCGAAAATGGCATAAATACTTCTTCTCGCATCGCCTCAGGGATGCCCGGACCATCGTCCTCAATATCGATGCTCCAGCAATCCGCTACCGTTCGAATCGTCACCTCAACGCAGGACTCACCATAACGCTTGGCGTTTTGCAGTAAATTATCGAGGACAAGGTTACCCAAAGTAGGCTGAAAGTGAATCAATTGGTTCGCGAGTTCATTTTCTGCTCTCAACATGGCGGACTCTAAGCCTAGGTAATTCATGCGGCTTTTACACCAAAGTGGCAGTTCCATGGTTTCAACAGAATCGATCCATGAGTGGTTTTTCACACTCAAGCGAGACAGCATGACGATGTCGGATGTTAAATCCGTCACGACATCAACGTATCGTTCAATATCGTCATGTAACTCTGCCTGCATTTCACCACTCGTGCGTCGAGCTAAATCCGTCGCTAGCTGAATACGACTCAGCGGAGTGCGCACTTCATGAGGAATAGCTTGAGTAAAGATGTGTGTTTGGCGCACTCGTCTCTCAATCTCTTCAGACATGCAGTTGAAGCCTTGGGCGAGCTCTTTCACTGGTTGCGAAAATTGCTTTAGATCGACTCGCGTATTCAACTCACCAGAACCAAATTGTTGTTGCGCAGCCGTTAGTTGCCGAATTTGGCGGTCAAGACGTCGTACAGGTATGTAAACCATAATGCCTAAACTGCATACAACAACCAAAAGTAGAGTAAGTATAAATACAATCTCAGAATCTTCATTCCAATCAACGTGTGGGCTAAAGAAATCCGTTTTTTCTTTGAAAACTAAACTCTTCGAAGTGTTAGGCAAAGGGAATACCGCAGCATAGGTACTGCCATCAATAAGATAAACAGGTATCCCTTGCATACGGTACAGCAGATTACAATCTCGACAAGGCGGTGATCCGTCCCAGTTTTCAACCAATGTTAAATCAAAGATAAAGAAATCTTGCTTGCCGTTTTCGGTTAACTTCTTGTAGAGAGAATCCGGAGTGCCTCGTTGCTCAATGTATTGATCGACAAAATAAGCACCGTCACTCAAAAAAACACCGACTTCTGTTTTGCGCATGTACTCTTCCCCCATAAAGAGAAACAAAGCAACAGTCAGCGCAAGGCCAGTTACTAACCCCACATATAGACGAGTAAACAGGGAAAACATGCGTCATTTACCTGTCAGCATGTAGCCGTGGTGACGTATGGTTTTAATGGTAGCCGTATGGATATGAGCCTTAGAGAATTTCTTCCTTAGTGAGGATATACGCATATCAATCGAACGATCAGTAATACAGTATTCAATGCCTCGGGCAAGACGGCAACATGATTCACGAGATACTGGCTTATCGACATTCAGCATCAGGAGCTCTAAAATTTCAAACTCAGAACTCGTTAAACCAATATCTTTTTGCAAATAAAATGCTTGGGAGCGACGAAGACAAAGACTAATGCCATATCGGCTCAGCTTTTCTTCTTCAACGATATCAACTTGACGACAATAGCGACGCAACGCTGCTTCAATACGGGCGAGCAAAATATTACCTTTTATCGGTTTGGTAAGGTAATCATCAGCACCGAACTTAAATAAGCTCACCTCGCTCATTTCATCATCGGTCGCAGTCAAAACAATGATAATACCATGATAAAACTTACGCGCCTCTTGGCATATTTCTGCGCCATTTTTTCCTGGTAACATCAAATCTAACAGCACTAGGTCCGGCTTGAGCCCCTTAATCGTTTCTAATGCATTTTGACCGTTATCGATGACAGTTACCGTATATCCTTCGGCTTCGAGGTACATTTTGGTTAATCGAGCAATCTCTGAGTCGTCTTCTACCAGTAAGATTGTATTACCCACCATGAATCATTTACTCCACCAATATGATGGAGGGAGTATATCGCTCGCCCTATACTGCGCAACCCACTTAAATGATAATTTTAATAAAAAGCAGGCTTACATACGCTTACAAACCATACATATACGGTAATCCTAATCATTCTATACCCCTAAAACCATGCAATAACCTGAGGTTTTATTCATTATCAGAATATAGCTTCACATAGAAAATAAAATTCGGAATAAAAATCCACTATATTTTTAAATATATCGAATAATAGGTCTTACCAAAAAACAATATCAACATATATGACTTAGTTTGCTTATATAGACAGGACTTTATGTTGCTTCTAAGTTTCTTGCTCTAATAAAGTCTACGAGTAACATGAAATGAGATATTCCAAATTAACACCTTTAGCCATATTTTGCGCGATAAGTCTAACTGCTTGTGGCGGCAGTGAATCTAATTCGAAACCATCGACAACGACACCTCCAACACCACCAGTGCCAACATTGAGCACTGTCACAATCCCAACTGTCGTTTCTACAAAGTTTCCAGCCAAGTTAAAAGTGGCTGCTGATTCGGGCTTCACCCACTATGTGAAAATCTCCCTTTCCGAAGCAAACAACAACGATACATTTCACATTGTGGCTGTTGATGACGGTGCGAATAATGAAAAAATCTTTCGTGCAGCCAAAATCATCCAACACCTTCTAACAAACCAACCAGACTCTAAGTACGGTGCTGACAAGTCTCGTATCGCTAAGACATTAGCCGAGCGTGATGCCACATTAATGCTGACCGAAAACGACGAACAGAATGATGAGATGTTAACCAAAATCTTTATCAACGAACTGATTCGCCAAGACAAATTGAACGATGCAGTTGCAAACTCGGGCTTAGCACACTCTTTTGATACGAGTTCTCTAGAAAAGTTTGTTGTAAGCATGATGGTACTTAGCGAAGATGATATGGATACACTTGTCACATCTATCGCGTCAACATTAGTAACTAGTAAAGAAACACCAAACTGGCTAAGGAATAGCCAATCTTTAATGTATCGAGAACTGACAGTTGAAGGCGATTGCCATTACATGAGTAATTTTGCCGATTACTGCGCCAATCTTGGCAAAAAAGCCGAACGAGACGCCGCTTTTGAAGAAATTTTACACTTGGTCCAAGCGCAAGGTATTGCACCTAACACGGAGACTGCGGCACTGCAAAATGACATTCAAGCTCATGCGTTAACAATCTATAACGATATTAAATCGGGCAAACCGACGGTGTGGCGCCCTACTCAGTATGACTGGGACGATTGGAAATCGGACGACTTCGATCCTGAAAGTGTTAAACAAACGGGCCCTTCATATTCTCACGAATATTTTGCTGCCGCTTTTGAAGCTTACATGGGTGTAGCAAAAGCAAACGGACATGGTTTAGATGGCTACCAAGCGTTAACGCGTGAAGAAATGCAAACCCAAGATCCACAAGCCGTTGATTGGATCAGTGGCTTATTCCACGGATACTTGCAATATACCGCGAATATCGACTCTGCGGGCGTCAAGCTCTACACCGAAAAGACAAATCCAGGCACAGTACCTACCTTCCGTATGGCTCCCAACAAAGACGGTTTGATAGAAGCGTACACCTACAAATCTCAGTGGCTAACAAAAGTGAAGATCATTGGCGACGACGCGATGAATGTGATCGGTAATGATCAAAACAATACTTTTGAAGGCAACAGCAAAGACAACAGCATTTATGGTGAAGGCGGTATCAACACCTATATCGTGCCACACAAACTGGCGGAATGTACTGTTATCAAAGCAAAGAGTGTTTCTGTTGAGTGCCCAAATACAGGCACTGACGAGTTGTACGACATTCAGAACATCCAATTCACCGACCAAACCCTAGATGTAACCAAGCTATAAACAATGAAAAACATGAAGAAACTTATTCTATTCGCTCCCTTGCTCCTTGTTGGTTGTGGTGGCCTAGCCGTCATGGATCGTACTGATGCCGTAAAAGCACAACCAGAAATGCTGATCAAAACCGACGGTGATTTTTGGGGATTCGGTGCAGATGGCCATTTTGATTTTGCTGGTAAGTACAAAGGCAAGTATTCACGCAGTGCTTCTAACTCAAGTTGGTTTAACCGTATCTCTTTCAAAGAAGGTTCAATGGGCGCAGAAGTGACTCGTATCGACAGCGGGGAAACTTGGCTTTTGAACTGCACCGGAGGCGGTATGTCGGTTAACTACATGGGCGTCGATTTTGGTGGGAATGATCCTTACACCTGTGACATTACTCAAGATGGTAAAAAAGTCGGTGAGTTTGCGATGGAGCCAAAATCGGCTCTCATCGACATCAGCTTTGAGAAAAAAGAGACAGGCATAGTGCGTATTGGTAGCACCCACTTTAATGTAGAAACTGTACATACTAGTCCTGACGCCATGATGGCGGTAGACATTCCATTGGGTTATAGCTTTAAGGAAGGCACACAAGAAATTGCCGCTGTGCAGACGAACGGTACCATTGCGGTACAGATGCTCCCTGAACTTAGCGAACAAAAAAAGGATGTAGTTGCCATCGGCGCTGTTGCAAGTGCACTAAGTTGGCGCCCTAAAAAATAGCCATTACATAAAACAACAACACACAAAAAACAAAGCCCTCTACTTTTTTGAGGGCTTTTATTGCTTGTACTCATAGAAATAAGTGGAGCACTACTTCTCTAATCTTCCCATATACTGCTTGGGCGTTAATCCACGATGTTTCTTAAACATACGATTGCAGCTCGCCACATTGGTGTAACCAAGGCGCGTGGCAATGTCATCAATACTCACGCGCTTACTCAACAAACCAGCTGCAATATTACTCAATACATAGCCAGAAACCGTCGAAAAATTGAGCCCTAATTTATGCAAACGACGTTGAAACTGCTGTTCAGATAAATCAAGCAGAGAAGACACGCGCTCTAACGTTGGCAATCCATAATGGCTGCTGTAATTCACCACTTCATAAATCACTTTCAACTCATCTTCTGGGTCGGGCATATTCAGCAAATCATCCAAATCGGAAAAACTCATCGCTAGACGGCTGTCTTCTCGATGGCTCACTTGGCGAGAAGCTAGTCGGTCATCTCCCGGGATCCATATCTCTGTTTTTGGCTGACTCCATTCCACCTCGCAGCCGAAATATTCCCGGTATCGCTCAGTATTTTTTCTCGAGCCTGAAACCTTGACACGTAAAGGCTGGTAATCTTTGCCAAGAAATTCGCGTAACACCTTAATCATAAATACCGCACAGCGGATACTATCGTGCACCTTTACTGACGTTTCTATAAACGGGTTGTGGTAAGTCCATTTGATGATTTTACCCGACTGTTCGCCAGCAAAAAACGCCCCTGATTGTAGGTTGCTCACACCATAATTCACTCGCCGAATGGTACTGGCTAAATCATTGCCGGAGAATAACCAGCGTCCCACTGGCCCTAGCTTTTGCAGTTCAATACCTCGGCTGAGACTCAACACCACATCCGGGTCACCACTGGCTTGTTCAACACAACGGTACCATTCCGCAACGGCTTTTAGCGGGATCAGTGTCATTGGGTTACGAAACACCGATGCTGGGATCCCTAACTCATCCGAGTCCAAATTGTATTTAGATAACGCGAGGTTATGCATGTTTAGAATGCCCATCGCGCGAATAAACCGAACCGTTTTCATAACCAATCACATCAAATTTAATCCTGTAGTGATTGAATCTGTCACAAAGAAAGCCGCAAATCAAATTCAGATCACAATACGCCAACAGTTTGATAGAGGAGTGTTTAATGAGTTTACTGAGTGTCCCGTTTGTCGGTACAGGCGCAGATACGGCGTTACATGTTGTCGCTGCTGTCGTTTTAATTGCGAGTGTCGCGGGCGCGTGTTACGGCTTTTGGAAAATCCATGAATTGCCTATCAATAAAGCACACAGCAAAGACCATCATCAGATAGGGCTCATCACTGCGCTGACCTGGATAGGGTTTGTCTGGCACTGGGTTTGGGTGCTAGCCGTGATCTTTGCATTCGTTGATATGGAAAAAGCCATCATCAATCTGCGTGATACATGGAAAAGTAAACCGCAAACAGAAACACAGCCAAAAGAGGAAGCATAATGTTAGAAGGTTTAGCGGTATGGGCACTCTTCATCTATCTGTTGCGTTTGGTTGGCATGCCTTGGAACAAAGCAACCAAATCGTTCGCTTATCTTGGCGGCTTGGGTTGGCTAATGTTCGTCTGGGTAGGTTTGATTAACTTCACCCCGATGGATTTATCCGGCGGTTCTGTCGTGCAGTCGCCACACATCCAATTGCGTCCAGATTCAACCAATGTAAAAGGTAAAGTTGACCACATTTACATTGAGCCGAATCAGCAAGTTAAAGAAGGTCAGCTCATTTATGAACTTGACCCAACGCAATACAACATCGCATTAAATCAAGCGAACGTATCCGCTGATTCTGCTCGCGTTGCATTAGCTACAGCAATAGGCGACATCGAGATTGAAGAAGCTAACCACGAAGCGCTAGTGCAAGATCTAGAAACATCAAAGAGCCAGTTGGAAGCGGCGAAAGTTGACTACAAATTGCAGAAAAAGATGCTAGTTCGCTATGTTGAGCAAAACCGAGTGGTGCAAAACACCATCACGGAAAGCGACATCGACAAACAGTCGAGCACAGTAGACATGGCTCGCCACAATGTGTTGACTCTTGAATCTCAAATCAAGAAGAAACAAGTCGATATTTCACGTGCGAAGCTGGCGATTCATAAAGCGGAGTTAGCGGTTGAAACGAAGCAGGCTGAATTGCGTCAAGCGGAAGAGCAAATTGCAAAAGCACAATGGGATTTGAACAGCACCAAAGTGCATGCACCTAGTGATGGCTTTGTAACTAACTTTATCCTGCGTGAAGGTCAGCGCGTATCAGCGATGCCACGTATTAATATGTACACCAACGAGAAGTACGTACTGATGCGAGTGAACCACCAAGCGATTCGTAACATCAAACCGGGTCAGCCAGCGGAATTCTCTTCGTCCGTTTACCCAGGTAAGATCTTCTCAGCGACCGTCGAAGGCATTGTTGAAGCAACAGGTGAGTCACAAGGTAATCTACTGGGTTTCGATGATTCCGTACGTGTCACCACTGGAAAGAACTTACAGAACAAACACCACTTTGTTCGTCTTAAGATTGATGAGCCAGAAGGCTACGACATCCCTGTTGGCTCTGTTGGCCTCGCATGGGTCAGCGGTGAAAAACCGATAGGCTTCATGGCCTTCTTAGATGTGATTCGCGGGATCATCATCCGAATGAAGTCTCAACTGTACTTCTTCTACTCTATCTAAACTCGCAAACCGCCAGTTACGCTGGCGGTTTTCTTTTCATTTGTATCCAAACATATCCTTTTCCCGTATAACAATTAGTTAGTAAATAGCGGAGAAGATTCATGTCGGCAAAGGAAAGAAGCCTACCTACCCATCGCATCTCAAGATTCAGCAAGTTCGCTTCACTTGCTACCCGTGTCGCAGGCAATGTGATTGCAGAAGGCACGAAGCAGATAGCCAAAGGCAACAAACCAAAAGCGAAAGACCTCTTGCTGACGCCACAGAACATCGCGCGCTTAACTGACCAACTTGCTCACCTGCGTGGCGCTGCAATGAAGCTTGGTCAAATGCTATCAATGGATGCTGGTGATGTTTTAGAACCTGAACTTGCCGATATTCTTTCCCGTCTTCGTTCCAACGCAGACCCAATGCCTGCAAAACAACTCAACGCAGTAATGGAAAGTTCGCTAGGAACGAATTGGAAAGCTGAGTTTCTGTCATTTAACTTCAAACCAATCGCCAGTGCATCAATAGGACAAGTGCACCAAGCCTACAGCGATGCGGGCGATAACCTAGCCGTCAAAGTGCAATATCCGGGCATACGGAAAAGTATCGATAGCGACGTCGATAATGTCGGTACACTGCTCAAGGTCGTTGGGTTGATTCCCGAGTCTGTCGACTACAAAGGATTGCTCGAAGAAGCGAAAAAGCAGCTACATGACGAGGCCGATTACGCACGAGAGGCACAATTTGCCATTCGTTATCATGACGCTTTGAAGGAGCACCCTCATTTTGTGGTGCCCAAGATTCATACTGAAAGTTGCTCAGACTCCGTTCTCGCGATGGAATTCATTGATGGTAGCCCGATTGAGCAAATCGAACATTATGATCAGAGTACGCGAGATTTTGTCATGCACAGCCTACTCGAATTACTGTTCAGGGAGCTGTTCGAATTTAAGATGGTACAAACCGACCCAAATTTCGCCAACTACTTATATATCGAAAACACTCGTCAAATCGGCTTGCTAGATTTCGGGGCCACTCGAGAGTACAGCGAGCGGTTCAGCACTGGTTATCGCCAAGCTTTCGCATCTGTCGTTAACAATGACGAACAAGGCTTGAATAATGCGCTTGAACAAATAGGCTTCTTCAGCCAAACCATCCTTCCAGACCAACGCCAAGCGATTCTCGATCTAGTGAAAATGGCATGTGAACCGATGTTAGTTGATGAGCCTTATGACTTTAAAGCCAGCGGCTTAGCACAAAAGCTTCGCGAGGCTGGCACCATTCTAAGCATGGAGCAAGAATACTGGCATACTCCACCAGCAGATGCCCTATTTTTACACAGAAAAATCGGCGGAATGTACTTGCTGGCAGCCCGTATTGGCGCAAAAGTGAACATTCGCCAATTGGTACAGCCATATCTCACCATCAACAGCGAATAGCCTATTGTTTTTCTGTTACTTTCAAGTACCTTGAGCAAGGTTAAGGTGCATAGTTGTGCATCTCAATAACATGCCATACTTCCATAAAACGAATTAACTATCGGGGTACTCGGTGAGCAAGTTTCAAGATCTCTCCACTCTAATCCAGCAAATTGGCCAAGCCGAAGAAGCGGATCAAGTCGCAACGCTCAATGAATCTATTGAAGCGGGCCTCGAGCCCGGCGCGGTTGCCCTGATTCTAGAAGCCTTTCCAATCGACGATCGTGTTCGCTTATGGCGAGCTTTACCACTAGAGCTACATATCGACGTGTTAACGGAAATGCGTGCGGACGTACGTTTCTCTATCATCAACGCGTTATCTGAAGTCGAGCTAAAACTCACTCTCGCTAAACTCGACAACTTATCGCTCATCGAATGGGCCGATTCGTTGCCAGAGTCGATCATCAACGAAGCGCTCTCGTTGATAGAAAAAGATGAGTTGGAACTTTACGATCAAGCAAACGAGTATGCTGATGAAGAACTCGGCCACTGGGCTGAACGTAAGATCATCACCCTGCCCTTCAACATTACGATTGGGACAGCTAAGCAGTTAATGGAGCGCTATAGCTACGACACGCCTCAACAGGTGTATCTGATTAATCGTAATAAACAGTATCGTGGAACGGTCAACTACTTCGATATCTTACGTGGTGACCCCGATACTCGCTTAAAAACACTCGTTATTGAGGCTGTGACGGTGCTAGACAGTAAAATGATGCTTCCTGAAGCGGTAGAGGCATTAGAACACAGCACACTGCCCGCTCTCCCTGTAACTGATGCAGACCAAACACTGATCGGTGAAGTCGATTGGCAGTTTGCATTGAGTACACAGCGTGAAATCTACGAAGCACGTTTGATGGCCGGTACAGGTATGGATGAAGGCGATGACTTGTTTGCGCCAGTATTAAAAAGCTCGCAAAAGCGCGGTGTTTGGTTAGGCATCAATTTGCTTACTGCGATTTTGGCGTCTGTCACTATCGGACTATTTGAAGATGTAATTGCGCAGGTGGTGGCTTTGGCGGTGCTCATGCCAATTGTTGCATCCATGGGGGGCATTGCTGGCAGCCAAACGCTCACTCTAATGATTCGTGCGATGGCGCTTAATCAGATCACCCCAGGTAACCGTTTCAAGCTATTGAAAAATGAGTTGGGTATTGGCTCTCTGAACGGCATTGCTTGGGCGTTAATCATCGGCGGGCTCGCCGGATTGTGGTTTCAATCTCCGGTTCTTGGGGGAACCATCGCGCTCGCCATTATCGTCAATATTATTACCGCAGCTTTATTTGGTGTGCTGATTCCCATTATTCTGGATAAGTTTAAATTGGACCCCGCTTTGGCTGGCTCGGTGATTCTAACAACAGTGACAGATGTAGTTGGTTTTTTCGCCTTTTTAGGAACGGCGAGTTTAGTCATGCTTTAAAAGGTTCATTGTTTATTAATCAATCATTAGCATAATAGAGTCAAATTGCATAACGCAGTTGCAAATTGCAAACATACTCAAACTTTAAGCAACGCATGTCACAGAAACTACGTATTTTAGGGCATATTAAAGTTGGCACAGTAACTGCATTATATAAATCGACCCTTCTTAAGCCGAGGGTCACCTAGCCAACTGACGTTGTTAGTGAACTTGATTTTGTTCACATGTATATAAGCCAATCGCACTCTTTGCGGTTGGCTATTTTTTTATGTGGCTATTGCCCTCTTATCCTCTGACCGAGCTCGGTTGTACTTTTCTTACCCACAACAGATTGTTTACTGTTTATAAAATTCAAATATTCGCCCACTAAACCATTAGAAATGCCAGCTTCAACAAAAATAAATCACCTACATAAAATAAAACCAAGAAAACACACCCAAGAAAAGAACAAATAACGTCCAAACCAAAAACCTCATCATGAAATCGTTTTCTTTTCATAGAAATCGACTGAACAATCCAGAGTTATAGATAAATTTAATCCATAAAAACAAATAGCAATTCAAAACATTCATTTCACATAGAAAACCTGTCTATAAATCATAGAAAATACGTAAAATCAAAATTTCCACCTTTAGAATTTAAAAATCAAACCATTGTTATTAAAAGAAAAAATACACATCAAAAACAAAGCAAACGTTTAAATTGCAATTTTATCATTGACTATTAAATTTACATCACGATAATACGCGCCGTTTGCCTGAAAATCAGGTGCTATAATTTAATATTTCAATGTGCGGAGGTAATAATGGCTGGAGACAATAACTACAGTCTTGGACCAGTTCCTAACACGGCCAGAAAAGGCGTGGCGTCACTTACAATGGTGATGTTAGGACTCACTTTTTTCTCCGCAAGTATGTGGACTGGGGGTTCTCTCGGTACTGGGCTCTCCTTTAATGATTTTTTCCTCGCTGTTCTCATCGGTAACCTAATCCTCGGTATTTACACTTCTTTCCTCGGTTACATCGGCGCTTCTACTGGTCTCTCTACTCACCTTCTTGCTCGTTTCTCTTTTGGTTCTAAAGGCTCTTGGCTTCCTTCTGCTCTTCTTGGCGGTACTCAAGTTGGGTGGTTTGGAGTTGGTGTCGCGATGTTTGCGATTCCGGTGCACAAAGCAACGGGCATCGATACCAATACTTTGATCCTCGTCTCCGGTTTGCTCATGACCGCGACCGTTTACTTTGGCATCTCCGCACTGATGGTGTTGTCAGCAATTGCCGTTCCTGCCATTGCGCTACTTGGCGGCTACTCTGTCATCGAGGCAGTAAATAGTGTTGGCGGTATAAGCGAACTACAACAGGTTCAACCAACCGAGCCACTCGATTTTTCAATAGCTCTCGCGATGGTTGTCGGCTCTTTTGTCAGTGCTGGTACATTAACGGCGGATTTCGTACGCTTTGGTAAAAAGCCGCGCAGCGCCGTGATGATCACCATGGTGGCATTTTTCATCGGTAACTCGTTAATGTTTATCTTTGGCGCGGCAGGTGCGTCGGTGACGGGTCAATCAGACATCTCTGAAGTGATGATCGCGCAAGGTCTTCTTATTCCAGCTATCATCGTTCTTGGCTTGAACATCTGGACGACCAACGACAACGCGCTCTACGCATCGGGTCTTGGATTTTCCAACATCACAGGCTTACCAAGTAAATACATCTCAATGGCGAACGGTCTTGTTGGCACACTTTGCGCTCTCTGGCTCTACAATAACTTTGTTGGCTGGCTGACCTTCTTATCTTTGGCAATTCCACCGATTGGCGGTGTGATCATCGCTGACTTCTTCACGAACCGTAAACGCTACGCAAACTTTGAAGCCGCCCAATTCCAAAACGTTAACTGGGCTGGCATTATCGCTGTCGTGATTGGCGTTGGTGCGGGACACTTCCTGCCTGGCGTAGTGCCGATTAACGCTGTACTTGGCGGCGCAATTAGCTTCCTGATTCTTAATCCTGTTCTCAACAAAAAAGCACTGGCTACACAGCCAGCGTAAGGAACCATCATGACAACACTACTGATCAAAAACGTAACGCTAAAAGGACAAGAAGGTCTGCAGCAAATTTTGATTGAAGATGGTCAATTCAAGCGCATTGAAAGCAACGATGTGGAGCTTAGTCATAACGGTGACATCATCGATGCTGAAGGCGGTATGGCGGTTGCGCCTTTCTGCGAGCCACACATTCACTTAGATACAACTCAAACCGCAGGAGAGCCAAGCTGGAACATCTCTGGCACATTGTTTGAGGGTATTGAACGTTGGGCTGAGCGCAAAGAAATGCTGTCGATTGAAGACGTGAAAGCGCGCGCAAAACAAACCTTAAAATGGCAGATAGCAAACGGCGTACAACACGTTCGTACCCACGTCGATGTTTCAGACCCTACCCTAATTGCCCTAAAAGCGATGGTAGAAGTGCGTGAAGAGATGAAAGAATGGGTAGATATCCAAATCGTCGCCTTCCCGCAGGAAGGAATTCTCTCTTACCCAAATGGCAAAGAGCTGCTAGAAGAAGCCGTCAAATTAGGTGCGGACGTGATTGGCGCGATTCCACACTTTGAATTCACACGCGAATATGGCATTGAATCGCTGCACTACGTATTCGAGTTAGCGAAAAAATACGACCGCCTGATCGACGTGCATTGTGATGAAATCGATGACGAACAATCTCGGTTCGTTGAAACACTGGCAGCATTAGCGCACAAGTTTGATATGGGGAATAAAGTCACGGCCAGTCACACCACAGCGATGGGTTCCTACAACGGTGCATACGCATCTCGCCTGTTCCGTTTATTACGCATGTCCGGTATCAACTTCGTGGCAAATCCATTGGTGAACATTCACTTACAAGGACGTTTTGATGATTACCCAAAACGTCGCGGCGTAACACGAGTGAAAGAGATGCTGAATGCCAACATCAACGTCTGCTTTGGACACGATGATGTATTTGACCCTTGGTACCCACTAGGCACTGCAAACATGCTGCAAGTACTGCATATGGGTCTGCACGTGTGTCAGGTGATGGGTTACGACCAAATCAACAACTCACTGGATCTGATCAGCACCAATTCAGCACGTACACTGAACATTCAAGATAAGCACGGCATTGAAGAAGGCAAACCAGGTAGTTTACTGATTCTTCCCGCAGAAAATGGTTTTGACGCAGTACGTCGCCAAGTGCCGGTTCGCTACTCTGTTCGTCACGGTAAAGTTATTGCAGAAACACAGCCTGCAACAACTCATATTCATCTTGAACAAGCAGAGCAAGTAACGTTCAAACGCTAAAAAGATCGGCGAAACTAAAAAGGCCTGACGACATCGTCAGGCCTTTTTTCTACTGGTAAACATCACTGCTCGCTCTGTCTATTCTTGTCTCATAAACCACTGAACACATTGAAAGGCCATATAAAACGGCTCAGTACCAAACGTTGCACAAGGTTCTGGTGGCTGAATCTCAATTACACCATCGCACTTGGAAATTATTCTAAGCGTTGGGCATACTTCTGACTTCATTTTAGTTGTAGATATGAACCATGACGTCATTAAACCAGATAGAACCGCAATTTTTGGAATTTATGCAGCAAGAGATGCAAGTAGATGCAGCTCATGATCTTAAACACGTAAAACGCGTGGTCAAAACAGCGAAACAGCTCTGCAAAGAAGAAAATGCAGACATCGCGATTGTATTACCGGCTGCCTATTTGCATGATTGCTTTACTTACCCGAAAGATCACCCAAATCGCAAAGAGAGCTCAATCATCGCAGCCAAAAAAGCGGTCGCATTTTTAGAGAGTATCGATTATCCGCAGCAATATCATGATGCCATTGCTCATGCGATAGAGGCACACAGCTTTAGCGCAAACATCAGGCCAAATACGTTAGAAGCCAAAATCGTCCAAGATGCCGACCGTCTGGACGCTTTAGGCGCAATTGGCGTGACGCGATGCATTCAAGTCAGCACTCAATTTAACGCGCAACTTTACAACGACAGCGATATATTTGCCGAAGAACGTGAACTTAACGATAAACAATTCACTCTGGATCACTTTCAGACCAAGTTATTCAAAATCGCCGAAACTATGAACACAGAGTCAGCAAGACGCGAAGCGCAAAAACGCAAAACCTTTATGCAAACGTACCTAGAGCAGTTACACGACGAGGTAACAGCGTAAATGTCAGAAAGCTATACGTTAATTAAAGAGCTTAAACGCCAACTAAAGTTAGCTGGGCTGCATTATGCGGATGTTGCACAACACCTTGATTTAAGTGAAGGAAGCGTCAAACGTTTACTCGCTGAAGGTCAACACATTAGTCTTGAACGCTTAGAACGCATTTGCCAATTGATTGGTTTAGAAATGGCGGACCTGTTTAAGCTTGCGGCTGCGCACAATAAAGGTCTAGAGTCGCTAACGTTAGAGCAAGAAAAGCAGTTGGTTGATGATAAAGCCCTGCTACTCGTGGCAATCTGTGTTGTAAATGGCTATCAGTTTGAGCAAATCGTTCAGCAATACACCTTCAATGAGTTGGAACTGGTGCAAAAGCTTGCTCATTTGGATCGTCTGAACATCATCGACTTGCAGCCAAATAACAAAATTCGTTTGCGTATATCTCCGACATTTAAGTGGCAGATGGGCGGCCCTATTCAACGGTTCTTCCAACAGCAAGTTCAAGACGCCTTTTTCCAAAGCTACTTTTCTGGTGAAGATGAAAAGTTCTCCATGGCAACAGGACTGATGAGTGTACCAAGCAACAAGAAGCTACAACAGAAACTGCAAAAGGTCATCGATGAGTTTTATCAGGCTTGCCAAAATGATAGCTCTCTCGATATGGACGAAAAGCACGGCACCTCTCTGATTATTGCGATGCGTCGTTGGACGTTCCCTTTGTTTGAACCATGGGAAAGAAAACCTGCTCAGAAGTCTCGGAATTAGTAACTCAATAAACGAATGAAAATGAAAGTAACGAATTTCGTTACTTTTGGTGGCATACAACGTCACTTGAAAGAGAAAGCTGGTTTAATCGTTCATTGAGCATAAAGTGCTCCCATCTCATTCGACTTTGTTTAATCGGAGCCAGCATGTTTTTCTCAAAACGCTTTTTTCCTTACTTTGTGACGCAATGCCTTGGCGCACTCAATGACAACATCTACAAAAACGTTCTGTTATTGATGGTGACATACAGCCAAATTGATAACCTACCAATATCCGTCAATCTATTCGTTAATTTGGCGGCAGGCTTATTCATCCTACCTTTCTTTCTATTCTCAGCGCATGCTGGTGCCGTCGCTGACAGCATGGACAAAGCCAAATTAATCCGACGTCTAAAGCTCATCGAACTAGCTATCATGTCTTGCGCAGCAACCGCTATTGCCACCCAAAGTGCCATGCTGATGCTGGTTCTGCTGTTTATGACAGGCACTCAATCGGCCTATTTTGGTCCCGTGAAATACGCCTTGCTACCACAAGCGCTCAAACCAAATGAGCTTGTTAAAGGAAATGCTTGGGTTGAAATGGGCACGTTTCTTTCGATTCTTATAGGTACGCTTAGCGCAGGCCTGCTGCTAGCCATTCCTAATGGTACCTTGATTGCTTCTTGTACCGTGATTGCCTTGTCTTTGCTTGGGTTCATGAGCAGCGTGAATATTCCAACGATGCCTAGCCAATCGAATGACAAAGCGAAATTTGAACCGATTTCTGGTTTAAAGAACACGTTAAAAGTGGCAAAAAAACAGAGAGGCATCTGGATGTCTATTCTTGCCATCAGTTGGTTCTGGTTCATGGGTGCGACTTACCTAACTCAATTCCCTAACTTCGCACGCGAACATTTGTTCGCAGATAGCACTGTCGTTTCTTTGCTGTTGGCATTGTTTTCCATTGGTATCGCTACAGGCTCTTGGTTGTGTGAAAAACTTTCTTTCAACCACGTTGAGCTTGGTATTTTGCCATTCGGTATCCTTGGACTGACAGTGTTTGGCGTCGACTTGCTATGGGCAGTCCCGAGTTATCCATCGCTTCCGGTGCACTTTTATGATGTGCAAAGCTTCGTTGCTGAATCCAAACATCTGCGCGTCATGATTGACCTGTTCCTTGTTGGTGTAAGCGGCGGTGTCTTTATTGTTCCTCTTTATGCGTTCATCCAATCGCGTTCAAACAAAGGGGAGTGTGCACGTGCCATTGCTGCTAACAACATCATGAATGCGTTGTTTATGGTGGTGTCTGCTTTGGTTTCGATCGTTGTACTCAGCGTACTAGAGCTTTCTATTGTGGAACTGTTTGCCATGATGGCAATAGGTAACTTCTTCGTGGCAGTCTATGTCTATCGTCAAGTACCGGAATTCACACAACGCTTTATCAGTTATTTACTCAGCCATTGTATGTATCGTGTGTCCGTAAAGGGGCGCCAACATATTCCTGAACAAGGTGCTGCGTTAATCGTGGCTAACCATGTTAGCTATGTCGATGCATTGATTTTGATGGGAACCTCTACTCGCCCGGTTCGTTTTGTGATGGACAAGTCCATCAGCGAGCTACCTGTTCTTAAATATGTATTCCTTCATGCCGGTGTTATCCCGATCTGTTCTCCACGTAAGTGTGCCGACACTTACCGACGAGCATTTGAGGAGATTGAACAAGCACTTTACGACGGTGAGGTTGTCTGTATCTTCCCTGAGGGTCGTTTAACGTCTAACGGTCAATTGGGTGAGTTTCGCCCTGGTGTAGAGAAAATCCTTGAACGTAACCCTGTTCCTGTCATCCCTATGGCGTTAAAAGGGCTTTGGGGTTCTTTTTTCAGCCATAAAGGCGGACATGCTCTCACAAAACGACCGACTCGTTTTTGGTCAAAAGTGGATGTTGTTATCGGTGAAGTGTTAAGTCCTGCGTCTTTAAATCGTCATCAATTGCAACAACAAGTACAGGATTTACTGGGCTGAGTCGCTTGCTACAGCAGTCAAACTTTGCAGCAAAACGTAAATATGCACCACAAAGCACAAGTAGTTTCTTGTCAATTAGAGTAGGATATCTACGACGTCATAAATCTAGGAGGTATTATGAAAATCATCATCTTACATGGTCTTTATATGCATGGGCTGGTCATGCAGCCTCTTAGCCAAAAGCTGAGAAAACTCGGATACGAAACGCAAGTACTCAGCTATAACACTGTTGCTATCGATGAGTCTTCACTGTTTGATTCTATTGATCATTCGCTTAATCCACTGACCACAAACGTGCTCGTGGGACACAGCTTGGGGGGCTTGATGATTAAGCGCTATCTCGCCAACAGAAAACCGAGCACTAACTTAATCTCTCATGTTGTCGCTATCGGTTCGCCTCTTAAAGGCGCGTCCATTGTAGGTCGAATTCAAGATCTCGGATTGGGTGCAATTTTAGGCAATTCGCCACACCACGGATTAAACAAACATGATGACGCCTGGGATTTCCCTCAAAAACTCGGCAGTATCGCAGGAACGATGCCGATTGGCGCTCGCCCATTGTTGATCCGTAATGACAACACCATGTCGGACGGTACCGTTACCGTAGAAGAGACAAGACTGGACGGTATGCAAGATCATATCGAAGTGAAGCAAACGCATACGAGCCTGATTTACAACACCTTCGTGCCGCAGCAGATTGATCACTTTATTCGCACAGATTATTTCCGTCGATAGCACACTTTTCCATCATACAGATGGAATCGACTTTCCAAGCTATTCAGTTCGCAGTACTATCCTAGCTCCACTTCTTCACAACTTGGATGAAGTGGTACATTTTTAATTGTTCTCAGGGCGGGGCGAAATTCCCCACCGGCGGTATACTTTTTCAAGTGAGCCCGCGAGCGCTCGATTCGTCGAGGTCAGCAGATCTGGTGAGATGCCAGAGCCGACGGTTATAGTCCGGATGAAAGAGAATAAGAATACACCAGCATAGCGAGTCAGATCGCTAAGAATGCTGGTGCACTTCTTTTTGATCGTATTTTACGGCGATCTCTCATACCGCCCTGATTCTGGTGAAATTTAGGAGTTAACCATGAATCAGTCATCACTACTTGCCGAATTCGGCGACCCAATTACTCGCGTTGAAAACGCACTTATCGCTTTAAAAGAAGGCCGTGGCGTACTGCTTCTTGATGATGAAGATCGCGAAAACGAAGGCGATATCATTTATTCAGTCGAGCACCTCACTAACGAGCAAATGGCATTGATGATCCGCGAATGTAGCGGCATCGTTTGTTTGTGCTTAACAGATGCTCAAGCAGACAAACTGGAACTGCCTCCAATGGTGGTAAACAACAACAGCGCAAACCAAACCGCATTTACGGTTTCTATTGAAGCGAAAGTTGGTGTAACAACGGGTGTTTCAGCAGCAGACCGCGTAACGACCATTAAAACGGCGGCAAACCCGCACGCAAAACCGGAAGATCTTGCTCGCCCGGGTCACGTATTCCCTCTGCGCGCACGTCCAGGTGGTGTAATGACTCGCCGTGGTCACACAGAAGGTACGATTGATCTGATGCAAATGGCAGGGCTTCAACCCGCTGGCGTACTGTGTGAAGTGACCAATCCAGATGGCACGATGGCAAAGGCACCGGAGATCGTAGCATTCGGTCGCCTGCACAACATGCCGGTACTGACGATTGAAGACATGGTAATGTACCTGAACCAGTTCGAGTTGAAACTGGCATAGTCAGATCTCAGCTCTTGAAAAAAGCCGCGCATTTGTGCGGCTTTTTTGATCGATCCTCTTTGCACTTGAGTAGTTATACTTATTGAAAACAAGGGGAACAACACCATGAAAGGATTACTGAAACTCGCCGCTCTCGTTAGCTTTCTCTCCATGAATTCGCTTGCTCTTGCATCTGAGTGCCCTGATATTCTTCAAGGTAAGCAAAGGTTGTTAAACTCAACGGAAGAAGTCGATCTATGCGAAAGCTTTAAGGGAAAGACACTACTAATCGTCAATACAGCAAGCCAGTGCGGCTTCACTCCTCAGTTTGAACAGTTAGAAACCCTCTATCAAACTTACAAAGACCAAAACTTCACCGTTATCGGTTTCCCGAGCAATGACTTTCGACAAGATAGAGGAAGCGAAACAAACACAGCGAAAGTCTGTTATCTCGATTACGGGGTCACCTTTCCAATGATGGCTCGCTCTTCAGTATTAGGTGTAGATGCGAACCCAGTCTTCAACCAGATTACTAACCAAGCAGGCATAAAACCAAAATGGAACTTCTACAAGTTTCTAATTAGCTCTGAAGGTAAAGTTATTGCTACTTTTCCAAGCTCCACATCACCGACAAGTACTACGCTTACCAATATGATAGAGCAACAATTATAAGGTGACGACCATGACAACACGCTCAACCATGCTACAACTCGGTTACTTAGGCCTGGTTCCATTTGTGTTTAGTTTAGGGCTGATTTTCACTGACATCTCATTCTTCAATTTAAGTGGTCAGCAATTTTTCATCGCATATAGCGCCGTTATATTAAGTTTTTTATCCGGCATCCTTTGGGGTAATGGCATTGAGCATTACTACCATCGCCTTAGCCGAAATATATTAATTCTCAGCAACCTTTTTGTCTTACTGGCTTGGGGCGCATTACTGCAGGGCCACAAACATTACGCAGTCGCAACCCTACTCTTAGCAATTGGGTACCTTGCTGTTTGGTATGCAGAAAAGCTCGTGAGGAAAGTCGAACAAGACGCCGAGCCCAAGGGATATCAAGGAATGAGGAGCAAACTGACCTTCGGCGTAATCGTAATGCACGGATTGGCTTTAGTTTCATAACCTGGTCTGTCCAGTACTAAGATCACAAAAAAACGTCTTTTTATAAAACAATGTTCATTTCGTGAATGCACACATATTTTGAACACTGTTTTGTTTCATTTATGAACCAATCCACATATAAGTAATTCAAAGCATTCACAAAGGATATGAATATGTTTTTTCGCAAACTTTTGTTTAGCACTGCGATGATCAATGCAACGACAGGTTGCGTGTCTTACCAAGCACAACAAGCCGCCGCTCAAACAGTAAATAATACAGGAGCCGTGCTTACCAATGTGATTAAAACCACGATTGCTCAGCCATGTAATGTTGCAATCACTGCTGCTAGCTTGTTTTATCCGCATGCCATATTTATGACTAGTGTTCCGACTCAAGCATGTACAAGCGTTCTTAGATAATACGAAAGTGATAAGCATAAAAAATGGCGACTCTACCGTCGCCATTTTTAAGCTTCAATGCTATTTACAGTTACAGCGTCAATAAGTAATTAACTAATTGATTGTACTCGTCGTAAGTACGAATTTCGTTGGCCAAAACAATGTATTTATTGTTCACAACCACACCCGGAACCCCTCTCAACGTGCTGGCAGAGAATTGCTTATCAAAACCTTTCTGCATTGAGTTTACGGCGAAACTATTGTACGCCGCATCAAACTTCTTACCTTCGACGCCATTATCAACGAACAGCTGTTTCAGCTCAGCTTCGTCTTTTGGCGCTTGTCGCTTTTGATGAATTTGGGCAAACATAGCAGGAATCATTGTATCTTCAACTCCTAGCGACACCATCGTCGCGTAGGACTTGGCCATCGGAATCGCCATATCTCCGCCCATGAACCCCACATGTACCTTTTCAAACTTTGCCTCTTTTGGCAGAGCAGGTTTTAAACGCTCAATAAGCGACTCAAACTTGTAGCAATGTGGGCAATAAAAAGAAAAGAATTCCGTCACAACAGGTTTCGATGCTTTCTTAACATCCAGAACTTTGTAGTGCTTCCCTTCTTCAAATTGCGCTGCATGAGCGGTAAAAGTCAGTAAAAGTGCACTACATAAGGCAAGTAGTTTTTTCATTGTTTATTTCCTTATGGCATTCAAATGCCAAATCATTTCATTTGGTAAAAAGGGGGAAACCCCAAGTAATTTGAGATGAGGAATTAAACAATCGGAGGACGATAAAGTTTGGTGCTCACTGTCACTACTTTTTCGACTAGAGGCCTATCAATCAAGGCAAGGCTATAAGGAAGAAGCAGTAAGTCGTTTTGAGATAAGTTGGCGGGAATTTTGACCATGCAGGAAGAGCTACAACTCGTGTGAGATTGTTGTGCCTTATTGATGGCTGACTCATCGTGATGTGATTCTACGCAGTCGTCATTGACGCCAAGTTGTTTGTGCAGAGCAGCCTGTTGAACAATAAGATCGCGTACTTCAATTGTTTTCATCGGAGCGGAAGCCTGCGCCACAGGAGCGACACTACTCAAAAGCATAGCAACTAAGCAAACTATCGCAGTCAACAATGTACGGTTAAACTTCAACATAGCTACATCAAGGAAAATGGTGATTTAAGATAATACATGATAACGATTTGACTTCAAGATACGGACTCTCGGCTCGCTAACAAACTCTGTTCTTTGACCATTTTAGGCTAGTGAATTTTCTCTCTAACGCTCCCTCAGTACACGAAACCAGCACAACGAGCTATTCACCGTTCGGATACTCCCCTCATCAGATACCAGCAACAATTCGATAAAACTTGAAATCATTATGAAACACGAGTAATAGTTAGAACGGTTTTTGTACGAACAAGGAAAGATCAATGCTTAAAAAAAGATTCTTTAAGACAAAAGATGAAGTCGAAGTCACGTTCGAGCTAGATAAAGATCAGTGGGACTCTGTCCAAATTGCTGGAGACTTCAACAACTGGCAGCCAGAACCGATGAAATTAGTGAAGAAAAGTCGTCAGTTTAAATTTAAAACCCGCTTACCTAAAGCGCAGAATGTTCAGTTCCGTTACTTGCTCGATGACGCGAAGTGGGAAAATGACCCACAAGCTGATGCTTACGTTCCAAATGCATTTGGCAGCGACAACAGCGTCGTATGTACCACCGAATAAGCGGTAATTTCGCTTTAAGATTCCATACCTAGGCGCAAACGTTGCGCCTTTTTACATCTCTCGAAATGTGATTGGTGATTAGATTTAAATCATTAATTGGCAATTTTATCCAGTTAACTCATCCGATAACCTTATTCTGAGAAAGCTTTATTTGAAATAATTCGTAAATTTGTTTAAGTTCCATTGATATTAAATATTGTATACATCACTTAAATGAACGCACAACAAATCAAACCATCTCTAATCATTGTGGAAGACGATCCCAAATTACAAACTA
This sequence comes from Vibrio sp. YT-18, assembly GCF_033337345.1. Lineage (NCBI taxonomy): Bacteria > Pseudomonadati > Pseudomonadota > Gammaproteobacteria > Vibrionales > Vibrionaceae > Vibrio > Vibrio sp. YT-18. The sequence goes on along the minus strand of NZ_JAWOQO010000001.1, from coordinate 28,963 downwards.
TGTTGGGAGAGTATTTTGTTGAACAAGGTTTTCAGGTCAAATGTATCGACAATGGGACGGACGCACCCAATGCGATTATTGACACACAACCAGACGTGGTGCTGTTAGATTTGATGCTACCCGGGCAAGATGGTCTGAGTGTATGTCGTCAAATCCGAGAATGCTACAAAGGCAAAGTGTTGATGCTGACAGCAAGTGATGATGACTTCGATCATGTCGCCGCATTAGAAATAGGCGCAGATGACTTTGTTACTAAACCCATCAAACCTCGCGTATTGCTGGCTCGTATTCGCATGCTATTAAGAAGAAAAGAGGCGGCGCCTACCGAGTCCGAAAACGGCCTACAAATTGGTGTTCTGTGTTTAAACCGATTGCGTAAATCGTGCGTAATGAACCAAGAAGAAATTGCGCTGACAGACGGCGAGTTCGATTTGTTGTGGGTTCTTGCAACGCATGCTGAAAAAACACTATCACGCGAGTGGCTGACCAAAACACTGCGTGGTATTGAATACGATGGAACAGACCGCACCATTGATAATCGCATAGTGACACTGAGAAAGAAGCTAGGCGATGCTTCTTGCTCACCACAAAAAATCATTACCGTTCGCGGCAAAGGCTACCTATTTATGCCTGATGCATGGAATGAATAATGAGACGGATTTATCTGGAAAGCTTTGTTGGCCTTATCATTCTGTTTATGGCTAGCTTGTGGGGATACGAGTTCTTAGTTTATGAGATCAACACAGATTATGACTACCTGTTACAAGAGCATGAGGGTCAAGCTTTTCACGATCTGATCTACCCTATCTATAAAGAACACGGATTAGAATATACTCAACAACAGTTGGAACAATTTGCCACATCAAGCCATCGTTTGTTGGTGCCTCATACGCTTGAAGAGCTTCCAACAGACATCAAAAAGGCGTTTGAAAATGATACCTCCGTTAACGTCGCTTACGATGAAGAAAGGGATATCTGGTTCCGCCTAGATGCGAGCACGCCTATCTTTAAAATGAGCGATAATCCGAATAGCCCTGTGGTTAAAGCTGCCAACTTTGATGACAATATCGTTTGGTTGTTCTTTTTAGCTGGATTTGCTCTGTATTGCATATTGTTGATCTGGTTCTTAAGCCGTCGGATTCGAGAGCTAGAGAGAGTGACCGTTGAGTTTGCCTCAGGTAACTTCAAGGCTCGAGCTAGTACCTCAAGCGCTAAGTCTGTTGGGACGTTAAACAAAAGCTTTAACACGATGGCCGATAAAGTATCTCGCTTGATCACTAGCAATAAAATGCTAACTAACGCCGTTGCACATGAATTGCGTACCCCAATCTTCCGCTTACAATGGCAAGCAGATTTGTTATCGGATTCAACCTTAACTGAACAACAGAAAAAGTATGTTTACAGTATCGTCGAAGACATTGACGAGATGGAAGAAATGGTTGAAGAATTGCTTTACTACGCAAAGATGGAGCGTCCTGACACAGCATTACAAACTCAAGAAGAAGTCGTCCTATTCAACTTAGTCAAAGAATTACGACAGAGATGGCAAAAAGAGACTACGCTCGCTATCTCGCTTCAAGAAGTAAACTCAGAAAACGTTCTCGCGTTTGCTGACCCAAAATTGTTAAAGCGAGCCTTAGATAACTTGCTGCGCAATGCAATGCGGTACGCAGATAAGCAGATTTTAGTGGAGATAAAACACGATCAGCACCGCTGCTTCATCAATGTTCATGATGATGGCATAGGTATTGAAGAAAAGCATTGGCCTCATCTATTCGAACCATTTTACAGCGCGGATGAATCTCGCAACAAAAAGACGAGCGGGTTTGGGCTCGGTTTGGCGATTGTCAGACAGATAATGGAGCTTCAACGTGGAGAAGTTTCGATTTGCCATAGCCCACTTGGAGGAGCTTGCTTCACACTTAGCCTCAAAAAATCAGACAGTTAACTTAACCTTCCTACCCCGTTTACAGAAGACGACACTTCAATACACTCAAGCGACAGAGCCCAACAATAAAACAGTGTACATTTAATCCATAAGATTCACACACTAAATGGATAGTACTCATGTATAAATCTTTTATCCTGATTATGGCGCTTACTTCTACGCTTACAGCTTGCGCCTACAACCAAAAACCTGTCGTCGACATGACCAATGTTGACCCTAGTACATATGAACAAGACTTTCTTTACTGCCAAGGCTATGCAGAAAATGTCGACAAATCAGAGGCAGCGAAATCTGAAGCCACTAATGGGGCAGTTACAGGCGCATTGATCGGCGCAGCTGCTGGTGCGCTAGAAGACGGATTAGGTGGAGCGGCTGTCGGTGCTGCTGCCGGCGGTGCTGTAGGAGCTGGAGCTGGTGCTTTGAGTGGAACAAATGATTCAACCAAAACCCAATCTCTCGTATTGCGTAAATGTCTCCAGAACAAAGGCTATACCGTCTACGATCTTGATTAAATAAGCACTTTTCTTAAATTATCGCGCGATGGATTCTATTCACAAATGTTTCACGCTGTAACGATTAATCTCGTTACCTCTCTGGGATATGTGTTCCATCCCAATGCTTAAATAGTAAGGTCATATTTTGAAGCCAGGTAAAACAGGTATACGCCGTGTCATGGATGCGACCGGCTATTCATTTCAAGGATTGAAAGCCGCATGGACACACGAAGCCGCTTTTAGACAAGAACTGATTCTCGCCTTGGTGCTTTCCGTCTGTGCTTTTTTCCTTCCTGTCACCACATACGAAAGAGTGCTGATGATCAGTAGCCTGTTCTTGGTATTGATCGTCGAACTCATTAATTCCGCCGTAGAAGCGGTTGTCGACCGTGTTAGCGATGACTGGCACGAGCTCAGTGGTAGAGCCAAAGATATTGGTTCAGCAGCAGTATTTGTTGCGTTAACTCTTGCCCTTTTTATTTGGGCTTCGTTCTTGCTCTAATTTTTATTCAAGACACTCATTATGAAGACACATGATTTACAACAGAGAGGTATCTCTTACGTTACCTTTACTTTCCTGTTGGCGCTGTATTTCGCTCTCGTCGTAAATATCCCTATTTATAAAGAACTGATCGGCATCTTTACACACTTAGATAATGTCAAGATTGGATTTATTATCACAATACCAATTTTCTTTCTTGCCGCGCTCAATTTCCTTTTTAATTTATTTAGTTGGCCTTGGATCGGCAAGCCGTTCTTTATAATTTTAATCATTGTTTCAAGTATGGTGAGCTACGCAAGCTATAACTATGGCACACTTTTCGATTCTGGAATGATTGCCAATATTGTTGAAACCGATTCGAGCGAGGCGAGTTCTTACCTGAGTGCTCACTCTGTAATTTGGACGCTGATTATGGGAGTTATCCCAGCGATGATTGTCTTTAAGGTCAAGCTGCAATCTCAACGTCACCAATTACTGTACTTCTCTGTTACCAAATTAGTATCGATGCTGTCGTCGCTAGCTGTCATCGCCGTCATTGCCAGCGTGTACTATCAAGACTACGCATCTGTAGGGCGCAACAATAGCCACCTAAAAAAAATCATCATACCCACCCAGTTCGTTTACAGCGCGACCGGGTATGTGAAGGAGAAATATTTCACCACGCCACAGCCATATCGAGAAATCGGCACAGATGCAAAGCAGTCAGATAGCGCCGTACAGCAAGCACAGCACAAACCAACACTACTGGTTTTTGTCGTAGGAGAAACCGCTCGAACGCAGAACTACCAACTCAATGGCTATACACGAGAGACAAACCCTTATACTAGTAAATTGGATGTTATCTCATTTCAAGACGTCGCATCTTGTGGCACCGCGACTGCTGTATCTGTGCCTTGTATGTTTTCACAGCTCACGCGAAACGAGTTTGAACGCACCAAAGCGGATAACCAGGACAATGCTCTCGATATAATGCAGCGCGCCGGGGTTGACCTCATTTGGAAAGAAAATGACGGTGGGGATAAAGAAGTAGCCCACAAGATCAAGAAAATCGAAGTGGATCGAAAGCAAGTAAGCCCTATGTGTAATGGCCAAACTTGTTACGACATGGCGCTATTAGATCATTTTGATCAGGAAGTCGCGGATATGCACGGTAACCGAGTGGTCGCCATGCACCTTATAGGAAGCCACGGTCCGACCTACTTTCAGCGTTACCCAAGAGACAACGCCTTCTTTAAACCAGACTGTCCACGTGCAGATATCGAAAACTGTAGCATCGAACAAATAGTGAACACATATGACAATACAATACGCTACACCGATCATGTATTGGCAGAAACCATCAAAAAACTTAAAGCGTTAGAGTCTGAGTATAATACCGCGCTAATTTATATATCGGATCACGGTGAGTCACTAGGCGAAAACGGATTGTTCTTACATGGTATGCCTTATGGCCTTGCACCAGATTTCCAAAAACGCGTTCCTTTGATTATGTGGCTGTCTTCGGGCTTTAAACAAGCGAAGCAGATCAATACCGACTGTTTGTATAAACAAGCACAGAATGCAGGCCAATACTCACATGATAACGTGTTCCACTCTTTATTAGGCATTATGGATGTACAAACTCAAGCCTACGATAGCAAGTTAGATATATTCAAAGCCTGCCGAGCCGTTTCCTAAATCATTCAATAAAGCCTGGCTCAAAGTGTGAATCAGGCTTTTTCTAACAAGGTATTTAAACTCATCGCCGCGCCAAGCGTTATACTGACAGTCCGCGACCCATACATCGAGATAAGGACTAGGATGAAAATTGGTATTATTGGTCTAGGGGATATCGCTCAGAAAGCATACCTTCCTGTTATCACTCAGCTTCCAAATATCGAACTTGTATTTTGTACCCGCAACCCAAACACACTTGAGAGCCTGGCTAAGCAGTATCGAATCTCAGAGATCTGCCAAGACTACCAGCAACTTCTACACTTTGGCGTCGATGCCGTCATGATTCATGCGGCAACAAGCGTACACCCTCAAATAGCGGCATTTTTTCTGCAGCATGGAATTCCAACCTTTGTCGACAAACCATTAGCGAACAGTGCTGATGACGTGGAAAAGCTGTACGACATTGCCGAAAAAGAGAGACAGCCACTCTATGTGGGCTTTAACCGTCGTCACATTCCACTTTACAACCAACATATGCCACAAGTGCAGCAAGGCAACATATATGACTTAAAGTCGCTACGCTGGGAAAAGAACCGTCACCAACTACCGGGGGATGTTCGTACCTTTATATTTGATGATTTTATTCACCCATTAGACAGCGTTAACGTCACAGCCAAAGCCGATCTAAAAGATGCTTATGTAACTCATCAACTTGAAGGTGGTCAGTTGGCGCGTTTAGATATTCAGTGGCAACATGGAGATACTTTGCTCCACGCCTCGATGAATCGCCACTTCGGTATCACTACAGAGCGCGTTCAAGCTTGTTATGCAAACAAGGCAGTTGAGTTCGACTCCTTCGTTGAAGGCAAACTATGGCAAGCTAACCAAGAGCAAAAAATCAATTTGAAAGACTGGACGCCAATGCTGACGAGTAAAGGTTTCCATTCGATGTTGCTCGATTGGTTTGGCGTCGTTGAGTCTGGAAATATTGCTGATGAAGTAGTAACACGCAACATTGCCAGCCATCGATTGGCAGAGCAAATTTGTCAATATCTCGAGAAAGTTGTCTCTAGATAATGCGATTCTTGGCTATATGCTTGATTGAGTATTACGCTCTATACTAAAAAGACTTGCATTAAGGAAGGCATTCATTCTCTGTTAAGACTACGGCGATTATTCTATCAATCAGGTGAATGAGGGCACAAAAGCACACATTGACAAAACAGACGGTTTAGATTTGTTTTACGGTGCTCTCAGGTATCTGAATCATCACATTCAAGAATAAAGGAAATAGAATGAGAACACTTGGTAACATCATTTGGTTTGTATTTGGTGGCGTATTTATGGGGTTGCTATGGTGGTTTTTTGGTATTTTGGCCTTTATTAGCATCATCGGAATACCTTGGGGGCGTGCGTGTATCGTTATGGGTAATTTTTCCTTTTTCCCATTCGGTAAAGAGGCCATCTCACGCGATGAATTGACCAATGAAATGGACATTGGCACGAGTCCGCTCGGCGTTATTGGTAACGTCCTTTGGTTTGTGTTTGCAGGCCTTTGGTTAGCTATCGGTCACGTACTTTCTGCCGCAGCATGCTTTGTCACCATAATCGGCATTCCGTTTGCGCTCCAACACCTCAAGCTAGCGGTTATTTCACTCGCACCAATTGGTAAAACGGTTGTATCGTCAGAAGAAGCTGCAATGGCTCGATACAACATCAATCGTTAGCAAAAAGCTAATGCGCTTTCTATCCTCTGGGCAGTCATGCTCAGAGGGTAACGCCCGTCAAAAGTAAGCCTATAATCGCTATCGCATATTCAATAATGGCTGATTGTATATTCATACCGTCACCTTTACGTTGAAGTTTATCCTAGCTCAGCACTGCTTTACTTTTATAATTAATCAATACACCCAAGTGAGTTCAAGATGCTAGACTCATAGCGTCGTCACTGATTCAAACTCCAAGAACGACGTAACGAAAAAGCGAGCTATCCTATGCTCGAAATATGGGTTCTTTCCCCCTCGAAGTAGAGTTCAACAACAAAAAAGACGAACTATAAGCATAGCCAAAATTAATGCTTTTCGACCTAAAATATCTCACATCAATCAAAGAAAGCTTCTAAGATTTTCTCTTTTTGAGTAAATATAGACAGTTACAGTAGCGAAATTCTTCTCGGTAAAAATCCCCACTCAATCTCATGATCAGTTTTTTAAAAAAACAACAAAAATTCGTTGTTATCTAGAGTAATTATTTTATTTGTCGCAGAGCAATTCCATCAATATCATTTGCGACATCGGAGTGCTAGAGCATTGAAATTTTTAGCATTTATCACAGGTATAGAACGTAAAAAACCTTTTATTACTTATTTTTCTTTTTTACATATGTTCTAACTCAACGTCTATTCAGACAGGAATATACCGTGGATAAATATCAAGCAGCTTATGCTAAACGTCTAGAGAAACTAAATGGGGATCCATCTCCTAAAACGATAGCCCGCCTTTCGGCTTGGGATGCGTTTTTTAACAAGGAGTACGAGCTCCAAGACTTGGAATACCAGCTATCGGACGCTGCGCACCAGCACTATGAACAGTCGCATGCGAAGAGCGACATTAGCTTCAAAGAATTCAAACGAGCGTTCTATAATGAATCCATCAAAATTTACAATTTAACTGATGGCGCTTCTATCCAGAAAGTATTCACCCCATTACTTTTGCTTACAACGCTCTGGATAGTGTTTGTATGCCTATTTAACAAGTGATCATCAAACTATTCCAACAACGATCAGTATGGGACTACAGGTATGGCTCTATGTAAGGGGGCTAATTGGCTCGGTCTCCTTCACTAAATTAGCGACTCAATTACCCGCAATTCCATAGGCTAAAAGTGACAAGGGCATCCGTTGATGCCCTTTTATTCAAAGGAACGCAACCTAGACCTTTGGCCCACTTGGGTATAAAACCATTATGCGTTAAGCTGCATTCTATTATCCGATTGATAAAGAGTGGAGCGAAGTGATGGAAAAAGTAGGCTCTCGAGCATTGATTGTCGAAGGTGGAGCCATGCGAGGCGTATTTTCATGCGGCATACTCGATCATTTTCTTGCTAGCGAGTTCTCTCCATTTGATAGCTTTTGGGGAGTGTCTGCGGGTGCTAGCAACTTGGCTGCCTACTTAGCTAAAATGCCCGGACGTAACTTAAAAATCTACCTCGATTACAGCTTAAGAAAAGAATTTATCTCTCCATCTCAACTTCTACGTGGTGGTGATATGATGAACTTAGACTGGATGTGGAATGTCACCCTCGAAGAACTTGGCATCGATAAATCTGCGCTCAAAGCTGATTCACGACCTTTCTTTTTAGGCGTGACGCGTCAAGACAATGGGCAAGCGGAGTACCACCTTCCTGATGTCGACGACTTGGCAGAAACAATGAAAGCCAGCAGCGCACTGCCTGTACTTTACCGAAATGGCGTATCACTGAACGGAATTCAATACGTTGATGGTGGCGTCTCAGACGCACTTCCTGTTGCAGAAGCAATAAAGCGAGGAGCCAAAAAGATTATGGTTTTACGCAGCCAGCCCGCAAGCTATCAAAAGCCAAGAGGAAGATTCAGCGCCCTAACTAGGAAGATGTTGAAAGAAACGCCCGGATTAATTGAACCGATGTTGACACGTGAAGTTCGCTACAATCAGACCTTAGCGCTGATCAACAACCCACCACCTGGTATCGAAATCATTCAAGTGTGTCCTCCTGAAACATTCAAGTTGAAACGGCTGAGTCGATCGCCAGCACCACTGCGTCATGCTTATGAGTTAGGAATTGAAGCAGGAAAGGAAGCCATCATACGCTGGAGTCAGAAGTAGAAAAAAGCCACGTGGATTAAACGTGGCTAACGCAAATTCGATGGCAGTGGATTATCGTATTTGCTTCTGGTCGAGCCCAATATTCAGGCTCAAAACTGTTTTAATTTGCTCGCTAACTGAAAAAGCGAGTAGGCAGTCCAAACTAGTAAGTTTCAAACAACCCAGAGTTGTAATCTTGGATGGCTTGTTCTATCTCTTCCATGCTATTCATGACAAAAGGGCCATAATGCACCACGGGTTCATTAATTGGCTCACCAATAAAGATCAGTGCACCACTCTCTTTTTCGGCCTGCAATTCAACCCATTCACCTTTCGATAAAATGGCCATTTCGCCTTGATTGATCTCACGACCTTTTAATTGAATACGACCTTTATAGACATAGAGCATCATGTTGTTGTCTTGATCCGTGTTCAAATTCAAAGCTTGCCCCCCCATCGCTCTCCAATCGGCTACCGTGGCAGCAACACCTGTCTCTGTTAGCGGCCCCTGAATTCGTTCGTTGTTTATAGTCATATAACCCGCAATCAAACGTACAACCCCCGTATTCGGAGTATCAAACTCAGTGATCGTTTCAGGTTGAAAGTCATGATATTGAGCTGGCTGCATCTTATTTTTCGCAGGCTGGTTAATCCAAATTTGGAAACCATGCAATTCGCCTTCCTTCATAATAGGCATTTCGCTATGGATGACGCCTCTTCCTGCCGCCATCCACTGTGCACCACCGGAACGAAGCTCACCAACATTATCCATATGATCACGATGCTGGAAATGACCTTTCAACATATAAGTAAGCGTCTCAATACCGCGGTGCGGATGCGGAGGGAAACCGCCGATATAGTCAGCGCGGTCTTCTGATTTGAGTTCATCCATCATCAAAAATGGAGAAAAGCTAGCATGATTGAAACCCGCTACACGGCGAATTTTCACTCCATCACCATCAGCAGTAGGTTGCGCAGGAATAAGCTGACGAATTTCTCTGAATGTACTCATACTAGTTCTCCTAGTTTATCTTTGTGACCGCTTGCAAGTCGCATGTTCAATCTATGGCTATCGATAAGGTTCTATTTTAGGTTGATGAGCTAAAATTATGAGCCATACTATTCGTTCTACTTATTCAACTTTTTCGAACAATACAATTTATCGAGTTAATAATGAGCACATTTAATTTATCTAAAATAAATGTAGCTATTTTCTAAACAAGGTGTATAGTGTGCCTTGGCTCTTAGAAGAGAGCTGTTAATGCAACATTTAGTTTAAGTTTCCTCTCAGTAAAATCTTGAATCCCCAATTCAGACACCTGCGTACAACTTCCTCTTGATTGAACATTCAATAGCTTAGAAAAGATCCACAAAACAAATCATAATTTTAATGTTTAATTCAAAGGTATTTTTATGTCTAAAGTAACTGGTTCAGTAAAATGGTTTAACGAAACTAAAGGCTTCGGTTTTCTATCTCAAGACAACGGCGGCCAAGATGTATTCGTACACTTTAACGCTATCGTTTCTGACGGTTTCAAAACACTGACTGAAGGTCAGAAAGTAAGCTTCAATGTAGAGCAAGGTAAAAAAGGTCCTCAAGCGACTGAAGTAACTCCTCTATAAGACTGCTTTTCTTGGTGTAGCATGCCCATGCTGCACCAAACCTCTCTCCTTCAAAAATATTCTTTCATCAATCACTCAGCCTAATTTTAGGCATTGCTTTGTGCTATCTAAAATAAACTGAATAGTACTGCTTAATTTATTATTTATAGGAAAAATCATGTCCTCAAAAAGAACTGGCCGTCAAAGGCATTGGTATCAATTACTTAACAAAGAGAAAATCACTAAAAAACAGGAGAATAAATGTTAGAAATTGAATTTAATTTAGAACAACCTCAAACCTCTTGGAACGCTAAAATACATCAATTAAATGGTGATATTTTACGAAGGCACGTATTACCGAAACTTCTTTCTCATAGCTTCATGATCGATTTTGAATATTGTGAGAAAACGCAATCTGGAACTATTCTCTGTGATTCAGGTTCAAAGTTAGGAAGTTTTACTGTTAACTGATTCAGTTTTCATGCATTAATGGATAATGCAACTAATTTGGAAGGTATCCAATGGCTAGAAAAAGTAAGAAGCAGTCAGAAAAAGACAAAAAAGAGTCTGAACAAAACGCGGCGGCGGTAAAGCAGAAAACTCGACGCCGCATAGAAGACATTATGGAACAAAGAGAATTTGATAAGTTATTCGATCTATAAATGCTCTCTAGTGCTTTCTCTGCCTTTATCGTTGTGCAAGGTACCGCCACCTACCTTTGCTCAAACGAATCTCCACTCTTTTAGACTACTCTTCTAATTAAACGTGCCTCTCACACACGCAAAAACAACTGGCTCCTCTATACTCAAGTGACTTGCAAATAGTCGTTTCGCTCACAGGAAAACCCGTGACTAATGACAGTTAGGTTATTTGCGTATAGCCAAAGCGATATTTTTGCGTATAATCCCTCTCGTTTGCTTCGTATAACCCCAATGATATGGTTTGGGGGTCTCTACCAGTTCCCGCAAAGTGCTGATTACGAAGAGTTGAGATCATCGTGGGTCTTACTCTTTGTGATAGCGTTCGATTTATTTCTATCTATACCTATTCTTAGAGTAACTGCATCCACAATACACATAAGGTGGAATATGAACGCATTTATTCAAGGTCTTCCAAAAGTAGAGCTGCACTTACATATCGAAGGTTCACTTGAGCCGGAACTCTTATTCAAATTAGCAAAACGAAACGGCATCGAGATCCCTTACTCTTCTCCGAGTGAACTACGCAGCGCATATCAGTTTACAGACTTACAATCATTTCTCGACCTCTATTACCAAGGAGCGGGAGTTCTGCGTACGGAGCAAGATTTTTACGATCTCACTTGGGAATACTTACTGCACTGTAAAGAAGACAACGTTATTCATACCGAAATCTTTTTTGACCCTCAAACACACACAGAACGCGGCATAGGCTTTGACACTGTTATCAATGGAATCGCTCGTGCGCTAAAAGATGGTCACGAAAAACTTGGCATTACCTCGCAAATTATTGCGTGTTTTCTCCGTCACCTTTCAGAAGAGAGCGCCATAGAGACCCTACAGGCTATTCTGAAACACCGTGATAAGATCATTGGTGTTGGACTAGATTCTTCAGAACAAGGTCATCCGCCAGCTAAATTCAAGCGCGTATTTAAACAAGCAGTAGAAGAAGGCTTACTTACCGTTGCTCACGCAGGTGAAGAAGGCCCCGCACAAAATATTAGCGATGCAATTGAAATGCTTTACGTGAGCCGCGTGGATCACGGTGTTCGCTGTGTTGATGATGAAGCATTAGTTGAATCCTTAATCGAAAGCCAAATGCCACTGACAGTGTGTCCGTTATCGAATCTTAAGCTATGTGTATTCGACGATATGAAAGATCACAATATTGTGGATTTGCTACGAAAAGGTGTCGCTGTAACGATTAACTCAGACGATCCTGTGTACTTTGGTGGCTACATGACGGATAACTTTCTGGCCGTCAACAACGCACATCCAATGAGTAAGAGTGAACTTGCCCAATTTACAATGAACGCGATTGATGCCAGCTTTATCGATAACGAGTTAAAGGCGAAATATCGTCACCTTGTTAGCCAATACGTAAACCAGCACGAAGCTTTGCAATAAAGGCATCAGTGCCACGCCTTAGGCCAAACGCGTAGGTATTAAAACCCTACAAAAACTCTGTGGTTAACCGCATTTATAAACGCTAGACTGAGAAAGCTAAACTAGCACACAAAAAGGAACAGAATCATGATTCAACAAGGCCAAGCTCTACCAGTTGCAACTCTAAGTGAGTTGACTGCCGATGGTATGGTGAACCACGACGTTACAGAACTGTTTGCGAACAAGAAAGTCGTACTCTTTGCTGTACCTGGCGCATTCACCCCTACCTGTTCAGAAGCCCATCTACCAGGCTATGTGGTATTAGCTGATGAGCTAAAGGCAAAAGGTGTTGATTTAATTGCGTGCGTTTCTGTAAACGATGCATTTGTGATGCAAGCGTGGGGCGAAGCTCAAAACGCTTCTGAGATTTTGATGTTGGGTGATGGCGACGCTAGCTTTACTAAAGCATTGGGTCTTGAAATGGATACAGGCGGCTTTGGTGGTATTCGCTCACAACGTTACGCGATGATCATTGAAAACGGCACAGTGGCTAAGCTTAACGTTGAAGAGCCAAAAGAGTTTGAAGCAAGCAAAGCAGAAACGATTTTAGCGGCGCTTTAAGCTTACTCCTAAATACAAAAACGGAAGCCATCGCTTCCGTTTTTTGTTGGTTAACGCATTCTCACAACACTCGTTTGTTGCTTACGCTGCATTTCCGCAAAAGTCAGCACAAACGGGGATGACTGCTTTACACGGCTTGGTAATGAAGAAAGCGCATTGTAGGCATCCTGCTTCGTTTTAAAATCACCAACAGTTACCGTATACCAACGCGTGCCTCGGCTGTTTTTCCAGTTAACCCAAACCGGATGCTTAGGATCGATATAGCGAATATAATCTTTCACATCTTTTTCTTGCTTTAGCGCGAGTACCTGCATCGTGTAATGGTTTGGGTTTAAATAACCATATGCATCCTGAGAGGTCATGACTCCAACACATTGGCCGCTATCGACCTCCTGCTGGTAAGGCATAGCGCAGCCCATGAGCGATAAAATCAATGTCAAAGATAAAATCTTGTGCACGTGTCACTCCATTCTTGTTCTAGTTTCTTTTCTCTCGCACCCAAAAACACAAAACGCTCTTGGTCAGGTAAAAACACACCCTTACAAGAGGGCCTGTGTTTTAACGCAACGAGTATTCCAAAAACGTAAGGCGACCACGTTGGTCGCCTTAGTAAATTGATTTAATAGAACATTAACAAGATAGAGTGATATAGACAGAAGTTCGCTACTGTTTAGAACCAGCTAGCGACCAATTGCTTAAACCAGTCTAAAATTCGCTTGAATAAACTGCCTTCCTCCACGGACTCCAATGCAACGAGCTCGGCTTCATTTACGACCTTACCTTCGACTTTGTAAAGCACTTTACCAACCACTTGTTGCTCAGAAATTGGCGCAACTAAATCACCGTTGTATTCAACTTCCGCTTGCAGATTTTTTACATCTCCTTTTGGCAAAGTGAGATAAACATCGTTAGCTACGCCGACAGTAAGCTCGTCTTTTTCGCCCATCCAAACTCGAGCTTTCGCAAGTTCCGCACCCGCCTCAGTCGGCATTACCGTATCGTAAAAGCGGAAGCCATAACTCAACAGCTGCTTGCTTTCTGATTCACGAACATTCTCACTCTTCGCTCCCATCACTACGGCAATCAAACGCATATCACCTTGTGTTGCAGAAGTCGCTAGACTATAACCCGCGCCGCTTGTATAACCAGTTTTCATGCCATCGACATTCATACTACGATCACGAAGCAAGCCATTACGGTTGTATTGAGTGATGCCATTGTAAGTAAACGAGGTTTCGCTATACAGCGGATAGATATCAGGTAAGTCACGAATAATCGCTTGGCCCAACTTGGCAATATCATAAGGTGTCGAATATAAACCGTCACTGTCTAGGCCGTGAGGGTTGGTGAATGCCGTGTTAGACAATTCAAGCTTGGCGGCCCAACTATTCATCAAACTCACAAACCCTGATTCACTTCCCGCAACATGCTCAGCAATAGCGACACTGGCATCGTTACCAGATTGAACAATCAGACCACGGTATAAGTCAGACAAAGAAACGGAAGTATTGACTTCAATAAACATTTTTGAAGAATCTGGGAAATTTTTTGCCCAAGCATTTCGGCTGATGACAACCTCATCATTCAACGTAATATTGCCTGTATTAATTTCTTGACCAGCTACATAAGCAGTCATCAACTTCGTTAAACTCGCGGGGTTTAAACGTTTGTGGGCATCACGTTCAACCAGTACTTTCCCCGTATGGAAGTCCATCAAAACATAACCACGAGAACTGAGTTCCGGCGCATTTGGCACAACTGAAGGCGCAGCATAAGCCAACGAGGATACAGCAGCGAACCCTGTAATTAACACTGTGTGTAATATAGTACTTTTTCTCATCATGACATCTTATCTTAGTAGCATTTAAGGCTTACAAACGGTACCCGAATGAATTCAAAGCGCGGGATTACCTAGTTAAAAAACGAGTATATTGAAACGGCGCTCAGTTACAGCCACCTTGTTACGATTGGTTACTTTTACTCAATGTTTGTCGAAAATAATGAGAGGTAGGTAGAGCTTTCGTCTTGAAGAATGAAACAGGAGCGAAAATAATTCCGTAACGCTATGTTTTTTTGAGAGGAGAGAAAAAGCGCGCAAGTCAATTCAGGGAGTAAGTTGGTATAGGAAAAGTAGTTGAGCTTTTATCCATATCTAAATAGGAAACAACAAAAACAATCAACAATAAGCCCAGCTAATTATTTACCAAGAAAACATATTGAAAACGCATCATAAAATCGTAATTAATTATCGATAAATTTAAAAACCTAATATTATAATTTATGCAAATTTCATTTATTATTAAACTGGAGAAAAATACAGCTTTCCTTTTTTAAAACTAAGAGACGATTTTTTCGATGTTTTTAGGTTTATCTCATCAGAGAACTTGGTATAACAGTGAGGAATAAGGCATCCGGACTTAGCGCGAAAGGATAACCCACTGTTATTTAAGTTCACACGCTGCTTTTTAATGACTAGAGACTTTAAACTGCGGTTACCTTCGGTTTGTTCGGCTATTCTTTGACGTATCCCAACCCAGTACGACTCAAACGACGACATCATACATATCCTCTTTCATGATATAAGCATTAATAATTAAACATCGCTAAAAGCTAAGCTTGTCTTAAATAAAAGTACTAGAAATTAATTTTATTTCTTCAAAACAAATCAACTCGCATATTCCACATAAATTTAGAGGTTATGTCAAATATTAATTATCATTAATTTTATTTATAATGGATATAAAATCAGTTTATAATTTTTAAATAATTTAATTATTAGAAAGCAGTATGACCAGTCCATATTTAACATGGAAATATGAGCTTTGTTTTGCATCATAATATATAAATACATTAAAGATTCATCTACGAACTAAATGCTCTTCAAGAGGTGATATAAATTAGCATTTCGAGACTAAATGAGAATAAAAATAGCGCACCGTATATGGTGCGCTATAGATTTGATTAAGGTCACTGTATAAGCATAGATAAAACTAAACTCATTTGACGTAGCTAGGCCAAGATTGCTTATGGTTTAAGTTTCAATACTTTATCAATATCTTCTGCGCTGTGGCGCTCAGGTAACTGCTCCCATTCTTCACCCCATGAACGGTTCACAATTCGACCACGTTTTACCGCTTCACGCTCATCAATTACTTTTGCCCAACGCACAACGTTTTTGTAGCTTTCTACGTCTAAGAATTCAGCCGCATCGTAAGCACGACCCAACACAAGGTTGCCGTACCATGGCCATGTTGCGATATCAGCGATGCTGTACTCATCGCCACCTAGGAATTCATTGTTCGCAAGACGCTTGTCTAATACATCTAACTGACGTTTTGCTTCCATTGTAAAGCGGTTGATTGGGTACTCGAACTTCTCTGGTGCGTACGCGTAGAAGTGACCAAAACCACCGCCTAGGTATGGCGCAGAACCTTGCAGCCAGAATAACCAGTTCATTACCTCGGCACGTTTCGCGCCTTCTGTTGGTAGGAAGTGACCAAACTTCTCTGCTAGATAAAACAAGATGTTGCCAGATTCAAACACGTTCACTGGCTCAGAACCCGAACGGTCAACCAATGCCGGAATTTTAGAGTTTGGGTTAACAGCCACAAAGCCAGAGCCAAACTGGTCACCATCGCCAATCTTAATCAGGTACGCATCGTATTCTGCTGCCGTTACGCCTGCCGCTAAAAGCTCTTCAAACATGATCGTCACTTTCTGACCGTTTGGGGTACCCATTGAGTAAAGTTGGAATGGGTGCTCACCAACTGGAAGCTCTTGCTCATGACGTGCGCCAGAATCCGGACGGTTGATGCTCGCCCACTGACCGCCGTTTTCATTATCGTTTGTCCAAACTTTTGGTGGAATGTATTCGTTAGCCATTGTTTTCCCTTATTGTGTTTGAATGCATCTTCAAACTGACGGGTCTTACGCGCCAGCAAGCATTATTAACATCACCTCTTCGCCAACTGCGATTAGGCATACTCAAGATATTAGGTCGAATTCGCTAAATAAAAGTCCTGCAATCTCTTTTAGTTAGAACCTTTGGTTATGGGATTTTCTTTCACGCTATAAGTAAAAACGTCGCGATAATGTGAACTAGGTTCGAGATGCCAACGATGAGTAAGCTACACTCGGCGGCGCGCCACTATTTGGGGATTTAGAACAACCGCTAAACTTCAAAGTCACCAAGAATGAAGTTGTTCTGGATACCTTAGTTCAAACAACTTACGTGCGTGATAGGCAGTTAAGTTAGATAGTTAGAAAGAAAAACGCCCTTCACTAAATCAATGAAGGGCGTTTTAATGTATTCGAAACCGTTACTTAGCTGATTCAAACAAACCAGAAATACCTTTCAAAGGGAAAAGCCTTGCTTGCTCCAACCCTCTCAACGTTACCGTATTGAGGTCATCAATAAAGAAACGACTGGTCATCGTGTGTTTGCCGCCATTAATGAAAATCTCGATGACAGAATTGTCGATATACATCTCAATCGTCTGCTTAGCGTCCAATCTTGGTGCTTTTCGAATACCACCAAATTCTTCTGCGTACAAATGAGACATGTGACGACGGTCCAGCATAAACTCGTGCTTTGTCGCACTAAAGACGATGTTGTCACCTTTGAGGTTACTCAGCTCAAGTTCAAAGCCATCGCCCTCAAGGTCTAATTGGATCAAACAACTTGTGCTTTCCAGTGTATGGGACTGTGCAAAGACCACCTCTTCTTTTCTTAAACTCTCCAATTCAGGGAGTGGAGTTTGAACAAGAAAACCATCTTTCAACGTTAGTTCTCTAGGAAGAGACAACATTCCTGCCCACTGGTGTGTGACCGATGGTGTGTCGATTTCTGGCAACCCTATCCATGCAATAAGAATGCGACGCCCATTCTCATCTAAATAGGTTTGTGGGGCGTAGAAATCAAACCCATAATCTGGCTGCAAAATATCTTGGTGGTTTTCTAAAGTCATCGACTCTAGGTTCAACTGATCACCCACGATATATGCGACAGAATAGATGTTTTTGAAATCATAAGGATTACGACTGCTCACGCCCTGTGGAGAAAACAGCATCACCGATTGACCATTAATCTCAAAGAAATCAGGACACTCCCACATGTACCCAAGGTCAGAAAACTTGGTCTTGATAGGACCTTTATGCTGCCACGTTTTCAAATCTTTGCTTTGATAGAGCGCCATTGAACCATGCTCGGTTTTGGTTTGAGCTCCCACCACCATCAAATAGTCGTCGTCTTTCTTCCAAACTTTTGGATCACGAAAGTGCTCCGTGTAATGTTCATTTTCGATGACCACTCCATTTTTTTCAATGTTGCCTTCCGAATCCATAGTGGCAAAACATTGTGTTGGAATTCGATTCCAGTTTTGGTCACGCTTATTACCAGTAAAAAACAGCAAAGCCTTGTTGTTTTCCACCAAAGCACCGCCCGAATAGACACCATGTGAATCGTAGTCTTGGTCGGGATGAAGACCCACGCCATGATCTTTAAAATGGATGAAGTCTTTAGTAGAAAGGTGGTACCAATACTTCATTCCATGGACTGGTCCCACAGGCGTCCACTGGTAAAAGATGTGGTGCTCACCATTGAAATAGCACAACCCATTTGGGTCATTTAACAGCCCAAATCTAGGGGCGATATGAAAACTAGGAAAGCCTTTATCTTGCTGACGTGAAAGTGTCATTTCTTCGATATCACACTGAGGGATTTGCTCAAGTCGACGATATCTTTGCTCTACAGTCCAACGGTTGTTTAAGCTCATAATTTTTCTCAACTGAAATTGGATCTGAAGATCATTGCCCAATAAATTGCAGCAACTCTGTCTGGGTCGGAAGCGCGGTCATTGCGCCTTTTTGCGTCGTCGCTAATGCACCACTGCCATTTGCCCATTGAATCGCAGAGCTAACAACAGGATGATTTTTCCAATCGTCATGCCGAGACAGGCATGCCAGTAGCCCTCCGACAAAAGCATCACCCGCACCTGTGGTGTCAATCGGACTAACGACTTGACCTGTGATCAGTTCACTCTGACTTTCAAAGACGCGCCAAACACCTTTCGCACCTTGTGTCACCAAGACCAAAGCAATATTCAAAGAGGCTATTTGTTGTAAACCTTGCGCCATCGACGTTGAGTCAGTCAAGAACAAAAGCTCTTCTTCAGAGAACTTAACCACATCGGCCATCGCTACAGCCTTCATCACGACAGCTTGGATTTCTGATTGATCTTGCCACACTTCATCACGCAAGTTAGGGTCAAAGCTAATGAAACCACCAGCGGCTTTTGCTCTTTTGATCGCCTCAAATGTGCTGCTTCTACTTGGCTCATTTGCCAGTGAAATTGAGCAAACGTGTAGCCAGTCACCTTGCTTAAAGTTTGGGATGTCTTCAACAGACATAAACTGATCAGCGCTCGGTTTTACCATAAACGTAAAGCTGCGCTCACCTTGCTCGTCTAAATCCACCAACACTGTTGATGTTCTTTGCTCAGGATCTTTAACGAGAAACTCCGTGCTCACGCCCTCTTGATCGAGCGTTGATTGCATGAAGCGACCAAATGGGTCATCACCTACACGTCCAAAAAACGCACTCTTACCAGATAGACGAGCAATTGCTACGGCGACATTCGCTGGTGCACCACCGGGACATTTGAGTAAAGAAGTCTCAGATTCCGGTATTAGATCGACAACAGCATCACCAGTTACCCACACTTGATTCATCTTGCTTACCTTGAAATTAAAGCCCTGATAGTCCAACGTGTTGAACACCTTCACTACCAAGTAAAAATTGAAAAAGGCTAGCCAAGCCATTAGTGCTTGGCTAGCACCCCAAACATTTAGGAAAAGAAGTGGATTTTTGGGACTCCACCCTTAAGGAGTTCAGATTAAGCCGCTGCTTTTCTACCGACTTTAGCGCGGTCACGCATACCAAGAACAATGGTGAGAACAAATGCGGTCAAGAACGCGATCACCATACCCGCGATGTAGTACCCAATCTTCTCTGGCGTAATGGAAATGATGCCTGGAAGACCAGCTGCGCCCAATGCCTGAGCTTTCACATTAAACATTGTGATGAACGCACTTGATAACGCCGCAGCGCAAACTGCCGCAATAAATGGGTAACGTAGTTTTAGATTAACACCAAACATGGCTGGCTCTGTAATACCCAGCAAACCCGTAACACCCGATGGAATCGCGATACCTTTCATCTTCTTATCTTTGCTCATCACGCCCACCGCCAACGCTGCCGCTCCTTGAGAAACGTTAGACATCGCCGCAATAGGAAAGATAAAGGTGCCGCCCGTCGTCGCAATATCCGCAAGAAGTTGAGTTTCAATCGCAATGAAGCTGTGATGCATACCAGTAATAACAAACGGAGCATAAATAAGACCAAATACCGCACCACCAACAAAGCCAGCTGTGTTGTATAGCCAGTTCAGACCATCACCTAATAGGAAACCGATATCACGCGTGAACGGACCGACGACAGTAAACGTTAGCAAACCCGCTATGAAAATCGCCAGTAATGGCGTTAAAAGGTTGTCTAAAACAGAAGGTATGACTTTACGTAAGCCTAGCTCAACCTTCGCAAGAATGAATGCCGATACCAAAACCGGTAACACCGAACCCTGGTAACCCACTTTTTGGATTTCAAAGCCAAGAATATTCCAAACCGGAATGTTGCCAGACACAGATGCGCCGCCGAATCCCCAACCATTCAGCAAGTCAGGGTGAACCATCAACATACCTAGCGCCGCCCCTAAATAAGGGTTACCGCCAAACTTCTTACTGGCTGAAAATGCCAGCAGAATAGGCAGGTAAACAAACGGCGCGTTCGCAAACGTGTTGATCATGTTCGCCAAGTCTGTCAGTCCTGGGTTGGCATCAATCAAAGATTTGCCATCAATGAACAAGCCTTGAGCAGTCAATAGGTTATAGATACCCATCAACAAACCACCAGCGACGATTGCGGGAATGATTGGGACGAAAATATCAGACAGCCCTTTCACCGCGCGCTGAACAATGTTTTGTTTCTCTGCGCCAGCAGACGCAACGTCGTTGGTGGACATTTCACTCATACCCGTCAACTTCGCCATTTCTGCATAAACTTGGTTTACGATGCCTGATCCAAAAATGATTTGGTACTGACCCGCAACTTTGAACTGCCCTTTTACCCCTTCAAGGTTATCAATCGCTTGTTCATCTATTTTTTGCTCATCTGCAACGGCAAGGCGTAAGCGTGTCGCACAATGCGCAAGTGCGGTGATGTTGCTTTTACCACCTAATAGAGTTAACAACTCTTTTGCTACTGCCGGATAATTCATTTCATACCCCATTGGATTATTATCTGAGCTTGCGAAATTTTCGGGAACGTTTGCAAAACAGATTTTTGCTCAATAAAACCAAATAATCAAAGATAAAGCAGAGAGAATGTGAGAATGATCGTCAAATTCTCTCCCTAAGAGCAGTATAGGAGGTTAGAATCGCTACTTATCAAAGAGCTTTTCATCTTCTCTTTGCAAACAATCCCAAAAACGAAAAACAGAATGGATAGGAACAATGGCGAGTCTGCATGATGTCGCCCGTCTGGCTGGCGTATCAAAATCAACAGTGTCACGGGTTATAAACGATGAGTATGGCGTAAAAGAAGCGACAAAACAGAAGGTCCGCCAAGCAGTAGCGGAGTGTGGCTATTTGCCGAACCAAGTCGCTAAAGATCTAAAATCTCAAAAGACCAATCTGGTTGGTGTCATTGTTCCTCGGGTTTCCTCTCATGCCACATCCCAAGGTGTCGATGGATTAACCGATGTCCTTGAAAAAGCCGGGAAACATGTCTTACTTGCTAGCACTCACCAAGCCCACGAAAAAGAACTGGAGTACATTCAGATCTTTAACCAAAAACGGGTTGAAGGGATCATTCTTTACGCCACCCACCTCGATTCCAAACTGGTAAAAGCAATTCAAAACTCAGCCGTTCCAGTTGTGCTCGTCGGTCAAGATGGTTCCATGTTTAATATTCCAAGCATCATTCATGATGACGCACGAGTAGGGTTTGAAGCGGGAAATAGACTGGTTGCAAAAGGTTGCCAAACCATGGGTTTTATTGGTGTGCAAGGTGACGATATCGCGGTAGATAAGCAACGCTCTGAAGGATTTGTTCAAGCGCTACAGCATCATGGTTTTGAGATCGCCTTCCATGCTCGTGGTGACTTTACCATCGATTCTGGCTATTCATTGGCAAAACAACACTTAACAAAGAACCCTAAGCTAGATGGCTTGTTCTGTGCGACAGACCGTATTGCTATCGGTGCGATGAGAGCGATTCAAGAGCTCGGGTTAACACCGGGTAAAGACGTTTTAGTTCTAGGAGTTGGTGATGATGAGCTCGCATCAGTGTGCACCCCAACCTTATCAACATTTAACTATGCATTTGATAAAGCGGGTGAAAATGGTGCGAAACTGCTACTAGATAGAATTGCCAACAGAAGTTTTGAAATGAGTAAGATGGTACTAACATTCAAAACAATTGAGCGTCAGTCCTGTTAATGAAAAAGCGCCAACTGAAATCAGTTGGCGCTTTTCTTATTACTCTTTGTCGGTTAGATCCCTTTAGAACCAAGTTTCCATTTGCAGTGCAAACAGAACTTCACCACCATCACCCATCGTTGCAGCACCCGCATCCTGGCTAATCGAGTAGCCATTCAAGTCTTCGCTCCAATCAACGTAGCTAACTGCAAAACGTAGCTCCGGACGGTCAAAGAAACCTGCAGCGGTAGACATCTTAAGCGTTGGTGCAATTGTCGCTTTGTAAAAACTGCCACTTGCTTTATCAATCGCATTGTCTAGGTCCATGTATTGGTATGAGCCTTCATAAACCATCTCAAAGTTCTGCGTAAACTCTTGCGCTAAGCGGATGTTGAACGATGCCCACGTAAATTCATCATTTTTAGCAAAGCGATCTTGGCTGTGTTCTGCTAGCAACGCAGGTGCTACACGCCAGTTGTCGCCGATGCGTGTTACACCATAGCTGAACAAGCGTACGGCTTTTGCGTCTTCTAACAAATCTCCGTTTGAACCGATGCCTTTAAGTTCCGCACCCAGTCCATCACCCATCAAAATACCGGTTTTAGAGAAGCCTTCACTCATGCCAAAGAAGTTATCGCCATGGTAAGCAAACATCGCATGTAAACCTTTGTCCGCTCCGCCTTCTACGCGATCATTGTTATCAGCAGACGTCATGCCGCTCAGCATCAATTGCCAATTACCGAAGCGGTTGTTCATTGTCGCGATATAGTTTTCAACATCTGTTGACGAGCTATCAATCTCACCAAAATCACGACCATAGATCGAGAAGTTTGCTTTCCACGAATCGCTCATTTGGACGTCATACACACCAGCACCAGTACCAGATAAGAAAACAATATCCGAGTCAAAGAAGTGAATGTCAAAGTTATCACGGTCAAATCGTTTACCAGCCCAAAACGTCGCGTCAGCAAAAGCTCTTGATTCAGAGAACATACTCAACTTGTTTAGCTCAGCATATATCTGACGAACGTTTAATTGACTCTCGCTCGCCGTCCATTCGTTATTGGTTTCCGTACTATCTGCCAACATGATTCGGAACAATGCGCTGGAACCATCATCTGCAAAACGTTTGTGAATAAGGTTTGCTTCCACATAATGATCATCCTCTACCCCTAATCGCCCAACTGGAGCGCCAATAGCACCAGCTGCCGTCATGTAAGGACCAGTACCCACTGCACCATTCAGATCGTCATTAATCAGTAGCCCGGAACGAGCGTAGCCATGAAACTCAAAGCTTGAGGCTTTCTCATTTGCTTCTGTGGATGCTTTTTCTGTCTGCTCAAGTCTCTGTTCTAATTCATTAATTCGCTTTTCAAGAGCGTCAACATCTGTTGCTGCGAATGCAGGTGCAGTAACCATTCCAAGCGCTACTGCCATCGTCAAAGTGTGTAGTTTCATTTCCATAGTCTCACGTAAATTTATACTTAGGCATATTGCAAACGTTCCCAAGGAAAAATCGCAAACTTATGGTGACTTTAAATGTCCATCTAAAGCTTGAATTTCAGAGCGCTCGTACTCAGAGCGTCTCTACTACTTATATCAATGAGGGCGATAATATATAAACTTTTCGGGAACGTTACCTTTAAGAGGCCATTTTGTTACTTCTATCACGTTCAATTGTGTTACTTACAGAAAAATCATTAACCAGCGCACATTTGAATTAATTGTTAGCGCTAGAGGAAGTAGTTTGAAGGTGACAGGCTACAAAGAAGGAGTTTAATGTTCATTTGAGAGAATACTCCCTCGCTTCCCTATGCTACTTGATGGTAACTCATCTCTATTTATTGATGAAAAGTAGCAGCTAAGGTTGAACGTAACTAAGAGCGAAGCGGATCTCGATACCTCATTTCAAACAACTTGAAAGGCTGTTAAGACGAGATAAACGACCTTCATTTTCTGTGAAGAGCGCTTTGTTGTTCTAATTCAAGCTAACGAAACACTTTTTTGGACAGAAGTGGGTTGGCGACTTTACTCATAGGAGCACACTTCGGATAATTTGAGTTTGGGCAAATGTTCATACCGTGGTTAGAAAAAGGGCTTGTCCAACCAACATGCCCCCTGCTAAGAAATCCTGACAGATCATTCAATGAATTCAGGATTCAAAACCTACATTCATCCCATACGCTTGAAATTCTCCCTTATTGCCTCCGCTTCTGTTTTCCACGCGTGGAACATCTGTTGACTTTCGCGGCTTTGATTAAGCATCTTCTCCACCTCCACGACTTGCTGCCTGAGCTTAATATAGTTCCCAAAAAACATTTCCTTGAACTGGACAGAATTGATCAGTGTAAGCAGTTCCTCCCGCTGCTTCTCGAAATTGCTCACCATTTTGGCGATCGCGTTCTGAAATTCGGTCTGGCGCTTATGTTCTTCCCAGCTATCCCATAGCTCAAACGCCAATCCCACTGCAGCAAGAGCCCCGTTCGCACCTTTGGCAAATTTGGTGGCACCCCAAGGCTTGAATTTAAGATACTTACCAAGATCGAACCCAACGGACTTCGCGACATTCACAATGCCATCCCGGGCGGCCAGGACAGAGTCTTTATTAATGAACTTTCCGTTCAAGACATGGTTGACTCCCTGCTTGCCCAGCGACTTGATTGTGGTATTGAAGTGACTGACCTCGTTGTCAAAGCCAATCTGCATTTTTTCGACTTCCAGCGTAATTGGCTGCACCTGACGACTGAACTCATTCTGTAACCGAGTTGCGATCACAATACCCTCAGAGCCAATTTCCCGCTCGAAGAAATCACCGAAGGTTTCGAGACTACAACCTTTCGCTTTGAGGATCAGGTCGGAAAAATATCGGACGACGAACTTCCGTAGCTCTATCCTCGCGTCTTCAATATCCCGCTCGGTAGTCGCCAGCTCAAGCTTCAAATGGCTATTAAGCTCATCCAGCTTGGTGACTTCCTGCGAGATCTTCTGGTCGTTCTCTATCGCTATCGGCAGTTGTTTGCTCAGAACATCGCGGATAACACTGGCGCGCATCTCTTCTGCAAGGGCTGCTGCACCACCGTTGTTATGAATCTTCTGCGCCGTCTCTGCCTGAAGCTCAGTAATATGTGACAGCTCTTTAAACTCATCGGGGTTCTGAAGCCAGTGGTCAACGCCCAGATCAAACGGATTTGCCGCCACAGCAACTACCGATAGTTCGTTTTCTTCTTCATCGTCAAGCTCGATTGCCGCGCGAAGTCTACCAACGACGTTGTCATATTTAACTTTAAGGTTATCCCGGTAGTCATCTTCATCTTCCACATCCGCTACTTCGTCGAAGCGGCTGAGTACGAACACTGTCCTGGGCAAAAGCCCCAAGGTCCGGAACAGCCAGGCCAGATCGTCCTCGTGGCTCTCTTTGATCGGGTTTGTCGGGTTCATGACATACAGAACCAGATGTGCTTCGCTCACGTATTTCTTAGTAATGTCTTTGTATTTTTCGATAGCCTGCTTCTCGGCGTTGTACTTTTCTTTGAAGCCAAACAGACCAGGAGTATCAATAAGTACAAAGTCATCCCCCACCTCGTAGACTTTCACTTCATTAGAAGATTCACTGTGGCTGATTTTCATGCTGGACTTATCGAGCTGCTCCATCCAAGCCGCGGCAATAGACGTTTTACCCTCTGAAAAACCGCCGATGAGTGCAACCTTTAGCCGCTCGCCAGACACGGACTGTATGGCAGTCTGAAGCTTGGAACGCAACTCTTGATCGATCGGAACCCCGGCCTTTTCACCTTGCGTCAAAAACTTCGAAAGCCTATTCAACAGCTCCAGAGATTCGTTCTGCTGGCCTTTGAAAGTATTGAGAGTGTCTTTCATTTTAGTGCTCCTGTAGCTTCAATCATGCCCGACAAGGTCTTGATTTTTGTATTCGACTTTTTAATGAGGTCGGCGTGGGTCCTCGCCTTGTTCACAGGCCTGGCGAGTGCCTGTTCAATATCACTGATTGTTTTTTCCATCTCTGGGAGTCCTTGTTTGAGACTTTCTTGCAGTGAATCGCGCAATTGGCCGGTTATATTTCTGAGGTTTTCATCAGCAGCTTTTCGTTGCTGTGCTTTTTTGTAACTGGAGCTCAGAAATCCACGCACGGCCTTGTATGCACCGATTGCAATACTGGCTGCTCCCATACCAATAACTAACCAGCTCGCTGGGTTCCACCACAACAGTGCCCCACCAACGATGAGTGCCAGAAGGTTCGTCAATCGCAAACCATTGTCGATATCCAGTTTTAGGTCGAAGTCACGATCAATGTCAGCACTGGCAATCGTGGTGTAGATATCCGTCAACTCACGACTTTTATCCTCGAAACGCTTAACTATTTTCTCAGTCTCCTTTCCAAAGCGTTCAATTTCCTTCGCCATCGCCTTCTTCAACCTTTCACTCAATCGCTCCTGATGGATTTCAATTAACTGTTCCAACTTGGTTTTAAAGGCGTCATTGGTAATATCGTCGTCAATTTCTGAATACACTTTGTTCAGAACATCGCTGTTGAAGCGATCAATCAATATCTCGGTGGATGATTCGAGACGTTTCCTGAATGATGAAAAGCCACTTCTGATTTGCTTCTTCGAACTCTGCTCGCCGAGGTGGAGGTTTGACGCCAACTCTGAAATTCCCTCTCCTACCTGGTCGAGGACGATAGCTGTCTTATCAAGAGCATCCTTCACCTTGAAAAGGTTGGCCCGTTGGATCTTTTGCTGACTTCCCTCCAGCAGACTGTCCTGTATAAGGCTGATAAATGCCTCTACACCGGATAATTCGATCAGCTGGCCTGCTTCAAATTCGGATAGAGCTTTCTTGCGGCGTCTCGCGTTCTGTGAATCGGGCGCAAAATGATCTGTTGCAGCCAAGAAAGCGGGTAGTGCGGTCAAGGGACGCACGCCCTGGAAATGCGACCCGAGCTGTTCCGCCATTTTTCCTTCAAGTTCCCGTAGACTGGCGCATTCATCTTCGGAGATCAGGGGACGATCTTTCAGCGCATACTTGGGATTTATTACTTTTTTATTGAAAACACACCAGACCTCCGTCGAAGCCCCCAGGTGCATTTTTATTTTCTCGAGGGTACCTTTCCGTTGCTTCTGATCCCCCGTTTGTGGGGGTGCGGGCTGGTTCGTGACATAGAACACCGCATGGGCTGCCTGGAGGGCTTTTTCAATCTCCTCAGCGATCAGGCGTTCGGTACCTTCTATTCCTGGTACGTCGAGTAGTGCGAATTCTTGGCCAGCGACGCTTAAGTCGAATCGTTGCGTCGTTCGAGTAAAATCCGAACGGCCATCTCCTATAATTCCGCCGTCAGACAGAGCTTCAAGCTCTGGCAGGCGCTCCCTGAACTCCTGCAGTTTGTTCCTGGTTTCAGCCAACTGAATTTCCAGTCCTGTTTTCTGTTCGTTCAGGGCCGACAGCTCGCTCTCACATTCTGTTTCGGTCTTGTGCAACTGTAGTTTTTCACGCGCAATGGCCAGCTCCTCTTCCGTTTTCCGAAACAGGTGCAGAAACTTCTGCCACAAAGACGCCGTTCGTTTTTTCTCCAGTATCAGCTCACGATATTGGGTAATCTTGTTACTGGATTCCACACTTAGCTGTTCATATTTGGCAGATGTTTTTTCATATTTATCGCTGAGATCTTCAAGTTCCCGGCCGAGTAGCTCTGCCTCATGGTGGAGCCCGTCCAGTGCTTCAGCTGTCAACTCGTGTTTGCTCTGGAGTTCCCGGAACGCTTCCTGATCTTTCAGTTTGCTGGCTTCTTTCAGCAATACCCTCAGGGTCTCTATGATGGTGGATTTTCCCGCACCCGTTTCGCCATAAAACGCGATAGTGAATGTATCCCACTCGGCATTTGTCTCAAGTGCCTCCAGTTGATCCTGAAGGTTTGACCGATGTTCCTGGAGCAAAGATTGGGCCTCACGCTGAGCGCCGTTCAATTGCTCATCATCTGACTCGGTGGCCAGCTCACCGATAATGCCATCCAGTTCAGCGTTAACCCCGCGATATAGTTCACGTGGATCATCTATGTTTAATTTCATTTGATCATCTACTTTGTTTATTGCCTTCCAAGCACTACTTTGTGGCTACGATACAGGTTGCGTTCGCATCGATACTTAGAAGTTACAACCTAGCTGCGTCGGGAAATCTACAATTCACTTGATCCCAAAATGGGACAATTAAACATGCCACTTTGGAATTTTTTGCGCTTCAACCCAGCGCTGAGCTTCAGTGTAACCAACTGTTTAAAATGGTATTATCATATCTCACATAATCAAGAACAAGAAAATACGACATGATTGAGTGTTTTGACGTACATCTCATTTGGCATTAGAAAATCTATCGAAAGCTCTTGAGGTAAGACTGATTGGGTTGACTTTCTCTAACACGAAACGGGGCAAAGCCTTCTTAGAACTATTACATCCACAACGTGCCCACTACGAATGTATTCACGGGTAAAAACACCATATGTATCGCTTCAGCTAAACAGCTACCGTACACAAAGACCACAGCCAACACCGACCAACTTCTTGGATTTATACCCAACTTTTTGGCTCGATAAACAAAAAATTGTATCGGCATACACTACTATCATCCTACCTAGCTGATTTTGCAGAAGAAAGTTAATGGCATGCTTACTG
>NZ_JAWOQO010000019.1:0-74240 GCF_033337345.1 Vibrio sp. YT-18 | reverse complement strand
TGAATGCTACCATAATTTTGAGCCATGTCAAATTTATGGGTTAAAGATTAATCAGCCTGACGACGCAAAAATGCCGGTATATCTAAATAACCACTTTCCTTTTCTTGCTTTGGAGCCGCAGAACTTTGGCTCGACGAAGCTGGAGAAGAAGGAGCAGTGTTTGTCGGCTGAGGAGTTACCTGTGGCTTCTCTTGCACTTGATTATTTTGCAAGGTCTGTGCCGGTTTTTCTTCAGCTTGCGTTGCCGCTGCTTGTTGCTGTGGTTGAGCTTGCGGCGTCGGTGCCACTTTCGCTTTACCACCCGCAACTAGCGTGATATCTGGCTTTTTCTCATTACCAATACCTGTCGCTACAACTGTTACGCGGATTTCGTCAGTCATATCAGGGTCTAGAGAAGTACCGATAACAACAGTCGCATTGTCAGAAGCGAATGCCTTCACTGTATTACCAACCGTCTCAAACTCGTCAAGACGCATATCCAGACCAGCAGTAATATTGACAAGAACACCACGAGCGCCCGCTAGATCGATGTCTTCCAGAAGTGGGCTAGAAATTGCCATTTCAGCCGCTTCTTCAGCACGGTCTTCACCTTTGGCGATGCCGCTACCCATCATTGCGTGACCCATTTCAGACATTACAGTTCTTACGTCCGCAAAGTCGACGTTGATCATGCCAGGGCGAGTAATTAGCTCAGCAATACCTTGAACGGCATTCTTAAGAACATCGTTAGCGCTTGCAAAAGCTTCTAGTAGTGTTACACCACGACCAAGTACTTTAAGTAGCTTTTCGTTTGGAATCGTGATCAAAGAGTCAACATGCTTAGAGAGCTCATCGATACCTTGCTCAGCAAATGCCAAACGCTTTTTACCTTCAAAACTAAACGGTTTAGTTACTACCGCTACTGTTAGAATGCCAAGCTCTTTAGCCACTTCAGCAATAACAGGCGCTGCACCAGTACCGGTACCGCCACCCATACCAGCTGCGATAAACACCATATCGGCGCCAGTCAGGGAATCTTTAATTCGATCTCTGTCTTCGAGAGCTGCGTCACGGCCAACCTGTGGATTAGCACCTGCACCCAGACCTTTAGTGATATCACCACCGATCTGAATAACATTGCCAACGCTTGTCTTACGAAGTGCTTGCGCATCAGTGTTGACGCTGATGAATTCCACACCTTCGATGGATTCACGCACCATGTGTTCAACGGCGTTACCACCGCCGCCACCAACCCCAACGACCTTGATTACTGCATCGTCAGACATTTCCATCATCGGTTCAAACATGTGTTGTCTCCGTTTATCCTGCAACTCAGGTTAAAACTCTTTTTGTATCCAGTTACGCAATTTATCGAAAAAGCCAGTTACAGATGAGCGTTTAGGTTCATTATAATCGCTATCGTCGCTAGACTGCATGTCTCTTGCGTAATGAAGTAATCCAACTGCCGTAGAATGGTACGGCTCTTTTACATAGTCAGTTAATCCGCTGACTTCGAGCGGTTTGCCGACCCTTACTTGATTGCGGAATACGCGTTCCGCACATTCTACCACTCCGTCCATTTGCGCAGCACCGCCGGTGAGTACAACTCCCGCAGCCAGATGGTGCTTGATACCCTCTTCGCGCAATTTTGCTTGTACAGAGTCGATAGTTTGGTTAACCAGTCCCATAAGCTCAGAGTAGCGTGGCTCAATCACTTCTGACAACGTTTGACGTTGCAGGCTACGTGATGGTCGTCCACCTACGCTTGGTACATTAACCGTGTCATCCTTACTGACCAGTTCACTCAAAGCACAGCCATATTTGACTTTTATTTCTTCAGCATCGCTCACTGGCGTGCCAAAAGCAAAAGCAATATCACTGGTTACAGCATTTCCTGCGTACGAAAATACTTCTGTGTGACGTAACGCACCGCCAGTCCAGATGGCCACATCCATCGTGCCGGCGCCAATATCAACCACACAAACTCCAAGCTCTCTTTCATCCTCAGTGATTACTGCATTACTAGCAGCAAGCCCAGAAAATACGAGTTGTTCTACTTTAAGGCCGCAGCGTTCTACCGCCTTAATAATGTTGCGTGCCATGTCATTATGGCATGAGATAAGGTGGACACTCACTTCCATTCTTACCCCAGATAAACCAAGCGGATTTTTGATTCCTTCTTGGTAATCAATGGTGAACTCTTGCGGGATCACATGAAGAATTCGCTGTTCATCACCGATTTTAATCGATTTTGCGGTATGGATAGCGCGATCCATGTCTTCTTGAGACACCTCTTCATCAGAAATCGTGCCCATACCTTTTTCAATTCGGCTTGCGATATGCTTACCAGACAACGAAATGAAGACTCGGCTGATCTGGCACTCTGCCATTAATTCAGCTTGATCAATTGCACGTTGTACTGATTTTACAACCGACTCCAAATCATTCACGCCACCTTTATCCATGCCGCGTGAGGGGCTACTACCTGCGCCAATAATATTAATTTGACCGTCTGGTAAAACCTCACCCACTAGAGCCGATACGGTTGCAGTGCCTATATCAAGACCAACAATAATGTTGTCATCAGCGGCCTTAGTCATCTGTACTCTCTTCTAACTCTTGTTCAGGAAACCAACCAACTGCGGCTCCTGTATCGTACCTAAGATCGATATAACTGATTCTTTGCGTGTCACTGCCAAGCTTATTATAGAGCTTAAAAAAGCGCTCTATACGCTCAAGAAGAGACTCTTTACCGAGCTCTAATCGAATACCGTTATCAAGGATGATTTGCCAAGCTCGTCGCTCGTTTAATACCAGAGACGATATCGCTAAACCCAATTGCTGAAACTTAGGACTCAAATCACGGTAAGTCTGTAAGACTTCCGGTCCGCTATCTTTGGGTCCGTACAGCTTCACTTTTTCTTCTTGCAACAGAGCAACATCTCCATCAAAAACGAACCCGTTTTTATCTAACAGTTCGTTGCCATTCCAAATGGCTTCTGGTTGATGCTCCGTCAAAAAAACTTTTACTGTATCCGGCCACTGCTTTCGGATTGCGGCATGCGCTACCCATGGCAGAGCTTCGACACTTTGCTGTAATACATCAATATCCTGAGACATAAATGTACCGATGTGATCAATTCGACTAAATGCAGCCTGCACATCGTCAGCTTGGACATACTCCAGTTTCCCCTGAAGTACTATTTTGGAGAGAGGTAACCTTTGGTCATCCCACATCCAACTGATCGCCGCGTACAAAACAGAACTAATTAAAGTCACAACCACAACGAAAAATAACGCACCCAAGATTTTTTCTTGGCGACCACGGTTGTTACCCGTGTTTGGTCGCTCGTCATTCAGTGCAATATTCAACAACGTCTTCGTTTCCTGACTTTTGTCGTGTACTTTTTACCCATATAATTACGCAGAGGTAAAAGTCTTGACTTTAACCTTGGGATTATACTGAGCTCTTGTAAACTATCAAACACTGATAGCAATAAATCACAATGATATTGACGCAAAATCGAGATCTGAGTCTTTATCTGTCCTTCGCGTCAACAATATGTGTCAGCCAAGCATCTTGTTTATATTCAATTTAAGACCTGCCAGCTGTTTCGCCACTTTACCAATATCACCCGCACCTTGCGTTAAGATTAGGTCGCCGTCTTGTATAACGTTAGCTAAAACTGAAGGTAATTGCTCGATTTCTGGAACAAAAATCGGATCTACCTTGCCTCGGCTGCGAATTGTGCGACATAAAGCGCGCCCATCAGCCCCTGCAATCGGCTTTTCACCCGCTGCGTAAACATCCAGCATGATCAATACATCTACCTGTTCAAGCACATTCGCGAAATCATCGTATAAATCACGAGTACGGCTATAACGGTGCGGTTGGAAAATCATCACCAAACGCTTGTCTTGCCAACCACTGCGTGCTGCATTAATGGTTACATCCACTTCTGTGGGATGATGGCCGTAATCATCAACAAGCATTGCATGGCCGTTGCCAGTATCAAACTCGCCAAGGTGATCAAAACGTCTTCCCGTACCTTGCGTACCAGCCATTGCCTTTAGGATCGCATCGTCTTCAATGTCATCTTCAGTAGCAACCGCAATCGCAGCAGACGCATTCAATGCATTGTGACGACCTGGAATATTCAGCGTGATATCTAAGTTAGCTCGCCCTTTACGTACTACCGTAAATTTGCCTTGCTGCCCCTCTTGACGATAATCTTCAATACGTACGTCGGCATCTTCAGAAAAACCGTAAGTTATCACTTGACGACTAATACGTGGGATTAACTCTCGAACCACAGGATCGTCAATGCAAACAATTGCTTGGCCGTAAAACGGTAGATTATGAAGGAAATCGATGAAGGTTTGCTTTAAGGTTTCAAAGTCACCACCATAGGTATCCATATGATCGGCTTCGATATTGGTAACAATGCTCACCATTGGTTGCAAGTGCAGGAATGACGCGTCACTTTCATCTGCCTCTGCAATTAGAATACGACTCGAGCCTAGACGCGCATTTGTACCTGCGCTTTTCACCAAACCGCCATTCACAAACGTTGGATCAAGACCGGCTTCAGAATAGATTTGAGTAACAAGAGCGGTCGTCGTGGTTTTACCGTGTGTACCCGCAACGGCAATACCGTGACGGAATCGCATCAATTCAGCCAACATCTCTGCGCGGCGTACAATAGGGATGCGTAATTCACGTGCCGCCATCACTTCTGGGTTTTCTTCGTTGATCGCCGTTGACACAACAACCACACTGGCTTTTTCTACATTACTGGCTTGATGACCAATAAATACCGTCGCACCTTTTGATACCAAACGCTCTGTCACAGCGTTCTCTGATAGATCAGAACCTGTGATTTGGTAGCCTTCGTTCAACAGCACTTCTGCAATGCCGCTCATGCCCGCACCACCAATACCGATGAAGTGGATGGATTTCACGCGGCGCATCTCTGGCACCATTGCGCGAATCTGAGCTAAGTCTTGTGTATGTTGGATTGTCATCAATTCTATTCTCAATAATTCGGTTAACGCTTTTCGGTCAAAGCGACAATGGCTTGTGCGACAACTCGGTCAGCATTCAATTTTGCAGCGCCACGCGCTTGCTCAGCCATTGTAAGTAAAGCTTGGCGATCCAATTGTTGGATCTGCTGAGTCAGAGACTCAACGGTTAAATCTGGTTGTTCAATCATTTTCGCCGCGCCGCAATCCACCAAGTGGTCTGCATTAAGTGCTTGCTGGCGGTCTTTGTGCATGAATGGAACAAAAATAGCGCCTACACCTGCCGCCGAGACTTCAGAAACGGTTAACGCTCCAGAGCGACAAACTAAAAGGTCAGCCCATGCGTAAGCTTCTGCAACGTCATCAATGAATTCCATTACTTCTGCATTTACCACACCATTAGCTTGGTATGCTGCATTCACTTCTTCGGCGGCACCTTTGCCCGCTTGATGACGAACATAGTAATCTTCGCCCAATTTCGACATCACTTCTGGCAGAGTTTGGTTAAGAATACGTGCGCCTTGGCTGCCACCCATCACCAAAATGCGAATTGGACCTTGGCGCTCTTGCATGCGCTCAATTGGCGCTGCTAATTGAGTCACATCTTCACGAACAGGGTTCCCAACCACTTCGGCATTTGGAAAAGCGCCTGGGAAAGCCTGAAAAACCTTCTTAGCGATTTTCGATAACCATTGGTTCGTTAAACCTGCTACTGCATTTTGTTCATGCAGAACAACAGGAATGCCACTCATCCAAGCGGCAATACCGCCCGGGCCGCTAACATAACCGCCCATACCAAGCACTGCGTCTGGCTGCCAGCGTTTCATGTGAGCACGAGCCTGCATAATGGCATTGATAATTTGAAATGGTGCTGCAAGAAGACGTTTAACGCCTTGACCTCGTAACCCTTTCACTTTGATAAAGTCGATTTCAATGCCATGTTTTGGCACCAAATCCGCTTCCATTCGATCCGCCGTACCTAACCAACGGATCTCCCAACCTTGCTCTTGAAGCTGTTTTGCTACCGCCAAACCTGGGAATACGTGACCGCCAGTACCACCAGCCATCACCATCAAACGTTTATTTTGTTTCATTAGCTTGTTGTTCTGATTGTTGTTCTGATTGTTGTTGCTCGCGTTTCAAGCGGCATTCGTAATCGATACGCAGTAGTATGGACACTGCGACGGACATAATTATTAGACTAGAACCGCCATAACTGATGAGTGGAAGTGTTAAACCTTTAGTTGGAACAATACCGGCGGCAGCTCCAACATTAACCAAGGTTTGAAACGCAAACCAAATACCAATTCCGAAAGCCAGATAACCTCCGAACATTTCGCCTTCTTCAAATGCACGCTTGCCGATGTAAACCGCTTTTAGCACCAAGCTAAAAATCAGCATTAAGACCAGCACTACGCCTACGAAACCAAGCTCTTCAGCAAGTACGGCAAACACAAAGTCGGTATGCGCTTCTGGTAGATATTCCAGTTTTTGAATTGAGTTACCGAGACCTTGACCGAACCATTCACCACGACCAAACGCCATCAAAGACTGAGTCAACTGATAGCCACTGCCAAATGGGTCTTCCCACGGGTCAAGGAAGGAGGTTACTCGTCGCATACGGTATGGCTCGACGAGAATCAAACCTACCACAGCGCCGATACCTGCCACCATCAAGGCGAGAAACTGGGTTAGTTTTGCACCTGCGATAAAAAGCATGCCAAACAGCGTGACCAGCATCACGACGACCGTCCCCAAGTCTGGCTGACCAAGTAGTAATACTGCGAAGAAGGCAAACACCATGATTGGCTTCATAAAGCCACCAAAGAACGTTTGTCGTACTTCGTCTTGCTTTCGAACTAAGTAACCAGACATGAAGATAAACAGCGATAGCTTCGCGACTTCCGCTGGCTGAAGGTTAAACAGCCCAAGGGGAATCCAACGAGACGCACCATTAACCGACTTACCCGCCAAGAGCACGATGATCAACAGTGCGAAAGAAGCCCAAAGTAAGTAATGGCTCTTCTTAAACCACTCCTGCAAAGGCACTTGCAAAATAACAGCGGAGGTCCCTAACGCCAGCACGAGAAACGTCGCATGACGAAACATAAAGTGGAACGGCTGTTCCGTTAATCGAGAGCTGATTGGAAATGATGCAGAGGTTACCATGACCAAACCAGTCAACATCAAACCCAGTGCAATCCACACTAACTGACGATCAAACATCGCCTCTGGGGCTGGATGCTTGAGCCAATTGCCAATACTGCGTTTAACGTTACCTAAACCCACGAAGTGTGTAACCTTTAATTATGCATATTTCTGAGCAAGAGCAGCGAAAGCATCACCTCTTGCCATAAAGTTGTCGAATTGATCAAAGCTAGCACATGCAGGAGACAGCATCACCATATCACCTGGTTTTAACTGCGAAGATACTTGTTGAATCACATCTTCCATAGTGTCGAAACGTATTGCAGATTCATGCAGTGGCATAAATTCATCGCCATCAGCGCCAAAGCAACACAGTTGCAAGTTAAGCGTCGCGAAGATCGGTTTTAATGGCGAGAAGTCAGCACCTTTGCCAACACCACCAACGAGTAAGTAGAGCTTGCCTGTCGATTCCAAACCAGATAGCGCAGCCATAGTGCTGGCAATATTAGTTGCTTTAGAGTCATTCACCCATTTGACGCCTTGATTATCCGCAACCACCTGGCATCGGTGTGTCAGTCCCGTGTAATTTTTAAGTGCATTCAATGCTTTGTGATAGTTTACGTCCGCAGCTTTTAATAGCGCTAAAGCAACCAGAGCGTTAGATAAGTTGTGCTTACCAACCAACTTAAGCTCATCACTTGCGACAACTCGTTGACCGTGATCGAGCAGCCAAGTACGGTTGCCATCCACCTCGAGACCAAAGTCCTGATTGTCGCTGCCAAATGTCACCAATGGCATCTCTGCGTCTGGGAAGGTTTCTTGATCATCACGGTTCACGACTGCAAGAGCAGCATGGTTAAAAATACGCAACTTAGCTTGTCGATAGTCAGACATGCCTTGATAACGATCCATATGATCTTCAGAAAGATTCAGAAACGCAGCGGCTTTGAGCTTTAAGCTTGACGTCGTTTCTAACTGGAAGCTCGAGAGTTCGAGTACATATAGGTCTGCGTCTTGTTCTAACAAATCCAGTGCAGGCACACCGATGTTACCACCAACGCCAACATCCAAACCTGCAGCCTCAGCCATCACACCTGTGAGGTCGGTTACTGTGCTCTTACCGTTTGAGCCCGTAATCGCAATCACCGGTTTCTGCACCGCCCAAGCGAATAACTCGATATCACCTACTACTGCCGTACCTTTTGCTAATACGGCTTGGATCTCTGGTGTCGCTAGCGCAATACCAGGGTTGGTCACGATAAGATCCGCGTCAGAAAGCCAGTCTGTATTCCAACCACCACTATGCAGTTGAACATCTTCCGGCAAGCGCTCTGCACCCGGAGGGTTTACGCGAGTATCAATGACTTTGACCACAAGCTGTGGCTGATTTTTTCTTAGGTGTTTAACGACAGAGAGCCCGGTAATACCGAGCCCTACGACGACAACACTATGTATGTTTTGCCAACGTTCCATATTTGATCACACTGTAAATCTTGTTCTTGGAAAGTGCGATTAACGCACTTTCAATGTCGCAAGACCAATCAGAACAAGAACCATAGAAATAATCCAGAAACGCACGATTACGCGAGGTTCTGGCCAACCTTTCAATTCGTAGTGGTGGTGAATCGGTGCCATACGAAAAATGCGCTGACCACGCAGTTTGTATGAACCCACCTGTAGAATTACCGACAGCGTTTCCATCACAAACACACCGCCCATGATCACCAACACCAACTCTTGACGAACGAGAACAGCAATAGTGCCTAACGCGCCGCCAAGCGCTAGTGAGCCGACATCACCCATGAACACTTGTGCTGGATACGTGTTAAACCACAAGAAACCAAGGCCTGCACCGACGATTGCTGTACATACGACAACCAACTCAGAAGCATGTGGTAAGTATGGAATATGAAGGTATTCAGAGAAGTTAACGTTACCGGTCGCCCATGCAATAACCGCGAAGCCTGCTGCAACAAGAACCGTTGGCATGATTGCCAAACCGTCTAGACCATCAGTCAGGTTAACCGCGTTACTTGTACCTACAATGACAAAGTAAGTCAGAATGATATACATCAAACCAAGCTGCGGCATGATGTCTTTAAAGAATGGCACCACTAGCTGAGTTGCTGCTGTGTCTTTACCGTAAGCATACAATGCGAAAGCGACGACAAACGCGATCAACGACTGCCAGAAGTACTTCCAACGCGCGATCAAGCCATCGGTATTTTTGCGTACCACTTTACGATAATCATCAACAAATCCGACCGCACCGTAGCCAAGTAAGACTGTCAGTACCGCCCATACGTAAGGGTTGGATAAGTCTGTCCATAGCAAAATCGTGATTGAGATGGCCGCTAAGATCATGATACCGCCCATTGTTGGGGTACCACGCTTACTAAAGTGAGATTCAGGACCTTCGTTACGCACTACCTGACCAATTTGCAGCATTTGCAAACGCTTGATCATGATTGGTCCCATCCATAATGACAGACCTAGAGCGGTTAATACGCTTAGGATTGCTCGAAAAGACAAGTATTCAAACAATCGGAAAAAAGACAGGTATGGCTGTAGCAGCTCGGCAAGCCAAATAATCATTAATAATACTCCTTCAAAGCAGCAGCGACTTCAAACATACGTGCACCATTCGCTCCTTTCACCAATATCGTATGGTTTTCAGGAACGGCTTGGTCTAGATGCTGCTTGATGTATTCAATCATCTCTTGGTGCGTCTCAAAATGAATGCCTTGGCAAAGATCACTGATCACCTTGGCGTCTGCACCATATGTGAGAACATGTTCAAATTTTTGTGGGGCAGCATGTTCCCCGACTTGACGATGAAGTGCAAGACTTTCCTCGCCCAATTCCGCCATATTACCTAAAATCAGCCAGCGTTGACCTGGGAAAGCGGCCAATAAATCAACTGCCGCTTTCATGGCTGGCACGCTCGCGTTGTAGCTGTCGTCAATCAATTTTATCTTTTCGCTCAGCGCTTCAACCTCGACGCGACCTTTCACTTTGTTCAAATGTTTAAGGCCAGCGCGAACCTCTTCTAATGTGGCGCCCATTTGTAACGCAATAATAGAAGCAGCGATCGCATTCGCAACGTTGTGTTGACCTATAATACCCAGAGACAGTTCAATTTCTTGTGAGCTTGCTGCGATATGTAAGTCAAAGCTTGCTTCACCTGCGGCGTTCAATACGATGTTAGAAGCGAAGAAGTCTGCATCAGTATTACTTTGTGAAAAAGTAATGACTTTCTTATCTGCTAACACTTCATCCCACTTGGCTTCACCATTGCTGTCTAGGTTAACAATCGCAATACCACCAGCTGAAAGGCCTTGGTAGATTTCACCTTTGGCTTGTTTCACGCCATCGATAGAACCAAAGCCTTCAAGGTGAGCGGCGGCTACATTGTTCACTAACGCGATATCTGGTTTTACTAACTGAGTCGTGTAAGCAATTTCACCTATATGATTAGCACCAAGCTCAATCACGGCATAATCATCATCCTGCTGTGAGCGCAATAATGTCAACGGAACACCAATATCATTATTGAAGTTACCCGCCGTGAATAACACTTTGCCTTTCAATTGCAGGATACTCGCAACCATTTCTTTTACGGTCGTTTTACCGCAACTTCCGGTGATGGCAACGGTAGGTGTTTTGCATGCTTGATGCACCCAAGAAGCAAACTCACCCAATGCAAGTTTGGTATCCGACACCACAATTTGCGGCACATTCACATCTAAGCGTTTTTCTACGAGTAAAGCACCGGCACCTGCATCTACCGCTTGTTGGCAAAAGTTGTGCGCATCAAAGCGCTCCCCAACTAACGCGACGAATAAAGCCCCACGCTCAATCGTTCGTGTATCAGTAGAAACCGCGTCGATAAGTAGCTCGTCGCCGAATCGCTCACCACGAGTGATGTCTGCAATTTGAGATAACGTTACTTTGATCATGAGGTCAATCCTAAAAGTTGCATTGCGGACTCGCGGTCGGAGTAATGAATCGTTTCGCCATTACGAATCTGATAATCTTCATGGCCCTTTCCAGCTAACAAGATAATGTCGTTTGGCGAAGCATTTTCAATGGCATAAGACAGCGCTTTGAAGCGGTCATGCTGAACAATCGCTTCAGCAGGTTTTGACAGCCCAGCTAACATATCTTTCACAATCTGAACCGGATCTTCGCTGCGTGGGTTATCGTCAGTCAACACCACTCTGTCGCCCAGACGCTCTGCAATTTCCGCCATCATTGGACGCTTACCTGCATCGCGATCGCCACCGCAGCCAAAAATAGCCCACAGCTGGCCTTCACAATGAACTCGTAAAGCTTGCAGCGCTTTTTCTAAAGCATCAGGAGTATGAGCATAATCGACCACGACTTTGGCACGGTCCTCAGTTTGGAATAACTCCATTCGGCCGAGTACGGGTTGCAGTTGACCTGCAGTTTCGAGTAACGCTTGTTTCTCTTTACCTAAGCTTAATAA
The DNA here is from genome assembly GCF_033337345.1 of Vibrio sp. YT-18. Classification (NCBI taxonomy): domain Bacteria; kingdom Pseudomonadati; phylum Pseudomonadota; class Gammaproteobacteria; order Vibrionales; family Vibrionaceae; genus Vibrio; species Vibrio sp. YT-18. Next base: position 62,602 of record NZ_JAWOQO010000019.1, on the reverse strand, counting down.
GGTCGCAAAAGCGAGCATTAAGTTGGTTGCATTAAACTCACCAATCAATGGCGCGTGCAATTCACCTGAGCCAAATTTACCATCGAACTTAATAGTAATCCCTGACTCCGCGTAACTGACTTCCGTCGCCCAAATTGCGCTTTCAAATTCAGTGTTCGGCTTGAGCGAAACAGCGACCGCATTACTTAACTGCGACGCCCATTGATGACCTACTTCATCATCAGCATTGATAATGGCACGTTCACATTGGTGTTGCGTGAACAACCCAAGCTTTGCATTGGCATACTCTTCCATCGTGCCATGATAATCTAAGTGGTCACGACTTAAGTTAGTAAACACGCCCGCCGCAAATGATAGTGCTTTGACACGACCTTGCGTCAGGCCATGGGAAGATACTTCTAGCGCGGTGTATGTGGCTTGTTGATTTGCGAGAGAGGAGAGCGTTTTCTGAATTTCAACGGCATTCCCCGTTGTATTCGCAGCTTGTTGCAAGTTATTGAGGAAGCCATTTCCTGTTGTTCCCATTACCGCCGCTTTATGGTCAAGCAGTTCTAGCCATTGCGCTATTAACTGGGTAATGGTGGTTTTGCCGTTGGTGCCGGTGACACCAATCAAATCCATATTAGGGTAAGCATAGAGCTTTCCAGCAATTGCGGATAAACGTTGGTCCAACCTATCGATGTAAATGACGGGAACATCATCAATGATTTCCACCGTACCATGTGTTTTGACATCGCAGGCTTGCGCCAGGGCTGCATTTGCACCTTGCTCAATTGCAGAGGCAATGAATTTACGCCCATCCACAACATGGCCAATCACTGCTACAAACGTGGTTCCAGGTTGAACTCTTCGGCTGTCGAGCTCCAATTCAGAAACAAGAACGGACGATAAGCTAGGGCAATCCACCCAAGGGGAAAGCAGCACGTCCATACTGATGGCTTTAGTCATATTTGTTCTCCGAGCTTTGGCTCAGGTTTTCTTAATTTTGTTTGCTCAGTAAACCACAGGGCTTACTGTTGGAATTTGTTTTCGTCAGGTGCAACATTGAGTATTTGTAGCGCGCCTTTCATGATTTCAGAGAAAACAGGAGACGCTACCGAACCACCATAGTAGTCATCACCTTGAGGCTCGTTTACGATCACTACTAAAGCAATTCGCGGATCGCTAACCGGAGCAAGCCCAGCCGTGTAGGTGATGTACTCGTCGCTGTACCCACCGGCAGAAGCTTTACGTGATGTACCCGTTTTCGCTCCCACTCGATAACCAGGAACTGCCGCTCTGCGAGCCGAGCCCCCTTTTTGAGTTACGGTTTCCAACATGTCTAATACTTGACGCGCATACTTCGCACTCACCACTTGACGTGACATGTCATGATCATTGCTTTCGATAATATGAATAGGCTCGTATTTGCCAAGGTTTCCAAGCGTCGCATAAGCATGGGCTAGCTGGATTGGTGTAATTGATAGACCATAACCAAACGCAATCGTGGCGCGCTCAATTGGCGACCAACGAGTTCGTGTAGGAAAAATACCCGTCACTTCCCCAACTAGGTTTAGGCCAGAAAGCTCACCAAAACCCACTGAACTGTACAGCCCAAGAAGCGCCTCTACCGGCATTTGCATTGCTAGCTTCGTCACACCGATATTACTCGACTTTTTAAGGATCGTGGTCAAGCTCGCTTTGCCTACGCGAGAGACATCTCTGACTCGACTACCACCTAAACGTAGGACACCATTACCGGTATCTACGATGGTATCTTTATCGGCTATCCCATTTTCTAAGGCGGCTAAAATAACGAAAGGCTTAATGGTCGAACCGGGCTCCATTGAGTCCGTGATCACTCGGTTACGCATTTGATAGCTTTGCCAATCGCTACGATTGTTAGGGTTGTAAGAAGGAGCATTAACCATGGCCAATACGGCGCCCGTTTTTACATCCAACATGACAACGGAACCTGAAGTGGCGCGGTGGTCCGCAACGGCTTGCTTAATCGCACGATACGCAATCGCCTGTAGGCGCTGATCGATGGTTAACTGAAGTGATTTACCTTCTTGCTTGTCTTGCCAAGCAATGTTTTCCACAACACGACCATAACGGTCTTTACGAATAGTTTTCTGACCCGCCGCGCCAGTGAGCCATTCATCGTAGCTACGCTCCACACCTTCTAGGCCATGCCCGTCAATGCCTGTTACACCGACTAAGTGAGCACTAACCTCACCTGCAGGATAATAACGACGAGATTCCGACTTAAGGCCAACACCTGGCAGCTTTAGCTCACGAATATAGTTCGCCATGGCCGGACTGACCTGGCGCTGCAAGTAGATAAAGCGGCGTTTTTCATTGCGCTTGATTTTGTCTATTAACCCTTGTCGGTCAATACCAAGAACATCCGCTAATGCATGCCAACTTTTGGTCTGGCTTAACGCGTTTTCTTTAAATATCGTGGCAGGATCTGCCCAAACCGCCTCAACCGGTACACTGACAGCAAGCGGCTCACCATTTCGATCCGAAATAATACCGCGAGCAGAAGGAATGGATTTAACACGAACCGAACGTAGGTCACCTTGTTTAATCAGGTTATCTGGCTCAATGATTTGGATGTAGGCTACGCGTGCCACCAAAAGGGCAAATGCACAAAAAACAAAAAACAGTAATAGATGGAAGCGCCAACGAATCAAGAAAGATTCTTCGACCGCCACTTTCACTGCTTTGTTATCGGTTTTCTTATCCCCCGTAGCCGCTTTCTCTTTTGCTACAGGTTTACGCTTATTGGCTTGTTTCGTGTTGGATTTTTTTCTAATCATTTGAGCGTGACAACCACTTCTTTATCGCCATCAGGTCGTTTCATTTCAAGTTCTTTTTTGGCAAGGTCTTGAACACGACTGTGTTCCGCGAGGGCAGTTTCTTCCAACATTAAGTTACGCCATTCGCTATCTAATCGTTCTCGTTCAACCAACGTATGGTCTTTCTCGGTGATCGCTTGACGCGCATGGTGGGTAGCAAATACCACTCCCATTGCCGATGCCACGATCAATAGCAACAACAGTAATGGCCAGCGACCAACAGTGAGGAGATCCGTTGCAATCAACTTAGCAAGATTAGGAGTGGATTTCGTCATAATAATTAAAGCTTTTCTGCAATTCTTAACACAGAGCTGCGCGAACGAGGGTTCATTTCAATTTCTTGTTTGCTTGGTTTAATCGCTTTGCTCACCGCTTTCATATTCGCACTACCAAGAGCACGAATTTGCTCTTCCGTCATTGGAATACCGTGTGGCACTTCAGGCCCTTTGCTCTCTTTACGGATAAAACGTTTGACCATACGGTCTTCCAGAGAGTGGAAGCTAATCACAGATAAACGGCCTTCAGGAGCAAGAATGCTCGCCGCGCCTTTAAGTGCCGTATCAATTTCTTCTAACTCACTGTTGATGTAAATACGAAAAGCCTGGAAAGCACGAGTCGCAGGGTGTTTTTTCTCTTTAAAACTTTTCGGTGCGGCATCTGAAATCAATTTTGCCAGCTGACCAGTGCGAACCATTGGCTCATTTTCTTCATCTTCACGGTAGGCAACAATCGCTTTTGCAATACGGCGCGCATGTTTATCTTCCCCGAACTCGCGAATGACCCAAGTGATATCATCGAGGTCTGCTTCCATCAACCATTGAGATACTGGAATACCTGATGTCGGGTCCATACGCATATCTAGCGGACCATCTTTCATAAAGCTAAAGCCACGCTCTGCGTCGTCTAACTGAGGAGAAGAAACGCCTAAATCCAGAAGAACACCATCCACTTTTCCAACTAGCCCATACTCTTCAGCATACTCAGCAATACCAGAAAATGGACCATGAATAATGGTGAAGCGAGGGTCATTGATTTTGCCTGCCTCAGCGATCGCTTGAGGGTCACGGTCGATACTGTACAGTCGGCCATTTTCACCGAGTTTAGATAGAATTGTCCGGCTGTGACCGCCACGGCCAAATGTTCCATCAATATAGACGCCGTCTGGTTTGATAGCTAAGCCATCAATGGATTCATTTAATAACACGGAAATATGTTGGAAGGTTTCGGTCATAGCTTTCTCGTTGAATGATCTTGAAGCGATTCTTTAGTGTACTGATTTCCTACATCATCGCCACCACAAGTCTAAAGTTAGACGTGATTTACGCCAAGTTTATTGGTAATGACATAGTTTGCGTCAATTAAATGCAAAAAACCCATCACTACCGAAGTAGAGATGGGTCTCGAATAGGTGGAGCCGACACATAAGCCGGGTTCTGTTCCGCTTACACGGCGGTAGCCATTCGTCTAGGCCAGCAATCACTCACTGGCTCGAGCAACCTACCCGCCTCCTTACGCGAGCAACGCAATGTGGAGGCCTATTTGGTCTTGCTTCAGGTGGAGTTTACCCTGCTACGAACTATTGCTAGTCGTCCGGTGCGCTCTTACCGCACCCTTTCACCCTTACCTGTACCCTTACGGGCCATCGGCGGTCTTCTCTCTGCTGCACTTGTCGTAGGCTTGCGCCCCCCAGGCGTTACCTGGCACCTTGCTCTATGAAGCCCGGACTTTCCTCCCCTTTGTCAGTCTCCCGAAGGACGTCAACGTCAGTCTCCCAAAGGGACTTCGACGTCAGTCTCCCGAAGGACATCAACAAAGCAGCGACTACCCAGTCAGCTCCGAGGGCGGATTGTATAGAGTTCTCACTTCAGAGTCTAGTTAGATCACAGATATGATGAAATGAATGCACTAAGTGATGACTTTTTAGTCAACGTGCCAAAAATAGATAATAAAAAGGCCGATGCCTAAACATCAGCCCTCATTGACCATTTATCTCGCTAGCGGCACTTAGTCTAAGTTTTCTAAGCCCCATTTATATAGCGCATTCTTCTTCAAGTTATGTATTTCTGCCACCAAAGCAGCTGCTTTTTTCAAAGGCAGCTCTTTGGTCAAAATCCCTAACGTGCGTAAAGCATCTTCAGGTAGTGAGTCGTCTGTTGTTTCACGATGGCCATGTACCAACAATACCATTTCACCACGCTGTTGGTTATCGTCACTTTTCACCCATTCAATCAGCTCACCTAACGGCATGCCTTGAATGGTTTCAAAGGTTTTTGTTAGCTCTCTTGCCAACACAACTTCTCTATCTGGGCCAAGAACGTCTAACATGTCTTGTAGAGAGTCTAAAATACGGTGCGGTGACTCGTAAAAAATACACGTACGCTCTACCGAAGCAATCTCTAGGAATTTATCCTTACGACCTTTGCTTTTCGGTGGTAAAAAACCTTCGAAGCTAAAGCGATCCGATGGCAAGCCAGAGGCACTTAACGCCGTAATGACCGCACAAGCACCTGGAAGAGGCACAACTCTAACGCCCGCTTGACGACATTTTGTCACCAAATGGTATCCTGGGTCGCTGATAAGTGGCGTACCAGCGTCAGAAACTAATGCGATAGACTGACCGGAAAGCAGCTTTTCTACCAAAACTTGTGCTTTTTGCTGCTCATTGTGGTCGTGTAGAGCAAAAGTTTTGGTTTGAATATTGAAGTGAGACAGTAATTTGCCCGTATGTCGAGTATCCTCAGCGGCAATGATGTCCACAGTCGACAGAATTTCGATAGCACGTTGGGTGATATCCGCTAAATTTCCGATTGGAGTCGGTACGATATAGAGAGTTGGCCCCTCATTCGGCAACTTATTTTTATCTGTCATTTGTTTACCATCACTTCAACGATTAATATAGAGACAATTTTGTACAAAATTATAGAGAACTCACGGCAATGATTAACCATAAGAGACTCAGTGTACCACGCATACTTACTCCTGTTGCACTAGCAATTACGCTCGCCGCCTGTTCTTCAGGTCCAAGACAGCCTGATGGCGTTGATGTAACACTTGAGCCTACTCAGTCTGTTCAGAACTATATGATCCAAGCTGATAGCACGGAAGGCAGTTTACAAAATGACTGGTTGATCATGGCAACCAAAGCCGCGATTCAAGCAAACCAGTTTGATCAAGCAGAAATGTTGATCAAGCGCCTGGCTCGTCAACAGTTAACCGAAGTTCAGCAAGCAGAGTGGCAACTAGCGCGTGCGACCATACAGCAAAAACAGGGTAATTACTCTCAGTTGCTGCAATTGTTGAATTTTAAACCTTGGTGGAAGTTGCCAAATGAGCAATGGAAAGACTATTACTTGATGCGTGCCGACGCTTATCAAGGTCTTAACCAAGCGTTTGAGGCAAACCGCCAACTGGTTGCATTTGGCCAATATGCATCGTCCGCGGAGCAGAGAGAGATTTCTAGCCGTATTTGGATGAACTTTGGCAGCTACTCCGAGTACGAACTGACCTCATTAGAAACAGAGCCAAATGAAGATGTTTTGGATGGTTGGCTACAACTCGCTATTTATGCGAAAACGCTGTCGGGCAACTTATCCCAACTAAAAAATACCCTAGAACGCTGGTTAAACGAGAACCCATCGCACCCAGCCGCTATCTACACACCAGAAGAGATTCAAAACATTCTCTCTCTAGACATCGTTAAACCAAACAACACCGCTTTGTTACTGCCGCTTACTGGTAAATTCTCGCCACAAGCGCAATTAATTCGTGATGGTTTTGTGTTTGCGATGATGAATGATCGTAACCGTGATCCAAGCGCTACCCTCACGGTAATAGACACTAATGCGTATAACGCCGACCAAATTAAACAACGTTTGATCAATGAAAACATCGATTTTGTTGTTGGTCCTCTAGAAAAAGAGAACGTTGAGCTATTGCACACAACCATGGATGGCTCAGAAAATGGTCCTACGATTCCAGCCCTTGCGCTAAATATTCCCGAAGATGTGCAACCAGATAGCAATATTTGCTACTTGGCATTATCACCGGAACAAGAAGCCGCACAAGCAGCGAAACACTTGTTCAGCGAAGGCTATAACTTCCCTCTGATTCTGGCACCAAAGGGCAGCTTTGGTGAACGTGTAACTGAAGCGTTCAACAAAGAGTGGCGCAAGTACAGCTCTAATAAAGTCGCAGCAAGTTATTTTGGTGACAAGCGCCAACTTCAAAAAGACATCAATGAAGTATTTGGTCTGCAAGAAAGCAAACAACGTATTGCTCAGATGCAATCACTAATGCGTATCAAGCTTGAAACACAGCCACGTAGCCGTCGTGATGTCGATGCGGTTTATATTGTTGCTAGAAGCACGGAACTGACTTTGATTAAGCCGTTTATTGAGGTAGCGATTAATCCAGACGCCAAAGCGCCACAAATTTTCTCTAGCTCGCGTAGCAACAGTGGCGGCGCGACTTACGAAGATCTAACAGGCATCATCTACAGCGATATTCCATTGCTGATTGACCCAGACCCTAGCGTGACCGCTGAAATGAACGAGTTGTGGTCAGAGCAATCTAACATGGAAAAACGTTTGAAAGCACTGGGTATGGATGCGTATAAATTGATTGGGGAGCTGCCACAAATGAAGGTCGTTCCGGGCTACTCAGTTGGCGGCCAAACCGGTATTTTAAGTATCGACAATAATTGTGTTGTACAGCGTGAGCTAAGCTGGGCTGAGCGTGGGGCTCTTTAGCAAGCGCCAAATCGGAAATCAATATGAAGCTCTGGCGAAGCAGTATTTACAACGCCAGGGCTTAAACTTTATTGAACAAAATTTTCTGACTAAGGTCGGTGAGATTGATTTAATCTTCCAACAAGGTGAAACTATTGTGTTTGTTGAAGTCAAATACCGTAAGAACAATCACTTTGGCTCGGCAGCAGAAATGGTGACGCACGCTAAAATGCGCAAGCTAGTCAAAACCGCACAAGTTTGGCTTAGCCAACAAAAGCGCTTAAAACACAATATCGATTATCGATTTGATGTCATCGCCATTCATGATAATGGTCGAGATATCAACTGGATAGAAAACGCAATCTCTGAAGGATAAGCGATGCTAGACAGCATTAAAGACAGCTTTACAGAAAGTATTCAAATTCAAATCGCAGCAGCAGAGGCGCTGCCTGATGCCATTACTCATGCAGCTCAAGCGATGGTGTCGAGCCTGCTTAATGGCAATAAAATTTTATGTTGTGGTAATGGCGGCAGTGCTTCAAACGCTCAACAATTTGTTTCTTGTCTTTTAAACCGTTTTGAAACTGAGCGCCCTAGCCTACCAGCAATGGCCTTAACCGCCGATAATACCACCCTAACCGCAGTGGCCAACGATTACCACTACCAGGAAATCTTCTCAAAACAGGTACGAGCGTTTGGTCAACCAGGCGACATTTTGCTTGCCATGTCGACTAGCGGTAACAGTAAAAATATTATCAAAGCGATGGAAGCAGCCGTAACTCGAGACATGACGATTATCGCGCTAACAGGAAAAGATGGCGGAGAGATGGCAGGACTGCTCGGTGAGAACGACGTCGAAATTCGTATTCCATCACACCGCACTGCACGTATTCACGAAGTACATATGGTAACACTCCATTGCCTTTGTGATCTTATTGACCAGGTGCTTTTCCCTGCTCACGAAGAGTAACCAAGACTGAGAGTCAGAATTATGATACGTAGCCTTGTTATCTTATTAACAGCATTGAGTTTAAGTGGTTGCGCAGGTTTGTTTATCGCAGGTGCAGCAACCACAGCGAATATTGTCACGGACACACGCACGACAAAACAAATCTGGCAGGACAATAACATTGAATTCGAAGTTGCGGCGATCGGCAATAAAGCACCGTTTAAAGGTGAAGTACGTGTCGTTGCCAGTTCATATAATGGGACTGTAGTCCTTATGGGACAAGCTCCGACACAAGACCTTATCCTTGCTTTAGAGCGAAGGGCTCGAGAAGTTAGTGGTGTAAAAGTCATACACAATCAAATCAAACAAAAAGAGCCACTCACTGTTACCCAGATTAGCAATGACAGCTGGATCACAACCAAAGTAAAGTCAGCTTTGCTTACTGATTCTGAGCTTAATGGTGTTAAGGTTAAAGTGATCACCGAAGATGGCGACGTTTTTCTGTTTGGTTATGTCACGCCAGAGCAAGGCGATCGAGCGACAGAAATCGCGCGTAATATCTCAGGCGTAAAACAAGTCATTAAAGGGTTCCAATACGGCGAAATGGAGCCTGTTGAAGTAGACTTACCGAGTGACGGTGTACAAACAATAGAAAGTGAGGCAAGTACAGAAAGTGAGGCAAGTACAGAAAGTGAGGCAAGTACAGAAAGTGAAGAGAACGTCGAAGTCTTTACGATTAGTGAGTAATTTCCAAAGTCTGGCTTGAAATCATCTTCAACAAGTTAAAAAGAAAAAAGCAGCGTTACGCTGCTTTTTTATTATTTAATCACTCTTAAGCTTGGTTTGCCTTTTGGTCGAGGAGCATCGTCCTCTTCGGCATCTGAATCAGAAACTAACTCAGAAGGCTCATCGCTAACCGTTGTGAACGATGGGGATGATTCTTCCTCGGTCATCGCTTCTTCTTCGATGTGAGTGTACGCTTCTTCTGGTTCAAACATAGTACCAGCACCATTCTCACGTGCATAAATAGCTTGAACAGCATACACAGGCACGATCACTGAGTGCGGACGACCGCTAAAGCGAGCATGGAAGGTAATCGCATCATTACCTAACTCAAGATTACCCACTGCACGTGGCGCAATATTCAAAATAATTTGACCATCTTGAATAAATTCAACCGGGACACGCACCCCTGGCATTGTTGCATCCACAACCAAGTGAGGAGTCAAGTCATTGTCTACTAACCAGTCGTAAAATGCGCGAAGCATATACGGGCGGCGAGCAGTCATTTTTGCAATATCCATAACGTGTTTTAAATCGCTTAGCGAACTAGGCGCATTTCACGTTCAGCTTCAGTCAAAGAAGCAAGGAACGAATCACGTTCAAATACGCGGTTCATGTATACCTTGATTTCTTTTGAACCAGGGCCAACAAGATCGATACCAAGTTGAGGCAAACGCCACAATAGTGGAGCTAAGTAACAATCGATCAAGCTGAATTCTTCGCTCATGAAGTACTCATATTCAGCAAAAATTGGCGCTAACGTCAGAAGATCATTACGCAGCTTTGTGCGTGCTTTTTCTGATTCTTCCGCATTACCTTTCATCACTTTTTCAGCGAGTGAATACCAGTTGCGTTCGATACGGTACATCATCAAGCGGCTGTTGCCACGAGCAACAGGGTAAACCGGCATTAGAGGTGGATGAGGGAAACGCTCGTCCAAGTACTCCATGATGATTTTTGAATCGTAAAGAGCTAGCTCACGGTCAACAAGAGTTGGCACTGATTTATATGGGTTTAGCTCAACAAGCTCAGCAGGAAGGTTTGCTTCGTCAACAAGCTCAACTTCAACACTTACACCTTTTTCAGCTAGTACAATGCGAACCTGATGGCTATACAAATCTGATGCACTTGAGAAAAGAGTCATCACAGAACGTTTATTGGCAGCTACAGCCATGGAGCCCTCCAGTACACTTACAAATAAAAACAATGGAGGCTAAGCCTCCATTGTACATCAATTAAAATTGGGAATTAGCACGGTATTTTAGCACAATTAATGCACATCGCGCCAATACTCTTTCTTGAGCATCACGACAACGATGGTTAGAAGCACTAAGAAGCCCATTACCCACCAGCCTAGAGCGTGACGCTCAAGCTGCACTGGGTCACCTGAATAAACTAAGAAGTTAACGAGATCGCCAACCGCTTTGTCATATTCGCCTTCACTCAGCTCACCCGTGCCATCGGTTTCAGTACCAACAACAACTTGTACTTCTTCGCCATCTACGATTTTCGTATCGTAAATAGGCGTCGGGATGCCCTGTAGCTCTTCAAGCACATGCGGCATACCAACACTCGGGAAGACGATGTTGTTCACGCCGAATGGACGAGATGGATCAACATAGAAAGAGCGTAAGTAAGTGTATAACCAATCAGCACCACGAACTCGTGCAACCAACGTAAGATCTGGTGGTGGAGCACCAAACCAGTTTGCCGCTTGCTTCGGTGGCATAGCATTGACCATTAGATCACCGATTTTCGCTTCAGGATTGAAAATCAGGTTTTCTTTCATTAAGTCTGTTGGAATTTCCAAGTCTGTTGCTACACGCTCGTAACGCTGGTATTGCGTAGAGTGACAAGCAAAACAGTAGTTCATGAATAACTTCGCGCCGTTTTGTAGCGAAGCTTTATCCGTAAGGTCAACATTCGCTTTATCCAGCGGAACACTGGCCCCAGCTGCCATCGCTAGTGATGGCAACATAGCAAATAGAATTACAATCCACTTCTTCATTTGAATGTCACCCTCTCTGGTAATGGTTTGGTTGCTTCATTTTTGCTGTAGAAGAACAGCAACACAAAGAACATGAAGTAACACAAGCTAAAGATCTGAGATAGTAGTGTGTACGTTGGTGTCGCAGGTAACGCACCTAAAATACCCAGAGCGATAAAGGCGATGGTGAACTGTACAATATTCAATAGATGAAGTTTGCTACGGTAACGGTATGAACGAACTTTACAACGATCCAACCAAGGTAGAACAAACAGCACTGCAATTGACGCGCCCATTAGGATAACACCTAATAGTTTGTCTGGAACCGCACGTAAGATTGCGTAGAACGGCGTGAAGTACCATACCGGAGCAATATGCTCTGGTGTCTTCAGTGGGTTTGCAGCTTCAAAGTTAGGCGGCTCAAGGAAGTACCCACCCATTTCTGGGTTAAAGAACAGCACGTAACAGAAGAAGAACAAGAAACCAGCAACACCGACCAAGTCCTTAACCGTGCCGTACGGATGGAAAGGAATCGAATCAATGATGTCATATTTCTTCGTGTAGTAATCGTGGAACTTGAATTGCGTTTTGTAATCGTCGCCCATTGAGCCTTTTGGCAGCTTAGTTTCGATACCATCCGGGTTGTTTGAGCCTACTTCGTGCAGCGCCAATACGTGCAGAACAACAAGAAGAAGCAAAACGATAGGCAGTGCAATAACGTGTAGTGCAAAGAAACGGTTTAGCGTTGCACCAGAGATGATGTAGTCACCACGAATCCAAAGCGTTAGGTCATCACCGATAACAGGAATAGCACCAAACAGGGAAATGATTACCTGCGCACCCCAGTATGACATCTGACCCCATGGAAGTAGGTAACCCATGAACGCTTCAGCCATGAGAACTAAGAAGATCAACATACCGAAGATCCACAACAGTTCACGAGGTTTTTGGTATGAACCGTAGATCAAACCACGGAACATGTGAAGATACACAACAACGAAAAACGCTGACGCGCCAGTGGAATGCATGTAACGCAGAAGCCAACCGTACTCTACATCACGCATAATGTATTCGATGGACGCAAATGCACCGTCACCTGAAGGAACATAGTTCATCGTTAGCCAAATACCCGTTAGGATTTGGTTAACAAGAACCAGCATCGCCAGAGAACCGAAAAGGTACCAAAAGTTGAAGTTCTTAGGCATTGGGTATTCAGACAAATGCTTTTTATAAGCATTCATTGCAGGAATACGCTTTTCAACCCAATCTAACATTGCTTGCATTATGCATCTCCCTCATCAACACCCACAATGAGCTTGGTATCGCTCAAATACATGTGCTTAGGAACGACAAGGTTCAACGGAGCAGGTACTCCTTGGAACACTCGACCAGCCATGTCGAACTTAGAACCATGACAAGGACAGAAGAAGCCAGATCTTACGCCCTGCACCTGCTCTGAGAAAGAGTCAGGTAGATAGGTTGGTGAACAACCTAAGTGGGTACAGAAACCAACTGCGACGAAAAACTCTTCCTTAATCGAACGAAACTCATTCTGAGCGTACTCAGGCTGCTGCTCCATTTCAGATTGTGGATCGCGAAGCTTATCACCGATCGATTTTAAGTTATCCAGAACGCTTTGAGTGCGGCGAACAATCCATACAGGTTTTCCCTGCCACTCAACACGAACCAGCTGACCTGGTTCAATTTTACTTATATCCACTTCCACCGGTGCGCCCGCCGCTTTGGCTTTAGCACTCGGATTCCATGATTTGATAAAAGGCACGGCGACGGCGACTGCCCCTAACCCACCAACAACTGCCGTTGTAGCGGTTAGAAAACGCCTGCGACCGTTATTTAAAGGCGCGTTGCTCATCCAAACATTCTCCCATTTGCTCCCTTTGGATCGTTATTATTCCGCTTATAAGAGCATGGCTAACAAATAATGAATTTAGTTCTATTTATTGGAGGGAAATGATAAAGAAAACCCTACTTTTTGACAAGATAAAGCTACCTTTTTGTAACATTTGTGAGGCAAATCGCTCGCGTCGTCACAAAAGCGGCAGAATTATAAAAAATTGATGTGATTTGTAACAAGAAAGCACCACATAGAAGCCCCGCTGAAAGCGGATAAAACCTTTTATCTTGGTAGTTTTCAGTTAATTACACAGAGAAATATTTCGTATTACGCGTTCAGCTTGCTGTGTTTATATTTTCAATTTTGTAGCACGCAGAATGCTCAAAAAGGAGCGTAAGTCATTTTAAAACATGTTACAGGGAGAATAAGATACAAAGACATTCTTGCTGATGAATACATCTATGCTGCATCGCAAGAGAAAGCGTGGTGAGTCGCGATTAAATAAGGCACACATATAAAACGGCACTGACAACCTTTCGACGAAGAGGACGAATAAGAAGGCCTGCTCGGAGTGTGATGATAAGTGAAGGCTGTTCGTTGCTTGAAGACAAGTATGATGTCTTTAAATACAAAAAAGCCCGGCATAGAGCCGAGCTTTTGGTACACAGTTTCCAGAGTAACTCTGAAAGCATAATTCCCGATAAGAGGAAATTAACGCTTAGAGAACTGTGGACGACGACGTGCTTTACGTAGACCAACTTTCTTACGTTCAACGCAACGAGCGTCACGAGTAACGTAGCCAGCTGCGCGTAGAGCAGGACGTAGAGACTCATCGTATTCCATAAGCGCGCGAGTGATACCGTGACGGATAGCACCAGCTTGACCAGAAATACCGCCGCCTTTAACTGTTACGTAAAGGTCTAGCTTTTCAGTTAGTTCAACTAGCTCTAGAGGTTGTTGTACAACCATACGTGCTGTTGGACGACCGAAGTATTCGTCAAGGTTACGCTTGTTTACTACAATGTTACCGCTGCCTGGTTTAATGAAAACACGTGCAGCTGAGCTTTTGCGACGGCCAGTGCCGTAGTATTGATTCTCTGCCATTTTCGAAATCCCCAATTAGATGTCTAGTACTTGTGGTTGTTGAGCAACATGGTTGTGCTCAGCGCCCGCGTAAACTTTTAGCTTACGGTACATAGCACGGCCTAGAGGACCACGTGGAAGCATGCCTTTAACTGCAAGCTCAAGAGCCATCTCAGGTTTACGATCGATCAACTTTTCAAAAGTGATAGATTTTAGACCACCTGGGAATTCAGAGTGACGGTAGTACACTTTGTTCTTAGCTTTGTTACCAGTTACAGCAACTTTCTCAGCGTTGATAACGATGATGTAATCACCAGTGTCAACGTGAGGAGTGTATTCAGCTTTATGTTTGCCACGTAGGCGAGATGCAATTTCACTTGCTAGACGGCCAAGAGTTTTACCTTCAGCGTCTACAACGTACCAGTCGCGTTTTACAGTTTCTGGTTTAGCAACGAAAGTTTTCATGCTAACAATAACCCGTTAATTAAATTTTAAACTTTAAAGGAACACCCAATAGTGCTCCCACACTGTCTAAGAGCCCAGTCATCACCCCTTCGAGTCGTTGGTACTCTCGACCTTCAATTTCGAAATAACTTCGATAATCAGGTCTGCAGTAACGGTGGGTCGCAGGATTATAGAGAAGAGCGAAGAAAAAATCACCTTTTTTTGCGCCAAATCACTAATTTTTTCTTCACTTTTTTAAGAACCCATTGGATCTAGGCCAAATGTTCACGCGCGAGATACTCATGACTTTGCATCTCAGTAAGCCGAGACAAACAGCGCTTAAATTCGAACTCTAACTGCCCGTCAGTATATAAATCGGCCATTGGCACTTCAGCAGAAATAATCAACTTAACATTGCGCTCGTAAAACTCATCGACCAGCGCGATAAAGCGTCTCGCCGCATCATCTATTTTTCGGTTCATTTGTTGAACATCTGCCAGTAATACCGTGTGGTAAATACGAGACAATTCAATGTAGTCATTTTGACTGCGAGCAGTTTGACACAACTGAGCAAACGACGCATGCAGCACCCCGTCGCTTGCTTCAATCACCGCTAGTTGACGGTGGTTAACTTCGATTTGATGAGCAACAAACTGACGCTCTCCAGTCAGCTGCTGATAATATTTGTTAAGGTTTATGCTAGCCTGCTCATCAAGCGGGTAATGGTATATTTCAGCCTGTTCTAACGTTCTTAAGCGATAATCAACGCCACTATCGACATTCAACACTTCACAACGTGCCAAAATCATATCGATCGCGGGCAAAAAGCGCGCTCTTTGCAAACCGTTACGATATAAGTTCTGCGGCTCGATGTTTGAAGTCGCGACTAGGATCATCTGCCGCTTGAACATTTCTTGAAGTAACGTTGCAAGGATCATCGCATCAGTAATGTCGGAAACAAAAAATTCATCAAAGCAAACCACATCTGCTTCTTCTTTAAATTTATCCGCCACTTTTGATAGAGGATTTTCGACATCACCTAACAGCTTCAACTCATCATGTACTCGATACATAAATCGATGGAAGTGGACGCGCATTTTTCTTTGGGTCGGTAAAGCATCAAAAAATGCGTCCATAAGGTAGGTTTTACCGCGACCTACCCCACCCCAAAAGTAAAGGCCTTTTGGTGGTTCAGGCTTGTCGATTTTTTTCCCCATTAGCTTTTGCCATTTGGAAAGCTGAGGCACAGGCGCTGACTGAAATTCAACGATAGCATGGTAAAGCTTGTCTAATGCAACGACCGCTTGATACTGAGCTTCATCACGCTGAAACCCGTGTTCTGCTATGTCTTTTTGATATTGTTGTAGTGGTGTCATCGTATTAAGTCGTATAAAGGTATAGAGAAAAGGGTTACCTCGGGGTCAACTTTGAGAATAGAGAGAAGTAGTTATCAGTCCCCGAAGACATACTGCTATTTTTCTTTATCGGCTGTTCAAGCCATAGTAACATGGACGAGCACCGCGTGTAACTAAGTAGTAAAAGACTTGTTAAAACAACTATAAGGAGCAGTTATGCCTTGGATTTATGCCATTGTGGGTTTGCTGGTCGGTACAATCGTAGGCGTAGTCATTAGTAGACTAACCACCCCTGAATACAAGAAACAAAAGTCTGTGCAGAAAGAACTTGAAGCGGCCAAGTTTGAATTAGAGCAACAACGTCAAGAGCTCGTCGATCATTTTGCACAAACCGCAGAAATGTTGGACACCCTAGGTAAAGATTACACCAAGCTATACCAACATATGGCCAAGACCTCTTCTGAGCTTTTGCCAAACTTACCAGAACAAGACAACCCGTTTGATAAGAAAACGGCAATGTCATCTGAAACCATTGCAGAAGATCAACCAGAGTTTAACGAACAACCAAAAGACTACGCTAATGGCGCCACCGGTCTTTTGAAGGATCAAGAGAAAGAAATCATTAATGCTCCCGAAGCGGTAACCGCAAAAGCATCATAATTCTCTCTTACTTCTATCTAGGGCCGATACATTTGTATCGGCCCTTTTTTGAACTTTTTCACCTCACCTTCGCTCTAACTTGGATGTGCACTGCCTCCCCTTTTGATTGTCCGAACTAGACCCTATATTAGTTATTAACAAAGTGAACTAACCGTTCGGATATTTCTTTTTGGCAGACATGTTTCAAGAGGAGTTATTGGATGAAAAAACCACTGCTTGCGCTCACCGTTCTATCTCTGAGTTTGGGGTCGATTATTGCCCCAGTTCAAGCCACTGCCGCATTACCTTTGAATGTGGATGGCCAACAGTTACCTAGCTTGGCACCAATGCTTGAGAAGGTGACCCCAGCTGTTGTGAGTATTGCTGTAGAAGGTAAACAAGTACAAACCAGTCGCATTCCCGAGCAATTTCAATTTTTCTTTGGCCCAGACTTTCCTATGGAACAAAGGCGAGAGCGCCCGTTCAGAGGTTTAGGGTCTGGTGTCATTATTGATGCGAAGAAAGGCCATATTGTCACTAACTACCATGTGATCAAGGGCGCAGATGAGATTCGAGTTCGCCTCTTTGACGGGCGCGAGTATGACGCTACTCTCGTTGGCGGTGATGAAATGGCCGATGTTGCGTTACTTAAATTAGAGAAAGCGAAAAACTTAACGCAGATTAAAGTCGCGGATTCCGACAAACTGCGTGTCGGTGACTTTACGGTTGCGATTGGTAACCCATTTGGACTCGGTCAAACTGTGACTTCGGGTATTGTTTCAGCCCTTGGTCGTAGCGGCTTAAACGTTGAAAACTTCGAAAACTTCATCCAAACCGATGCCGCAATTAACAGCGGTAACTCTGGTGGTGCATTGGTCAACCTTAATGGTGAGCTGATCGGTATTAATACTGCAATTTTAGGCCCTAACGGCGGTAACGTAGGTATTGGTTTTGCGATTCCATCAAACATGATGAAAAACCTCACTGATCAAATTCTAGAGTTTGGTGAAGTCAAACGCGGCATGTTGGGTGTGCAAGGTGGCGAAGTAACCTCTGAGCTAGCTGATGCATTGGGTTACGAGTCAAGTAAAGGTGCCTTTATTGGTCAAGTCGTACCGGACAGCGCAGCCGATAAAGCAGGATTAAAAGCCGGTGACGTAATTGTATCGGTGAACGGCAAAGCGATTAATACTTTCTCAGAGCTCCGCGCAAAAGTGGCAACACTGGGCGCAGGTAAAGAAATCACATTAGGTGTGGTTCGAGATGGTAAGAATAAAACCTTTGATGTAACGCTTGGCGAATCTACGAATATGAAAGCTAAAGCGGAGACATTACATGAGGGACTCAAAGGGGCGGAATTAAGCAATACAACACCAAGTGATGTAATCCAAGGTGTTAAAGTATCGAGCGTTGCAGATAACTCTCCGGCTGCTCAATATCAATTACAACAAGGTGACATTATTATCGGTGTGAACCGTCAACGAGTGAAAAACCTTGCCGAGCTTCGTACAATCGTAGAGAAACACAAAGGTGTACTGGCTCTTAATATTCAACGTGGTGAGCGTACTATTTATCTTGTCATTCGTTAACCACTTTCAAAGTGATAGAAAATAAGGTTTTCGATGCATAGTACTGAGTGATAAGGCTCGATCACTTTTCCTTATCGCTCAATAACTAATGAAAAGGGCAGCGCGATGACGTGCTGCCCTTTTGTTATTTTTCAATGTAATGCTATTCTTCATCTTCGATGCCATTTTGGCGCTCACGCATGGAGAGGATATGCTCAGCTTTTTATTACGTTCTGTCTTTTTAGGCTTGGCTACTGCCGCAGTGGTATTACTGGCGGTTCCATCTTTGCGCAACAACGTAATTCCTGCCGCGCTTGATCCTCAACCTGTTAATATCGCATCAGTCGAATTGACGTTTAATCAAGCGGTCCGAAGAGCAGCGCCTGCAGTGGTAAACATCTACAGCCGTAAGTATGTTGAGAATGATCGCAGTAAACTCTCGACTCAAGGTCTGGGGTCAGGTGTCATTGTTAGTGAGAAAGGCTACATCATTACTAACTATCATGTGGTTGCTCAAGCTGATCAAATTGTTGTGGCATTACAAGACGGCAGAGCCGCAGCGGCTCAGCTCGTAGGGACAGACAAACGTACTGATATAGCCGTGCTGCGTGTCGAAGGTTCGAATTTGCCCGTAATCCCTCTGAACTCTAATTACAAACCACAAGTGGGCGACGTAGTACTAGCCATCGGTAACCCATACAACCTTGGACAAACCACAACGTTCGGCATTATTTCTGCCACAGGTCGTTCATCTATTAGCGACGGTCGTCAAGCATTCATTCAAACCGATGCCGCCATCAATGAAGGTAACTCTGGTGGAGCCCTAGTGAACACACAAGGCGAGCTCGTCGGCATTAACACCGCCTCTTTTCAGCAAGCGACAGACTTAGAAACTTACGGTATTTCTTTTGCGATCCCTGCGCCGCTAGCGAGTAAGATCATGCAGAAAATCATCGCTGATGGCCGCGTGATTCGTGGTTATATTGGAATCGACGGCCAAGACATTAATGCGGTCACTGCTCGCCTACTTGGAAATGAACACATAGGTGGTATTGTCGTACTTGGTATTGATCCAAATGGTCCAGCCAGTGCGGCAGGCTTCCAAAAGCAGGACATCATTATCAGCATTGATGGCAATAAAGTGCAAGGGCGTCAGAGCGTTATGGATATCGTCACCGATTTACGTCCTGGCACCACCGTGGACGTCGGTATCATTCGCAAAGGAAAAGAGGTGACCTTGAAAGTCACCATTGCCGAAGACAAGCAAGAAGCATAAAAAATCCCAGCCATTGGCTGGGATTTTTATTTGTGCGTTACTCGCTATCGCTCGGTGTTTCCGTCGTATCGGAATCATCTAGCTCAACATCAATGCGAGTGACTCGCTGCAAACCTCTCGGTAATAACCCACCTCGGCGACCACGTTCGCCACGGAAGTTATCAAGATCAGACGGTTTAAGACCCAACTTTCGCTTACCCGCGTACAGCGTTAACGATGCACCTTTTGGTAAAGACATTAAGTGAGATAGTACTTCTTCTCGCTCTTTTGCTTTAGCAGCAGGAATGTTGATGATCTTATTCCCTTTACCTTTCGCCAGTTGTGGCAAGTCTTTGATTGGGAACAGCAGCATGCGACCTTGGTTAGTGATTGCTAAGATTTCATCAGAGTCTAAATCTTCAATCTCTTTTGGCGTCATGATCTCAGAGTTGGCAGGTAAAGTGACGAGCGCTTTACCACTGCGGTTTTTAGACAGCAAGTCCGCGCCTTTACATACAAAGCCGTAACCTGCATCTGAGCCCACCAGCCACAGCTGCTCTTCTTCACTCATGATGACTTGGCGAATACTGCTACCAGCCGTAATATTCAAGCGACCGGTAATCGGCTCACCTTGACTACGAGCAGAAGGCAGTGAGTGCGATTCCAGAGAGTAACTTCGACCGTCACTACCTAGGAATACCGCAGGCTGATTACTCTTACCTCGAGCATGCGCTAAATACTTATCACCCGACTTATAGTTTAAGCCTTCGGCATCCACGTCATGGCCTTTCGCGTGACGAATCCAACCTTTCTCAGAAAGCACAACCGTGATTGGCTCACTTGGTACGAGGTCACGTTCAGTCAGCGCTTTTGCTTCTGCACGCTCAACCATTGGAGAGCGACGGTCATCACCGTATTTCTCTGCGTCTGCTTTGATTTCTTTTTTCAGTAGTGTGTTCAGACGACGCTCAGAACCGAGTAGCTGTTCTAGCTTCTCACGCTCTTTCTCTAGCTCGTCTTGCTCACCACGGATCTTCATCTCTTCTAGTTTTGCTAGATGACGAAGTTTGGTATCTAAAATTGCATCCGCTTGGATATCGGTAATACCAAAGCGTTCCATCAGCACCGCTTTTGGATCGTCTTCAGTACGGATGATCTCAATCACTTCATCTAGGTTGAGGTAAGCAACCAACAAACCTTCCAAGATGTGTAGACGAGCCATTACTTTGTCTAGGCGATGTTGTAGACGACGACGCACAGTCGTACGACGGAACTCGATCCACTCAGACAGAATTTGCACCAGACCTTTAACTTGAGGACGGTTATCCAAACCAATCATGTTCAAGTTAACGCGGTAACTGCGCTCAAGATCCGTTGATGCGAACAAGTGGTTCATCAACAAGTCACAATCGACGCGGTTTGACTTAGGCACCACAACGATACGCGTTGGGTTCTCGTGATCCGATTCGTCACGAAGATCGTCAACCATTGGCAGCTTCTTCGCACGCATCTGGTTAGCGATTTGCTCAAGCAGTTTGGCACCCGATACTTGGTGAGGCAAAGAAGTGATAACAATATCAGAACCTTCTTTATGCCAAACCGCGCGCATTTTGATGCTGCCACGACCGTTGCGGTAAATCTTCTCGATATCCGCTTGCGGCGAGATGATTTCTGCTTCTGTTGGGTAATCCGGACCTTTGACATACTGCATCACGTCCGGCAGTTCTGCTTTCGGGTTGTCGATCAAATGAATAGTCGCATCTGCGATTTCACGAACGTTGTGCGGTGGGATGTCTGTTGCCATACCAACGGCAATGCCGGTTACACCGTTAAGCAGGATGTGAGGCAGACGTGCTGGCAACATTTGTGGCTCTTTCATTGTGCCATCAAAGTTAGGTTGCCATTCAACCGTGCCCTGGCCAAGTTCGCCAAGCAATACTTCAGCAAACTTAGACAGTTTTGCTTCGGTATAACGCATTGCCGCAAATGATTTCGGATCATCTGGCGCACCCCAGTTACCTTGACCATCCACTAATGGATAGCGGTAAGAGAATGGCTGAGCCATCAATACCATCGCTTCGTAACACGCTGAATCACCGTGCGGATGGTATTTACCTAGCACGTCACCAACGGTACGTGCAGATTTTTTGTATTTTGCTGATGCAGAGAGACCAAGCTCTGACATCGCATAAATGATGCGTCGTTGAACCGGCTTTAAGCCATCACCAATGTATGGCAAGGCGCGGTCCATGATTACGTACATCGAGTAGTTCAGATAAGCGTCTTCAGTGAACTTGCGCATTGGCAATTGTTCGACGCCATCGTAGGTAATTTCTGTAGACATCCGTTACACCTCTGCCAAGTCGCCGTTGTTTTGTAGCCAAGAACGACGGTCATCTGCACGCTTTTTACCTAGCAGCATGTCCATCATTTCCATGGTCGCCGTAGAGTCGTCAATGGTTAACTGCACTAAGCGACGCGTGTTCGGATCCATGGTGGTTTCACGCAACTGAAGTGGGTTCATCTCACCCAGACCTTTGAATCGTTGCACGTTGATTTTGGCTTTCTTCTTCGACAAGCGCTCTAAAATGCCATCTTTTTCATCATCATCGAGGGCGTAGAACACTTCTTTCCCGCAGTCGATTCGATACAGAGGCGGCATCGCCACATAGATATGACCCGCTTCCACTAGTGCGCGGAAGTGACGAGTAAATAGAGCACAAAGCAGCGTTGCGATGTGAAGACCATCCGAGTCCGCATCGGCAAGGATACAGATCTTACCGTAACGAAGACTCTCGAGGTTGTCGCTATCTGGGTCAATACCCAAAGCAACAGAGATATCGTGTACTTCTTGAGACGCAAGAACTTGATCGGCAGAGACTTCCCACGTGTTCAAGATCTTACCACGCAGTGGCATCACGGCTTGGAATTCACGGTCACGTGCCTGTTTTGCCGAGCCACCCGCAGAGTCACCCTCCACAAAGAAGATTTCCGTGCGACTTAAGTCCTGTGCAGAACAGTCGGTCAACTTGCCTGGCAATGCCGGGCCGGATGCCACTTTCTTACGTACGACTTTTTTCGCCGCTCGCATACGACGGTGCGCGTTAGCGATACAGACTTCTGCCAATTGCTCTGCGAGCTGAGGCTTTTCGTTCAACCAAAGACTGAACGCATCTTTTACAACGCCAGAGACAAATGCCGCGGTTTGACGAGAAGAGAGACGTTCCTTGGTCTGGCCTGCAAATTGTGGATCTTGAATTTTAACCGACAGCACGTAAGAACAGCGGTCGAAAACGTCATCACCCGTTAGCTTCACACCACGAGGTAATAGATTACGGAACTCACAGAATTCGCGCATCGCTTCCAACAAGCCTTGGCGTAAACCATTAACGTGCGTACCACCTTGAGCGGTTGGGATCAGGTTAACGTAGCTTTCGGTGATCATCTCACCGCCTTCTGGCTGCCAAATTACCGCCCAGTTTGCCGCTTCAGTATCCGCCAAGAACTCACCAGTAAATGGTTCTTCAGGAATAACTGGATAGCCTTTTACACCTTCCGCAAGATAGTCTTTCAAACCATCTTCGTAGTACCACTTATAGTCTTTGTCATTAACTTTGTCGGTTAATGTGATTTCTAAGCCCGGACACAAAACCGCTTTTGCGCGCAGGTTGTTGACTAATCGCGTCACAGAGAAGTTAGCCGAATCGAAGTACTTCGCATCAGGCCAGAAATGTACGCTGGTACCGCGATTGCGACGACCACATGTGCCAGTTACGGTCAGATCAGACACTTTCTCGCCGTGTTCAAATGCAATTTCATACACTTGACCATCACGACGAACTGTTACTTCAACGCGTTTTGACAACGCGTTTACTACAGATATACCTACCCCGTGCAAACCACCAGAGAATTGGTAGTTTTTGTTAGAGAACTTACCACCCGCATGTAGCTTACATAGAATTAGCTCTACGCCTGATACTTTCTCTTCTGGGTGGATATCAACAGGCATGCCTCGACCATCATCGATCACTTCGAGTGATTGGTCAGCATGTAGGATGACTTGTACTTTTGAGGCATGTCCGGCTAGCGCTTCATCGACACTGTTGTCGATAACTTCTTGGCCCAAATGGTTTGGGCGCGCTGTATCCGTATACATCCCTGGTCGGCGACGTACTGGCTCTAAGCCATTCAGTACTTCAATGGCACCAGCATTATATTGTTCAGTCATAATACGGAATTATTCTCAAAGTTTACTTGTTGCCTGAGTATCACCAATGGGCGTACCCATACTCAGGAAACGAAAAAGCCACCCTGTTCACATCACTAAGAGTTTGTAAACATGATGCATAACAAAGTAGCCAGGGTCCTCGACCCTTAAGATCTTTTGGCAAAACATAGTCGGAAAGCATACCGCCCATGTCAAGAAACGGTTGGATATATCAATAAAAACTATGAGCCTTTTCCAATCGCTTTCGAATTACAGTTCTAGAAATTCGATAATCTGTGCAGGATAACGCTCAAAGCCTACAAAACTGTGATCACCGCCTTGTTCTACTGTTTGCTTAGCGTCTGCAAACTTATCTACCGCTTGTCGATAGTCTAAAACCTCATCTTCTGTTTGTTGCAATAACCAAAAAGAATGTGGCGACGCGATGCTTTGTACATCAAGAGCTTTTAACTCGTCAATATGACAAGCTTCAAGTGTATAGGTTTCATGCGTATATGGGTTAGTTTGCTTACCCAAATAATCTACTAGCAACTCATAAGGCTTGACTGCGGGGTTAACCACTACCGCTTTAAACCCAAACTTGTCATTTAGCCACGTTGACATAAAACCGCCTAATGAGCTGCCCACTAGACCAATTTTATAGTCATCTTTATATTGCTCGATAATATCCAACAACATTTTCGCCGCTTGCTGAGGATAACAAGGTAACTGGGGAACAATCACCTTGATATCAGACCTATGTTGCTCGCAGTAGGCTCTCATCACATTCGCTTTCATGGAGAGTGGAGAGCTATTAAAGCCATGGATATAGAGAAGAAGTGAAGGTTTACTCATAGATATCTCGCACAAAAAAGCGAGCCCGAACAGAGAGCTCGGGCGCGTTAGTAGCCGTTAGAAGAGAAGTCTGGTTGGAACTGGCCATCAGGAAGCCGACCTACTTGGGTCGTAATATCGCCACAAGCGTGTAGTTGCAGCTCCCGCCAACCAGGCGAAGTGGTATCAAGGGCAAAATCATCCGAGTTAGGCTTAAACTGAACACAAGTTGAGGGTGTTGCCATCACTCGAATGCCCTTGTAAAGCACATTCATATCTTGATGAACATGACCACAGAGAATGCCTTTCACGTTATCAAAACGCTCGACAACCTGCCAAAACGCTTCGGCATCTTTTAAAGTATGTTGATCAAGCCACGCGCTTCCGACCAGTAACGGGTGATGATGCAACAAAACAAGTGTGTGTCTTTCTGGGTGTTCGGCTAGCTTTTCTTCGAGTAGCGTTAATTGCTGATCACTCAAGCGCCCATGAGGAACGCCAACAACTTGCGAGTCTAAAAGAATTAACTGCCAATGCTCGCCAAGCAACACATGCTCTGCGGCTTTGATTTGTGGCGAAGGCAAAACACTGCCCATATTAGGCTTGTAATCATGATTACCAGGTAGCCAAAAGCAGTCTTTCTCTAGCGGTTCAATGCCGTTGGCAAAGCGCTGATAAGATTCTGCACTATGGTCTTGGGAAATATCGCCTGTCGCCAAGATGTAATCAAACGCCACGTTGCGGCGTAAAACATCAGCAACAACAGCATTAAAGCTATCGACTGTTTTTACGCTTAGCAAACTTCCCTCATCGGCAGCAAACAGATGAGTATCCGTAATTTGTAAAAGTTTGATGCTGTCACTAGATGATTGCAAAATGAAAACCTGATTCGTCCACTATATCGTTATTTGTTATTTTCCTTTAGTGAAGTGACGATCAATTGAAGGCAAGTGGTGTTCTACTGATACCACTTCGTAAACAAAACGTCAGCCATTCACCGAGGAATGTGTTTAATTGATGCTTTTCATCTTTCTGCATCAGTTGGTCATTGGGATAATCATACTTAGCTTTTATGCGAGAGAACTCTCCGCTTGAGCATACTTCGGCTACTCTCGCATCATGATAAAGCCTGACAGACATCGTCGGTAAAGGAAACACTGGCGTTTCATCACTCTGACATATCTCAACAACTGTGGTGTATTTTGTGATTTCATTCACGGTCAATTGGTAAACCATGTTCGCCGCTTGGTAGCAACGTACATCCCCAACTTCAGCAGAAGCAGGCAATAAGGCATTCAATTTAGCGTAGTTGGTCTCATACGTTCTCATAAGACCAGCTAAATCAACATGATATCTCTGTTTTTCAGCCAATTGTGCCATTACTCACTCTCCACCGTTTGGGATAGTCCCCATTCTGACTTTAACTCTTGATGGTGTAATTGCAGCCATTGCAACGCAATAATCGACGCACCATTTTCAAATTTTCCGTCCTTCACCCATTGATACGCCGTTTCACGACTCATGACATGAACTCGGATATCTTCATTCTCATAGTCTAAACCATGAATGCCGTGCGCTTTAGACGCATCCACTTCACCAACAAAGACGTCTAGCTTTTCCGAGCAACCACCAGCCGAAGGATAATAAGAAGTGACAGGTATAACGCGCCCCACCTGAATCCCCGCTTCTTCGACAGCCTCTCGACGAATTACGGCTTCAGCAGATTCATCGCGGTCAATCATACCGGCGACAATTTCTAGCTGCCAAGGGTGTTCATGTTCCAACGCGCCAATACGAATCTGTTCAATGATTACGACCTGGTCCGTCTTTGGATCATAAGGAAGCATCGCTGCTGCGTGACCACGCTCGAACATTTCTCGTTCGACAACTCCACTCCAACCACCAGCAAATAGCCTATGCTGAAAGCGGTATTTCACCATTTTGAAAAAACCTTCAAATAAGGTTTCTTTCGAGATGACTTTTACATCTCGCGAAGTAAAATCTTGTTGTTGTTTGTCACGCTGTTGCATTCAACACCTCTCTGAGTGAATCCTGTAGTTTACTCATTGTTATTCGCTTGCTCAAAGGACTTGGCTCAACTTTTTGTATAATAGTTACAAATTAATTTAAGTCTTTGCTAAAAATTTATTGCACAAGTGGATAATTACGTGTAAAAAAGTGCAAACTTTAGAGTAAATATCGTGCAAATTGAGTTAAACTACTGAGAATTAACCAATCTATGGACCGCGGGAATAGAAAATGAAAAAATTGCTTCCACTATTTATCAGTGCAGCGCTAGGTAGCATGAGTACGTCTGCGTTCGCAGACTCTTTGGCTGAAATCTACGACTTGGCAAAACAAAATGATCCACAATTGCTCAGTGTAGCAGCACAACGTGACCAAGCTTTCGAAGCAATCACCTCAAGCCGTAGTGCTCTATTACCACAAATTAACCTTACTGCGGGTTACAATTTAACTCGTGGTGATACTGAATACGATTCAAATCTAATTAGCGACGTATCAAACGATGGCAACGCACTAACCGCTGGCGTTAGCTTTTCACAAGCACTTTACAACCGCGCATCTTGGATCTCTCTAGATACTGCTGAGAAAAGTGCTCGCCAAGCAGACGCAACTTACGCTGCGACGCAACAGGCACTGATTCTTCGCGTGTCACAAGCGTATTTTGAAGTTCTACGCGCACAAGATAATCTTGTTTTCGTACGTGCAGAAAAAGCCGCGGTTGGCCGTCAACTTGAGCAAACTAAACAGCGTTTTGAAGTAGGTTTGTCTGCAATCACTGACGTGCATGACGCACAAGCTCAGTACGACCAAGTGCTAGCGGACGAAGTGTTGGCAGAAAACGCGCTCACTAATAGCTACGAGTCACTGCGTGAAATTACAGGCCAAGAGCACAAAGATCTCAACATTTTGGACACTGGCCGCTTCACTGCTAGCCCATCGACCGTACCAGCTGAATCGCTCATTGATGAAGCAAAAACCAAAAACCTGACCTTGCTATCTTCACGTATTCTTCAAGACATTGCGCGTGACAATATTTCACTAGCAAGCTCTGGCCACCTACCAACGCTCTCTCTAGATGGTGGTTACAACTACGGTGATACTTCTCATAGCTCTCGTGATAACACGACAGACAACTTCAATATTGGTGTGAACCTTGCAGTACCGCTATACACAGGTGGTAACGTAACCTCTCAAACCAAACAGGCTGAATACGCGTACGTGGCAGCAAGCGAAGATCTTGAAGCACAGTACCGTAGCGTAGTAAAAGATGTTCGCGCACAAAACAACAACATTAACGCCTCTATCGGCGCATTACGTGCGTATGAGCAAGCGGTTATTTCTGCACGCTCTGCACTAGAAGCAACAGAAGCTGGCTTTGATGTAGGTACTCGTACTATCGTTGATGTACTGGACGCGACTCGTCGTCTATACGATGCGAACAAAAACCTATCGAACGCTCGTTACGACTACATTTTAAGTGTTCTTCAGCTACGCCAAGCCGTTGGTACGCTAAGCGAACAAGACATCTTGGATGTTGATGCAGGTTTGAAAGCGGCAAAATAACCGCGAACTGAATACTTCAGGCCTTAATAAATAAAAAAACGCCAGTTGAGTTATCAGCTGGCGTTTTTTATTACTTATAGTTCAGAGCCTATAAGTGTCTCTGAGCATCAAGTATCAAAAAGGCCGCACTTAGCGACCTTTATGAGCAAATAGCATTTCAATGCTAACAAACAGCAGGCTTAGCCCTTACCGCCTTTGATTGCATTAATGATTTCACTGGTCGAGCAGCCATCTTCAAAGTTCAATACACGAACTTCACCACCCGCCGCAATGACTTCTTTACCACCAGCAATCTCTTCTGGTTTGTAGTCACCGCCTTTTACTAGCAAGCTTGGTAGAACTTCTGAGATCAAACGCTGCGGCGTATCTTCACTAAATGGTACAACCCAATCCACAGCGCCCAAACCTGCCAACACCGCCATGCGGCGATCGGTTGGGTTTACCGGACGACCAGGGCCTTTAAGGCGTTTTACTGACTCATCGGTATTTACCGCAACGATTAAGCGATCGCCCAGTTCAGCAGCATGGTTTAAGTAAGACACATGCCCAGCGTGTAGAATATCAAAGCAGCCATTTGTCATAACGACTTTCTCGCCACGAGCTCGTGCTTTTTTTACCGCTTCGATCAGTGCTTTTTCTGAAATCACACCGTAATCCGTGTCTTGGCTGCCATGTACCGCTTCTGCTAATTCAATCTCAGAAAGCGTTGACGTGCCTAGTTTACCAACCACAACACCTGCCGCTGCGTTTGCTAATGCACACGCTTCTTCAAATGATTTGCCTGCGGCAACAGACGCTGCCAATACAGAGATAACCGTGTCGCCCGCACCTGTCACGTCGTACACTTCTTTCGCTTGAGTTGGAAGGTGGAACGGTTCCTGGCCACGACGAATCAAGGTCATTCCGTTTTCGCTGCGTGTCACCAAAAGCGCTTCAAATTCAAACTCTTCAACCAAAGCCAGTGCTTTCTCTACTAGCTCTTGGTCAGATTTCACTTTACCTACAACGTCTTCGAACTCTTTCATGTTTGGCGTAAGAAGTGTTGCGCCACGGTAGCGTTCAAAATCCGCACCTTTCGGGTCAATGAAAACCGGAATATTTGCTGCGCGCGCTTTTTGAATGTATGCCTGAACATGCTCTAACGAGCCTTTTGCGTAGTCAGACATAATCACGGCTTTAACGTTTGGCAGTGCGGCATCCATACGTGATAGCACAGGTGCAGAATCTGTGTTTTCAAACTTGTCTTCGAAGTCGAGACGAATAAGCTGTTGTCCACGGCTCATTACACGAAGCTTCGTAATCGTTGGGTAATCAGGCAGTGCAACGAAATCGCACTTCACATTGAGTGAGCTCAGCGTCTCCGTCAGCACTTTTGCAGGCTCATCTTCCCCAGTTAGACCAACAATGTGAGCATGGCCACCTAGTGATGCGATGTTCATCGCAACGTTCGCAGCACCACCAGGACGCTCTTCATTGTTTTCTACTTTTACAACAGGAACCGGCGCTTCAGGAGAAATGCGCCCGGTTGGGCCATACCAGTAACGATCTAGCATGACATCACCGATGATGAGCACACCAGCGCTGTTGTAATCAGGTAGAATTGGTTTCATTGTTGGTCTCCAAAAATTAAATCGAAGTGAGTTTATCACAGCCCTTATCGAGGCTAAATATATGGTCTTAACTGAACCACTGATTCCAAGCCTGTTTTACCCACTCCCTTTCGGCAACAAACTTATCTTCCACCACATCAGCGTCTAAATTGAGTAGATTTCGGCGGTGTATTTCGTTGCGCATTGTCGTGTAAGCACGTATCAACTGCATTGCTTGGTCTTCGTCCATAACATCTTGCGCAATGAGCGTTTCAAAGATGCGCACATTATCACACCAACGCGTCAATTTCGGCTTATCGTGACTATAGTTGAGCACTAGGTACTGAGCGAGAAATTCGATATCGGTAATCCCACCGACATCTTGCTTGAGCATAAAGCGGCCTGGCTTTTTCCCCCCAAGATGACCGCGCATTTTTTCTCTCATTTCGACAACGTCTTTTTTCAGTTCAGCTTGATCGCGTGCTTTGCACAGCACATCATGCCGCGTATTGTGAAATGCAATCGCCAGTGGTTCATCACCATAAATCATGCGCGCGCGGACAAGTGCTTGATGCTCCCATGTCCACGCGTCTTGATGTTGATAGTCGTCGAACGCGTCCGTTGGGCTAACCAACAAACCCGATGCACCGGACGGACGCAATCGGGTATCGACCT
This sequence comes from Vibrio sp. YT-18, assembly GCF_033337345.1. NCBI lineage: Bacteria > Pseudomonadati > Pseudomonadota > Gammaproteobacteria > Vibrionales > Vibrionaceae > Vibrio > Vibrio sp. YT-18. Next base: position 32,221 of record NZ_JAWOQO010000019.1, on the reverse strand, counting down.
CGTATAAAATACCGGAAGCGGTGCGAGTGGAGAAAATATGAATGATACGCTGTGCTAAACGAAGGTAGAACTGACGACCATCAATCTCTTTTTTGCCGTCAGTGTAGACATTGACGGGGCAGTCATGCATGAAGACAATATCCAAATCGGAGTTATAGCCGAGCTCCCACCCTCCGACTTTACCATAACCAATTACAGCAAAGCCTTTACCTTCACGATCTTTCACATGCGTTGGCTCGCCGTACTTTTCAGACACTTGCAACCAAGCCTGACTGACCACCGCATCCACGATAGCTTCCGCTAAGTAAGTTAAATGGTCACTCACTTTCATCACTGGCAATGCGCCAGCAATATCTGCCGCTGCAATACGCAAAATACAAATTTGCTTAAACTGACGCAACGCTTCCATTTGCTGTTCCATATCATCTTCAGGAATACGTGCCAAATAATCACGCAGCTCTGTACGGTAACTGTCTAATGGAATGGGATTGTACAGCTGCGCAGGGTCGATCAACTCATCAAGCAAGATAGGATAACGAGACAGCTGCTCTGAAATCATTGGGCTTGCGGTACACAAACGTACGAGCTGCACCAGAGCCGCTGGATGCTCATCCAATAATTCCAAGTAAGTTGTGCGAGTGCAGATGTTGTGTAGCAAGTGAAGTACACGAGATAAACCAAACTGTGCATCAGGATGGGCAAAGACCGCATCAAACACTTTCGGCATCAAACGGTTGAGCACTTCGCGTCCACGTGGGCCTAACGTTTTTTTGGCCAGATCGGTTTTAAAGTTGATGATGGTTTTCGCGCATGAAGCAAAGTCTTCAATCTGAATATCCTGCTGCAAGATATGCTCAAGAACGTCTTGTTTGTCGGCCATATCCCATAGCTCATGAAAATGACGAGCAACAGTAGTCCCCTCGTCTTCTTCATCATCACCAATTAGTGATTCAAAAACTTGGTGAACATTTGCCATATGCTGCTGGGTTTGCTCAATTAATTGCTCCCAACAGCTCATTTTCATCGCAGTGGCGAGCTTTAAGCGTTCGGTTTCGCAATCAGGCAGCGTCTGGGTTTGCTTATCCGCCATTGCTTGCAACAAGTTTTCTAATTGACGCAAGTACTTGTATGCAGCTTCTAGATCGCTGACTTCTTTTGGAGTAAGCAATGCCAGTTCTTCAATGCCTTGCAGCGTTTCCAACAGCCCTCGATTACGCAAAGAAGGCTCTCGACCACCTCGAATCAATTGAAAAACTTGAGCGATAAATTCAATTTCTCGGATGCCACCCGCACCTAGCTTAATGTTGTTATTCAACCCTCGGCGGCGAACCTCGCTACTGATCATCGACTTCATTCGTCGCAAAGATTGAATCGCACTGAAATCAATATAACGACGAAAAACAAAAGGGCGCAGCATTTGGCGTAGCTCTTGATACTGCGGGTACATCTCACATCCCATCACCCGAGCTTTGATCATCGCGTAACGTTCCCAATCTCGCCCCTGTTCTTGGTAATAATCTTCAAGTGCGGCATAGCTCATTACCAAGGGGCCACTTTCTCCAAATGGGCGAAGTCGCATGTCGACGCGGTAGCAAAAACCATCGAAGGTTTGTTGGTCGAGCGCTTTGATGATGCGTTGACCAAGACGAGTAAAGAACTGGGCATTGGCAATGCTGCGGCGTGCGCCTTGGGTTTCGCCATTCTCTGGATACGTGAAAATTAGATCAATATCGGAAGAAAAGTTTAACTCGCCACCACCCAGTTTCCCCATGCCGATAATTAACATCGGCTGCACTTCACCGTCCTCACTTGTTGGCGTGCCCCACTCCTGACAACACACTTGATATTGCCATTGATAGGTTTCAAAAATCATCGCTTCTGCCAACTCAGATAAGTGGCTTAAAGACGTCTCTAGCGACCATGCATGCGTGAAATCCTTCCACGCAATGTACACCATTTCTCGGTTGCGAAACTGACGCAACACGCGATGACCAGACATCTCATCAGGACATTGTTCCAACAGTTCAGCAAGACGCGAGCGGTAAGACTCCTGACGACTTGGCTGCGCTAACATACTTGGCAACTCACGGGCTAGGACTTCATCGCGATGAATGGCTTCGGTTATAAATTGGCTTAAGCCCGCCACATAACGAAATTGCTGCGCAACCTCATCGGGCCAAAGGGGAAAATAACCTGCGTCTTGGGCGTTTTGTACGGCAGATTCAGCGATAGAAATCAGTGGCGAAGGCAGCTGCATTTTTCTTCCTTGTTTGAAAAGCACGGTAACTCATTCTTTATACCAGACTGAAAGCAAATAAAAACGCCCACAAAAGGTTTGTGGGCGTTTTATCAAAAGTTCGGGATCGAATATTAAACTTGGAAAGATTTGATCTTCTTGTCTAGCTCACCTGCATTATTTTGCATCATTTCAGAGGTTTCTAGCAGCTCGGTAACGACAACAACTGAGGCTTCCACCAACTCACGTACATTGGTGAGGTTTTGGCTCATCTCTTCTGCAACACTGCTTTGCTGACCAGACGCCGTCGCGATCTGGAAGTTCATGTCATTGATTTGCGTCACTTGCCCAACAATACCATCGAGCTCAGATCCAGCATTAGAAACCAGCTCGTTTCCATCTGCCGCTTCCACAACGCTTTTTTCCATGAGTTCTACCGCAGATTCAGCACTGGTTTGCAGCTGTGCGATCATCTCTTGAATTTCTACCGTCGCTTGTTGTGTACGTTGGGCAAGGTTACGAACTTCATCTGCAACCACAGCAAAACCCCGCCCAGCCTCGCCAGCTCGCGCCGCTTCAATCGCCGCATTCAGTGCAAGCAGGTTGGTTTGCTCAGAAATGCCTTGAATCGTCCCTACAACGCTACCAATGGCTTCAACACGTTCTTCAACTTGGTTAACCGCTTGTGCCGATGAAGCGATATCCGACGAAAGTTCACTCATTTTCGCCATTGTACTTTGCAAGAACTGCTGACCAGAAATTGCTTGTTCGGAAGCTTGCTCTGTCAGAGAAGATGCCGTCTGGGCATGTTCCGCAACCGTTTGGACCGTCGACGACATTTCACTCATCGCCGTAGCAAGTTGATCAATTTCGTTAAACTCTTCTTGCGCCGATTCCTTCGTTTCCGACATGCTCAGTGTCATGACTTCGGTGAGCGTTGATAATTCATCAGACGCATTAATTTGCATTTGAATCACATCGTGCAATTGTCGACGTGTCTTTTCTAATTCACGTGCCACGTCTCCGTATTCATCTTTACAATCCATACCAAATGGAACAGAGAGGTTCTTGCTCGCCATCAGTTTGATCGCGTCGCTCAGATACTGTGTTTGACGCAACATCACTCTAGCCGCCGCTAATAAGAGCACGACAAAAACCACTATCAATAAGGCGGTTTGCCAAGCAACTTGCGTTAAGTATGCTTCATAATGCTGTTGGGCAACTTGAGCGTTTTGTGTCGCCGCTAAAAGTGAGTCGTAAAAAGTGTTTGCGTCCCACAGTTGTTTTGCCACGATCAGGACAGTACTGAAGACCATCAACATGACCATTTTAGGCACCAGTCGAATGTCGGATATGACCCTTTCCCATGGCTTAAATGCCAGCTTTTCCATTGTCAGTTCTCCACCGAGTCTTATATAGTCTTTATCTATAATCTTTATATTACTTATAGTTATGTTCGCGCTTTGCGTGGTTACGCGATTTATTTTGAGCTTCGTATGAAAAACAATGATATCAAAGACAGCACACGACCGATGGGCCTGTTGTCACTAATATTGTCTTTTATGGCACTATTTGTGATCTCTGGCTTGTTGTTTTTCCCGATCGATCACGAAACCCGTCAAGTTCTTATCGGTCTGGATTTCATAATCTGTAGTATTTTTCTACTACAGCTCACCATTGATTTGATCCGGTCCACAGATCGCTGGTTATTCCTTAAACGTCATTGGATAGATTTCGTGGCGAGCATCCCATTGATAGAGCCCCTGCGCTTTGCGCGTATTTTTCATATTATGCGAGTGGTATTAGTACTGCGTTCGTCAAAGTTCATTTTGCATCAGCTCAAAGAAAACCGCCGCGAAACTACGGTTGCCTCTATACTGCTATTGATGGTTATCCTCATAACGCTCGGTTCTAGTGCAATGCTGTTTATCGAAGCGAAAAACCCAGAAGCGAATATTCGCACTGGCGCCGATGCTTTGTGGTGGGTATTTGTAACGATCTCAACGGTTGGTTACGGCGATCATTATCCTGTGACCTCCATAGGAAAGTTTTTGGCTGTCATCATCATTGTTTGCGGGGTGGGTATCTTTGGTATGATCTCGGGTCTTATCACCTCTATCCTTACTGCCCCAACGAAACAACAGACGCACAGTTCAATCAATAAAGAACGTATGCTCGAGCAGCTCCTAAGCCAACAAGCGCAAATACTAGAACGACTCGATTTCATGGAAAAAGAGCTACAACAACGTAAAACAGAGACAAAAAAATAGGACCATGCGGTCCTATTTTTTTGTTCTTATCACCAGAACGATCATTCACGCCAATAAGGCTGAACTTCCACACTGATCGCTCGGGTTTGATCCATTGCATGCAAAATTGAGCGCTCTTGACGGTGCAACCAGCGTTCTAACTGCTCTTTTTCTGCGTCTTCCAGCATATCAACCAATGGGAGTAAGTGGTTCAGCATTAGCAGATCATCGATACCATGCACTAGATCCGCCCATGGTAAACGGAAGCTGTTACGCTCATCCGAGTTATACAAACTCGCGAAACCAATACCAGTATAGAGGTTACGCAATAAGCGATAACGCTGATCAACGTACTCTTGCGCCGTCAAATCGCGCTCTGCTGGGAAAGCTTCCATTAGCTCAGCCCAAGTGCGATCGAGCTGAGTAACTGAAAACGGCATGATGTTACTTGCCATTTTTTCACGTGCTTTTTCATCAAGAAATGGCTGCCAACCGCGTGCTAAGATCCAGCGGCTTAGATCCAGCAGTAACCCTGTGTAACGCGCGGAATTGAGCAACCCTAGCACTTCTTCACGGCTTGGCAACTCTTGTAACTGCTGAGTCAGCTCAGATACTAAGAACTTACGCGCATCCAACTTACGCAGCACATTGCCTTTGTCATCTAAGAGCTCTTCAAGGTGTGCATGCTCATCTAACCAACTCAGTTCTTCTTCCAACCATTTAAGCTCTTGGCGCAGAATCGCGCTCGCGCGACGAGGGACAATCCCGCCAAAGATGGTCAATGTTTGACGAATGAAACGAATGGCATTACTGATTTCACGCAGTGCTTCCACGCTGTCACGCTCAGCATAAATTTGCTCGTGATAATGCCAATGAGACAAAGCGTGCTCTAAAGAGTTGATCAAGCAAAATTCAACGGTATCCGTCGGACTACTGTCCACAAGTGCCAATGATTTTACTTCATCACCCGCATAACCGCTTGCAAGTCGATAACCTTTCGCCGCTTTGCTCAAGTTACCCAAGCGCATACCACCTTGCTCGCAAAAGCTGCGTGCCAGTGTGAATAAAGCTTCGGTTTGGCCAGACTTAAGTTCCAGTTCAACTTCGCAAATTGGCTCTTGCTTCTCTTCTTCGTCTTCACCTTTGGCTACAACTAAGCCTTGGTCAAAAGCAACTTCAATCTGACTGCCATCGGGCATGCCAATCAGCCATTGTTCACGTGTGAAGTTGGTCGAGAATAATGGCATAAGCTCGGATTGCAGCGTTTCTGCATCTTTACCTGGAGGCCAAATATCTAGAGGATGAAGCGACAGATTAGGCTCGTCGCTAGTGTGCTCAGCATTGTATTCTGGTCTTTGATGTAAGCCTGCGACGACGCGTCCTGCTGTCTTTACGGTTTGGACGAATACATCATCAAAACGGCGAATTCTTAAACCAATGTCGTGCTTTCGAAGCCATTTATCGGCAGTATCAAAATAGGTGTTACCCAAGTCACGACAACTATGCTGAAGTACTTTTGTCTCAGAAATTTTTTCTTTTAAAGTTTCTGAAAATTCAGGAGAAACAAAAAACTTCAGTTCTATTTCGGTTTCCATAGCTATACCTTTCAAAGCAGATAGAAACAGGATATTGCGTAATTTCTCACACGGCAAGAGAGAAATATCGCCGGATTGATGATCTAAAACAGTTTTAATGAGCGATTTAATGCGTTACCATGCGCGCCTTTATAGCCATCGTTCAACATTTCGCCAAGCACTCAGAAATGGTGTATGTTTTTTTAAGGTTATAGTTATTAGGTTGAATGACCATGCCAGTAAATACAATTATGGGGTTATTTGCAAAGTCCCCAATTAAGCCTTTGCAACGCCACGTTGTGTGTGTCAACGAATGTTGTTCACACTTGGTGAAATTCTTTGAAGTATCTTCAAAGGGTGATTGGGAAAAAGCAGCAGAAATCCGTGCACAAATTTCTCACCTAGAGAAAGAAGCGGATGTGCTGAAACGTGAAATCCGTCTAAAACTGCCTCGCGGTTTGTTCATGCCAGTCGACCGTACTGACATGCTTGAGCTTTTGACTCAACAGGACAAACTTGCAAACCTGGCAAAAGACATTGCTGGCCGTGTATATGGTCGTCAACTTGTCATCCCTGAGGCTCTCCAACCAAACTTCCTCGCTTACGTTCAACGTTGTCTTGATGCTGCCGATCAGGCGCAAAAGGTAATCAATGAACTTGATGAATTGCTAGAAACCGGCTTCAAAGGCCGTGAAGTGACGCTCGTCGCTGAAATGATTCATCAATTAGACGTTATCGAAGATGATACCGATGCCATGCAGATTGAACTTCGCCAACAGTTGATGGTGATTGAAGCTGACATGAACCCTATCGATGTCATGTTCCTATACAAGATTCTTGAATGGGTAGGTGGTATTGCCGACCAAGCGCAGCGCGTAGGTGCTCGTTTGGAAGTCATGCTATCTCGATCTTAAAACATAAAGTTAACGACATAACGAAGAGCATAATTAACACGTGTCATAGGGACGATGACTATTTTCATCGTCTTATGGTTTGGCGCGCGTAAAATTTTGTTCCGCTTGTTATAAAACAACTAGGTATTACGATGGATATCCTTGCGAACTACGGCACTGTCCTGATTATTGTTGCAGCGATTTTTGGTTTCATGATGGCGATTGGTATTGGCGCGAACGACGTTGCTAATGCGATGGGTACATCTGTAGGTTCAAAAGCGCTAACTGTAAAACAAGCTATCATCATTGCGATGATCTTCGAATTTGCAGGTGCTTACCTTGCAGGCGGTGAAGTAACCGACACTATCCGTAAAGGTGTAATCGAAACTTCTTTATTTGCTAGTCAACCAGATGTTCTTGTCTACGGCATGATGTCTGCGCTTTTAGCAGCAGGTACATGGCTGCTTCTTGCTTCTTACATGGGCTGGCCAGTATCAACGACTCACTCAATCATCGGTGCAATCATTGGTTTTGCATGCGTATCAGTAGGTACTGAAGCGGTTGACTGGGGCAGCGTTCAAGGCATTGTTGGTAGCTGGATTATTACGCCAGTGATTTCAGGTTTCTTTGCTTACGTTATCTTTGTCAGCGCACAGCGCCTGATTTTTGATACTGAGAACCCTCTGTTTAACGCAAAACGTTTTGTACCTGTTTACATGTTCATCACAACAATGGTGATTGCACTTGTAACCATCAAAAAAGGTCTAAAACACGTTGGTCTTCACCTGACCAATGGTGAAGCCTGGATGTGGGCAGCAGCAGTTTCAGCACTTGTGATGATTGGCGGCTACGTATACATCCAGAAAAAATTCGCTAATCGCGAAGAAGACCGCAGCTTTTCTGGCGTGGAAGGTATCTTCAGCGTTCTGATGGTTATCACCGCTTGTGCGATGGCATTTGCACACGGTTCAAACGACGTTGCAAACGCCATTGGTCCACTGTCTGCTGTCGTATCGACTGTTGAACACATGGGCGAAATCAGCACGAAAAGCACCATCGCTTGGTGGATTCTACCTCTTGGTGGTATTGGTATCGTGGTCGGTCTTGCAACACTAGGTCACAAAGTAATGGCAACCGTTGGTACAGGCATCACTGAGCTAACGCCTAGCCGCGGTTTTGCAGCACAGCTAGCAACAGCATGTACGGTAGTTCTAGCGTCTGGTACAGGCCTGCCAATTTCAACCACTCAAACATTGGTTGGTGCGGTTCTCGGTGTTGGCTTTGCTCGTGGTATCGCAGCACTGAACCTAGGAGTAGTTCGTAACATCGTGGCATCATGGATCGTTACACTACCAGCGGGTGCGTTATTGGCCGTAGTATTCTTCTACGGACTTCAAGCGATGTTCGCTTAAGACACTCGTCAATAGAATGTAAGCGCTTTGTCATTATTGACTCAAACGCACAGAAAGGGAGGCTTTGCCTCCCTTCTTTGTTGCACCGAGGTTTGAAACTGCATACTATTCGTCTATTTCCGGCTCCAATCATTCGGTGCCAACGCTGTCTCCAAGAAAAATCGTTAAGGGATTTACTGTGAAAAAACTAATCATCACGGTTTTGTTTACTTTGCTAGCAGCGCCAGCGGCCCTAGCAGCAGACCGTTATATTTCTGATGACCTCTTCACTTTTATGCATTCAGGTCCAAATAACACCTACCGTATTATTGGTAGTGTTAACGCCGGTTCTAAAGTACAACTGATTAAAACCAACCGAGATACTGGCTATACGCAAGTTCGTGATGACCGTGGTCGCACTGGTTGGGTACAAAGCAAGTTTGTGACAAACCAAGAGAGCATGGCAATTCGCCTTCCTCGCATTGAGAAAGAGCTAGCCGAAGTAAAAGAGCAGCTTGCTAATGCTCGTCAAACTTCTGATGCAGAGAAAGCCGGTCTTGTTACCTCTCTCGAAACACGTAACCAACAAATTTCAGATCTAGAAAATAAATACTCTGAGATCAGCGATCAGCTTACTTCTGTTGAAACAGAAAACCGCGAGCTACGCGCAAAACTGGATACTCAAAAAGATGACATGCTGCTTAAGTACTTCACTTATGGCGGCGGTGTCGCAGGTTTAGGTTTACTATTTGGTTTGATTCTTCCGCATGTCATGCCTCGTAGAAAGCGCTCTCCTGCGGGTTGGGCATAAACCCTCACGCTTTTATCTTTAAAAAGAACGCAAAAGCCAGTCGATATCGACTGGCTTTTTAGTTTGCTTCGTTTGACAGAAGTAAGTACTACTCCCCCATTGAACTAGAGGCTCGACGACGATCCGTTGCGCCATAAAGCTTGCCATCTTTTAGCTCAATTGCATTCAAACCGCTTACCACTGGAATAACGTGCACTGGGTAGCCAAGCTCCATAAACTCAGGCACCAACATTTCTGAGAACGTTTTCTTTTCCACCAGCAAACCAGTCGGGTCATAAGACTTGGTGCGGTCTATCTTAGTGCCATACTGGATGTTTGGTAAGTCAATAGCCTCTTGCGCTGATAAATTCCAATCCAGCACCCCAACCACGGTTTTGAGTACATACCCCGGGATTTGTGAACTACCTGGTGACCCAACCACCAAACGCAAGTTATCATCACTGTCCATCACCATTAATGGCGTAATAGCCGAACGTGGACGCTTGCCCGCTTCAATTGAGTTTTGCGTAGGCTTGCCGTTAACCGTTGGCTGAGGTGAGAAGTTAGCCATCTGCGCATTCAAGATAACGCCATCGACCATCACACCCGAGCCCATACCCGTGCCAACGGTGCTGGTCATCGCAATTGCATTTCCATCTCTATCGACGATAGAAATATGCCCTGTATCTTTGCTCTCGAAGCCTTGATATTGCGCATACTGAGTTTGCGTTATCTGTCCTGCTTTTGGATCCTCTTTTAAAGTGCCATTATCAGGGATTAAATCACGTCTCTGATCTAGATAGGCTTTAGACAACAACTGTTCAACTGGCGTTTCCACATAATCCGGATCTCCGGCATACGCAATACGATCGGCTTTTGCAATTCGCATCGCTTCAGTCATGAGACGCCAAGGTTCCACATCCGTTTTCGCCATATGGGCAATGTCATAGGGTGCGAGCAGTTCAAGACTCTGAGCGACCATCACACCGCCCGAAGCTGGGTAACCAAAAGAGACGATTTTATTCCCACGGTAGTCGCTCTCAATGATGTCACGCTGCTTCACTTGGTAATGTTTAAAATCTTCTAAAGACAACTTCTCGTGTTGGTCATCAATACGACTATTAACCGTCTCTACGATGTGCTGACCAAGCTCACCACCATAAAGGTAACGATCGCCTTGTTGCGCGATCTTCCTCAGCGTCTCAGCCATCTTAGGGTTCTTCATCAAGGTTCCCGTCGGCTTAATATCGTCCCCTTGCCAATACAAGGCTTTCACTTCCGGATCTTGCTCAAGTCGGCTTTGCTCTCTTACTACGATGTCGTAGGTGTAGCTGTTCATCGCGTACCCATTGCTCGCCAATGTAATCGCCGGCTTAATCAGCTCTGCCCATGGCAACTTGCCATATTGTTCATGAGTGGTGTAAAGCAACCGCAATGTGCCCGGAACCGCAACAGAACGAGGGCCTAATATTTCGTTGCGACTGAGTACTTCCCCATTCTCAACAAACATTTCAGGGTTCGCGCTAGAGGGCGCTTCATCTCGACCATCAAGGGCCAGAAATTTTTTCTCGTCATGTTGATAAAACAGCGCGAAAGTCCCGCCGCCAATTCCGGTCATATCTGGCTCAACGACAGACATCACCATCTGCATCGCGACCATAGCATCAACAGCATTACCGCCTTCTTTCAATATTGAGTAACCGGTACTGCTCACGTAAGGATTCGTCGCACTGACCATGAAATCTTGCCCGCGACTATCTGGTGTAACTGGGAATGGGTCTGGCTTTGCTGCATAGCTTGTCGATGCAACAATGCTTAAAGAAAAAATCAGAATACGCATGTGTCTCTGTTTAGACTCCTATTATGTGATGGGGTCTAACGTGGACCAAGTCATTACTCCGAAGTTCGTGAAGATGGTGTCTTTTTACACAACGTTGACTGGAATCGCGCTATCAATAGATGAATGATATTGGTGCTATTTAAACGACTGAGAAAAGCTATATTTTGCTTGTTTGAGTATCTAAAAATCATCACCAGAATAGATGCAAAAGATGCTCTGAAAAATAAAAAGCCAGCGATATGATTTCGCTGGCTTGATGTGTTTCTACAAGAGTTACCCTTTCCACTCATACAACGCTGGTATACGAATTTGCTCACCTTGGAACTCAACAATCACAGCTTGCGGTTGTATTTCTCTTAGAGTGACCTGATCATCAACGACATCCCCTTGATGATATTCAATATTGTTAATTTTCACCCAACGGCGATTTTCATCACTAGCGTACATATGGGTTTGCAAATTAAGCGCAGGTAGACGCCCTTGCCACTGGTGAGCGTTGCGCTCTAAATCGTTCACGCGTGCCGTTTGTGATGAAGAATTGTCATCATCTCGGGATAAGGCATTTTCGACCTTCCTAGCTAAATCAGGAGATAATGAGGATAAATCCAGATCATCCAAAGACAACCCGAGGTCCTCTTCAGCAGCAGAAGTCGCTTGGGTTGATGCTGAGTTGCGTGTTTCATCTCTGCTTGGTGTATGGCTCGTGTATTCATCGGGGGTGGTAAATGTACCAAAATCACGCGATAGCTCTGCACTTGGCCACTCTCTTGGCAATTGGGCCAACTGGGTGTTCTCTGGATAGTCTAATACTTTGAAAGGTGATACCACTTCGACCTTTTCTATCGGGGACGTTGTATCTACTTCAGCACTCGGTGCAAAGAGATCTAAGTACCAAGCGACTCCGATAGCAGAAGCAGTGATTGGCAGCAAGAACAGACCTATATGTTTCACAGCTGACATTATGCGTCCTCCTTCTCGATTCTCGCCAGTTGAGGCGCATCTGGCTGAACATTTTGCTGAAGTCGGTCTAGCGTTCGCTTACCTGCAATACCATCGACACCAATTCCTTGCCAACGTTGAAATAACTCGACTCGCTCTTTCATCGCACCATCAAAAATAGACGTTTCAAGCAGTGGCTCACTCACCGCTTCTGCTAATAATCGGTCTAATACTTCAATCGCAGGGCCTTCCATGTCTAAACGTAATGTTTCATTCAGCGGAGCATGCCACAGTTCGATAATATTGCCCTGCCACAACGGCTTTAGCCACGAAACTGGCAGACGGAGACGCTGCTTACCATTGAGCACTTCAGCTTGATCATTACCGACGGCATATAGAATGACATACCCAACATCACCTTGATAATTCAACTCCAAGATCACAGGGCGATTTTGTTGCATCAACAGCGGCCAAGTCGCCATTTTACGCTCACAACGCATAGTCGACTGCGGTTCTGACAAACAAAGATTATCGCGAACCGATGCTTGATACCCCCACAAACGATACAAATCATTTACAGCGAGGTTCGACTGTTTTTGTGTTAACAATAAATCACGCTGCTCATCCGTTAACTGTTGGCTGACGACGGTTGGTGTTGGCTCTACTCTTGGCTCCGTCACTTGTGTCAACACTGACGTCGCTTGAGCTGGCATATAATTCACGACCGCCCACCCCGTACTTAATGCAGCAATAAGGCCTACCGTGACTGAGCCCCAAGCAGGCCAACGGAAAGTCCGGCGCTCTTTTTTATCTTGCTGATAAATATCTGCCTGAAACTGCATCACCTCTTCACAGGCCTGCTGAACGGTTTGCTTATCCACCACCACATTACCCTGGTGATAACTAATGTTGAGGGATTTGTCACAGATAAGGTTGATGAGCCGCGGTATACCGTGACTGTATTTGGCTATAAGTTTACAAGAAGCACGATTAAACAGTTGCTGGTTGCCACCTGCTGTATGTAGTCGAAATGCGATGTAATCTTCTGTCTCTTTTTCATCCAACGGCAACAGGTGATAACGCCCAGTAATACGCTGGGCAAGTTGGCGTAGTTGTGTTGTTTGTAATAACCGCTGCAATTCAGGCTGCCCGACCAACAACACTTTGAGCAGTTTTCTGGTATCGGTTTCCAAGTTGGTCAACAAGCGCAACTGCTCTAGAACGTCGGCAGCAAGGTGTTGAGCCTCATCAATGACCAGCAATGTCTGCCAGCCTGAACGATAATTACGCAGCAAATATTGATGGATAACCTGGTTTAGCTGTTTGAGGTTTGCGTCTGGCGGATAGGTGATTTTGAACTCATCACAAATGGCTTCGAGCAAATCTCTACTCGAAAACGTGGGATTGAGGATAAGACCCGCTTTGGTGTTATCACCCAAATTCGCCAGCATCGCTTTTGCGACGGTCGTTTTGCCTGTACCTACTTCGCCAGTAAGCATAGCAAAACCACCGCCATCGCCTAGCCCGGCTTGGAGATGTGTGATTGCCTCTTTGTGACGTTGGCTTAAATACAAATAACGTGAGTTTGGAACAATCGAAAATGGTTGTTCGACAAACCCAAAAAAGTCCTTATACATTAGGCTCTCCAGCTAAAAAACCACCTGAGAATAGTCAGATATAATATAAACATAGCCGCATCTACTCTCGGGAGTAAAGAAAAGTACCATTGCTTGCTACAATGTCCAACGGCATATCCATAAATTAAGAGGTAATTCGTGCAAGTTTATTTAGTAGGTGGCGCAGTTCGAGATAAATTGCTCGGAATTGATAGTTATGACAATGATTGGGTGGTCGTAGGCGCGACGCCTGAGATGATGTTGTCCCAAGGGTACACCGCCGTTGGTAAAGACTTTCCTGTATTTCTGCATCCCAAAAGTAAAGAAGAACATGCCCTTGCACGAACAGAGAGAAAGTCAGGTTCTGGTTACACTGGTTTTGAATGTTTCTTCGATCAAAACGTCACCTTAGAAGAAGATTTGATACGTCGTGATTTAACCATTAACGCGATGGCAATGGAGAGTGATGGCACGATCCATGACCCATATGGTGGCCAGCAAGATCTCAACGATAAACTGCTACGCCATGTATCAGACGCCTTTATTGAAGACCCTCTACGCGTTTTACGTGTCGCTCGCTTCGCTGCAAAGCTTGCTGATCTAAACTTTACGGTTGCCGACGAAACTATGCGGTTAATGCGTCACATGGCAGAGTCTGGAGAGCTGAGCACACTGACTCCCGAGCGTGTTTGGCAAGAATGGCATAAATCTCTCTCTACTCCTCGCCCTGATATTTTCTTATCGGTTCTACGAGACTGTGGTGCATTAACCGTGGTGTTACCTGAAATTGATGCACTATTTGGCGTACCTCAACCTGAGAAGTGGCATCCAGAAATCGATACTGGCATCCATACTTTGATGGTGGCAGAGCAAGCCGCAAAATTGAGTAACTCACTCCCCGTCAGGTTTGCCGCCCAAGTGCATGACTTGGGTAAAGGCGTGACGCCAGAGAGCGAATGGCCAAGCCACAAAATGCATTGCCATACAGGATTAAAACTGATCAAAAAGCTGTGCGAACGTGTCCGGGTACCAAATGAGTTTCGTGATTTAGCCTTGATGGTGTGCGAACAGCATTCCAATATTCATCGCGCGGCTGAACTTAAACCACAAACCATAATTAAAATACTCAATAAGCTCGATGTGTGGCGTAAGTCCGAACGTCTGCAAGATATCTTGCTTTGCTGCCAAGCGGATCACGCTGGTCGTAAAGGACTGGAAACGCAACCATATCCACAGGCGGATATTTTTAGGCAAGCCTACCAAGCAGCAGCGGCAGTTGACGTTCAAATCATAATCAAAGAGGGCTTTAAAGGCCCTGCGATTCGTGACGAGCAAGAAAAACGACGTATTGAAGCAGTGAAAGCAGCACTTAAGAAGTAACGAACAAACAAAAACGCCCGCGGATTTCGCGGGCGTTTTTCGTTAGCATCAATTATGCACTTAATAGAAAAGCGAACAAACCGACGCCCAAAATCAGACGGTAAATCACAAACGGTGTCATGCCCATGCGTGAAATCATCTTCAAGAAGAAGTGGATACAGATGTACGCACTGATAAACGATGTGATAATGCCAGTCATTAAGAAACCAACATGGACAGGTTCACCACTGGTCACTAACTTCATACCTAAGTAGCTACCAGCTAATGTAATGATTGGGATCGACATTAAAAATGAAAAGCGGGCAGCCGCTTCTCGAGTAAAGCCAAGGTAAAGCGCTGCTGTAATGGTCGCCCCTGAGCGTGAAGTTCCAGGAATCATCGCTAAGGCTTGGGCAATACCGATAAATACAGCTTTCTTCCAACCCGTTTGGTATTCATCGGCAACGAGTTCAGCGTTTTTGTCTACCCACCATAGCAACAAGCCAAATACGATCGTGGTAGTCGCGATGACGTAAGCGCTACGTAGATACACTTCAATGATGTCTTTCATCAATAGACCGAACACACAAGCTGGAATCGTCGCAATCACGATCATCCAAGCCAATTTAGCTTCTTTACTGCGATCTCCTTTAAAGATCGAAGCAAATAACGCTTGAAACAAAGTGATTACTTCATGACGAAAATAGATCACGACAGCCATTAATGTACCGACGTGAACAGCAACATCAAAGGCTAGACCTTGGTCTTCCCATCCTAAAATAGCGGAAGGTAGGATCAAATGGGCAGAGCTTGAGATAGGCAAAAACTCTGTCAGCCCCTGAATCAGAGCCAAAATAAAGGCTTCAAAATAACTCATGTAAACAACTCAAATTAAAAATGAAAGGAAACGGGTTTGAGCGAATCGACTGGCTGCATAGCATGCCAAATGTCTGCGACTGTGCGTCCATCGCCTGGGATCACTAATTGCGGTTCGAGATCATACAGCGGCTTTGTGACAAAAGGATATTTGTAGATATCACTGCGAGGTAGCTCAGGTTTTTTCTTGGAGACGCGCTCACCGAACAACACTATATCGAGATCCAGTGTTCGATCCTGATACTTTTGCGCGTTTTCTTCGCGTCCCCACTTAAATTCAATCTCGCGTAGTTGATGGCTCAACTCTTCTAATGACAACTCGGTACGCATTGCAACGACAAAGTTGTAGAAATTCTTGCTGCTAAAACCAATAGGTTCGCATTCATATATCGGTGATACGAGGAGATTTTCTCCAAGCCGTTGCAGCTCCTGATACGCAGCAAGCACATGTTGCTCTCTTTCTACGTTCGTCCCAACACCGATATAAGTGGTGATCATGCTCGGCCTCGCTCAATCACCACACCAACAGCACGTGCTTGCGGCACGGCGCCAGGCTTCGCTAGGCGGATTTTCACCCAAGGCACAGAGAAACGCTGCATGATAAGCTCTGCTACTTCTTCAGCCACGCGCTCGACCAGTAAGAAACGACCATTTTCAATGTGGTTAAGTACCGCCTCACTCACCTGCGAATAATCCAGTGCATCTTGCACATCATCACTTTTGCCCGCAGGTTTATTATCGTGTGCCATTTCAATATCTAGAACCAACTTTTGTTTGATTTGTTGTTCCCAGTCGTACACGCCAATGGTGGTGATTACTTCTAACTGTTCAATAAAAACTTTATCCAGAGCCATCTTATGTCCTTCTATTACAGAGGTCGGATACCCGTGAGGGGTAATTTGATCGTAGTATTCTATACCTAAGTAACATTTACTTTGGTCATCACAATGTTACTTAGGTATAAACTGCGAAAGCATCTTTATATACAAGAAATCACATAATGCAAGCTCTATCACAGTGAGGATTTCTGCATTATGTAAATTCGGGGTATGATAGCAACTACGCGGGAACCGAGCATTAAATTCCAATCCATCAAGGACTTCTATGGACGCACTGGCACTGATAATGACAATGGCCGCCTATTTATTAGGTTCGGTTTCCAGTGCGGTTTTGATCTGTCGACTCTTAAAACTGCCAGACCCACGCAGTGTGGGATCTAACAATCCTGGAGCAACGAACGTATTGCGTATTGGCGGACGAGGAGCCGCTGTTTCAGTCTTGTTGTGCGATATGCTCAAAGGCACTATCCCCGTGTGGGGCGGATACTTTCTTGGTATCGACCCTATCATTCTTGGCGTCATCGCCATTGCTGCCTGTCTTGGCCACATGTACCCCATCTTTTTCCACTTTAAAGGCGGAAAAGGTGTCGCAACCGCGCTTGGCGCTATCGCTCCGATTGGTTTGGACTTAACAGGATTGGTAATGTTAACTTGGCTGTCAGTAGCCGCGCTATTCCGCTATTCATCCTTAGCGGCTCTCGTCACGGTTTTGGTCACTCCGTTTTATACTTGGATGTTTAAACCGCAATACACGTTACCTGTTGCTATGCTGTGCTGCTTAATCGTATTTAAGCATCATCAAAATATTCGTCGGCTTTTGTCTGGCGACGAGCCAAAAATCGGCGAGAAAAAACTGACACAAAAAAACTCGGCTTAATGCCGAGTTTTTCGTTTAAAGAAGGATGTATTGGTTACGCATGAACTCGATTCAGGAAGTTCAACAACATCTGGTTGACGAACTCCGGCTGTTCTAAACAACTGATGTGTCCCGCTTGCGGAATTTCTACCAACTCACTGCCTGTGATACAGTCTTTCATTAAATAAGATTCAAAAACTGGACGGGGTTTATCTTCACAGCCCACTGCAATTAACGTCGGCAGAGCAAATTTTTCCGAATCCTCAATCACATCACGGCGACCAAACACCATGCGCCCTATGCGAGCTACTTCCACCGCACGCTCACCGTTCAGCTCTTCTAAACTGCGTTTGAATGAAGCGACAAGTTTAGGGTTATCCTGATTGACGTTGTTGGCAAAGAACAGCGGCACAACGGCTTCAATAATTGGCGCAGGCACTGCTTGGACTTGGCTGATGGTATCAAGCATTGCAAAATACTTCTTATACGTAACTTCTGGCTCCCAGCCAATGAAGGTATCCATCAATACCAGTGACTTAACACGTTGCGGCGCTTGAGCCGTTAGCTCTGCTCCCCACATGCCGCCAACAGATAAGCCCACTATCGAGAACTCTTCGATATCTAAATGATCCATCAATGCCAACATATGTTGTGCATAGTCGGCCAATGACTGTGTCGATGCAGGTGCAGCGTCCGATTCACCATGTGCCCAAAGATCTGGCACAATACAACGGAATGACTGGCTTAAAACCTCAACTTGCGGCGCCCACATTTGGCTATCCCAAAGGTAACTATGACCAAATAGAAGCACAGGGCCCTCACCTTTATCTAGATAAGCAAGTTGCTGACCTTCAATTTCAAACTTATTCATTGTTATATCCATTTCTTATTCTTCCACGTCATCCTAGCACTGAAACAATAGCGAACTGCTCGCATCAGTCAGAATGTAAAACGAGGCGGTTCATTGAATAATTAAAAATAAAGGCCTCTGAGGAGCAGAGACCTTTATTACACAGAACCGGTTTCAAACCTACCGCATAAATTTGACTAAGCGACAGGTGTTAGTTGATCAATTGGCCAACGTGGACGAGCCTCTACTGACATGTCAGCCACTTCGCCATTCTTCAAGCGCTGCATGCCTGCGTAAGCGATCATCGCACCGTTATCTGTACAGAACTCAGTACGTGGGTAGTAAACTTCGCCGCCAACTTTCTTCGCTAACTTCTCTAACTCAGCTCGCAAACGACGGTTAGCACTCACACCACCAGCAATAACAATGCGTTTCATGCCTGTTTGCTCAAGCGCGCGCTTACATTTAATAGCCAACGTAGCACACACAGCCTCTTCAAATGCCAATGCGATGTCCGCGCGAGTTTGCTCGTCATCACCGTTTGCAGCAATCGTGTTAGCCGTAAAGGTTTTTAGACCAGAGAAACTCATGTCCAAACCTGGCACATTCGTCATTGGGCGCGGGAACTTAAAGCGGCCCGGTGTACCTTTTTCCGCCAGTTTAGATAATAGTGGACCGCCTGGGTAATCCAAACCCATTAGCTTCGCTGTTTTATCAAACGCTTCGCCCGCCGCATCATCAATCGACTCACCTAGAATTTTGTACTCACCGATGCCTCTCACCTCCACCATCATAGAGTGACCGCCCGATACTAATACCGCCACAAACGGGAACGGTGGAGGGTTATCTTCCAACATTGGGGCCAATAGGTGACCTTCCATATGATGAACAGGTACCGCTGGCACTCCCCAAGCATAAGCAATACTGCGACCGATAGTCGCACCCACTAATAGCGCCCCAACAAGACCAGGCCCCGCGGTATACGCGACACCATCGATGTCTTTTGAAGTTAAGTTCGCTTCTTTTAGTGCCTCTTTAATAAGAGGAATGGTTTTCTTTACGTGGTCACGTGAAGCCAACTCAGGCACCACACCGCCGTAATCTGCGTGCAGTTTTACTTGGCTGTATAGCTTGTGTGACAAGAGACCGTTTTCATCGTCATAAATTGCGATGCCAGTCTCGTCACAAGAGGTTTCAATACCAATAATGCGCATGGTTTTCTCAGTATGCTTTCTGTATAGAGGAAATTTGGGCGTCATATTACCTCGCCTTGGT
This sequence comes from Vibrio sp. YT-18, assembly GCF_033337345.1. Taxonomy (NCBI): domain Bacteria; kingdom Pseudomonadati; phylum Pseudomonadota; class Gammaproteobacteria; order Vibrionales; family Vibrionaceae; genus Vibrio; species Vibrio sp. YT-18. The sequence goes on along the minus strand of NZ_JAWOQO010000019.1, from coordinate 12,638 downwards.
GCTGCAAACAAATTTTGTACAGACAATAATCGACAAAAGGCTTTACAAAGTAGTTGTGATCGGATTAAAATTCCGCACCATTTTTGATCAAGCTGGTAAGAGACCTAACAATTGTGATTTGGTCTGTTGAATACCAGCGTTAACGAATAACCCCTGAGGTGAAAGGCATATGCCAGTAGTTAAAGTACGTGAAAACGAACCGTTCGACGTTGCTCTACGTCGTTTTAAGCGCTCTTGCGAAAAAGCAGGTATCCTTTCTGAAGTGCGTCGTCGTGAGCACTACGAAAAACCAACTACAGTTCGCAAACGCGCTAAAGCAGCAGCTCAAAAGCGTCACGCTAAGAAGCTAGCTCGCGAAAACGCTCGTCGCGTTCGCCTGTACTAATAACTGAGCTCCAAAAGGAATTTAGTTATGGCTCTGATTGATCAACTCAAAGAAGAGCAAAAATTAGCGATGAAAGCCAAGGACAAATTGCGCCTTGGTACTATTCGTTTAGCCCTATCAGCAATCAAGCAACGTGAAGTTGACGAACAGATTACTCTGAACGATGACGACATTCTTGCAGTATTGACCAAGATGGTTAAACAACGTCGCGATTCTGTAGCGCAGTTTGAAGCAGCGGGTCGTCAAGATCTTGCTGATGCGGAACAAGCAGAAATTACCGTTCTTGAGGACTTTATGCCTCAACCACTGACAGACGAAGAAGTAGCGGCTCTCATCGAGAACGCGATTGCTGAATCTGGCGCAGCTGGCATGCAAGACATGGGCAAAGTAATGGGCGTTCTGAAACCGCAAATTCAAGGGCGTGCAGATATGGGTAAAGTAAGCGGTTTAGTTCGCGCTAAATTGGCTTAAGGTACCCCACCCAATTGCAGCAAGCCGTGCTATCCTTTGGAGCGCACGGCTTGTTTGTATCTGGATGGATGGAATGAAATCAATGGGCAATACGCTCATTCTTTTAAGGCATTCACTCCACTCATCATCTTCTTTTTTTGTTAGGTTTTATGGCTGGACACATCCCTCGCAGTTTTATCGATGACCTTCTAGCTCGACTTGATATTGTCGATATCATCGACGCACGTGTGAAACTTAAGAAAAAAGGCAAAAACTACGGCGCATGCTGCCCTTTCCACAACGAAAAGACACCCTCATTCAGTGTCAGTCAAGAAAAGCAGTTCTACCATTGTTTTGGTTGTGGCGCGCATGGAAATGCCATCGATTTTTTGATGGAATTCGACCGACTAGAATTCGTCGAAGCCATTGAAGAACTCGCTTCATACTTGGGTTTAGATGTTCCTCGCGAACAACGTAGCGGCGGTAATGGTTCGTTTCAATCAGGCCCACAAGCAAGCAGCAGTGAAAAACGTAACCTATACGACTTAATGGGCAGCATTGCTCAATTTTATCGTAACCAACTCAAACAGCCAGCAAGTAAGGTGGCGATTGAGTATCTGAAAGATCGCGGCCTGTCTGGTGAAATCGTCCAGAAGTTTGGCATCGGCTATGTGGCTGATGAATGGGATTTAGTTCGTAAGAACTTTGGCCAGAATAAAGAAAACCAAGACATGCTCGTCACAGGCGGCATGTTGATTGAAAACGATAAAGGCAACCGCTACGACCGATTCCGTGGTCGAGTGATGTTTCCTATTCGAGACAGACGCGGCCGAGTAATAGGCTTTGGTGGTAGAGTATTAGGTGACGGGACACCAAAATATCTCAACTCACCCGAAACCCCGATATTTCATAAAGGTAAAGAGTTGTATGGCCTTTATGAAGTACTACAAGCGTACCGTGAGCCACCACAAATTTTAGTGGTTGAAGGCTATATGGATGTTGTCGCGCTTGCTCAATATGGCGTAGATTATTCCGTTGCCTCATTGGGAACCTCGACAACGGGCGATCACTTGCAAGTGTTATTCAGGCAAACAAGCACCGTCGTGTGTTGTTATGACGGTGACCGCGCAGGCCGTGAAGCAGCGTGGCGTGCCATGGAAAATGCATTGCCTTACCTAACTGATGGTCGCCAGTTAAAATTCATGTTTTTGCCGGATGGAGAAGATCCCGACTCTTATATCCGGCAAAACGGAAAACAAGCATTTGAGCAGCAAGTGTCTAATGCGATGCCCTTGTCTGAATTCATGTTCAGCTCATTGACTCAGCAGGTCGACATGAGCACGAAAGAAGGCATGGCAAAACTGAGTACTCTTGCGGTTCCTCTCATTGATAAAGTCCCTGGCGGCACTTTAAGACTATACTTGAGAGAATTGCTTGGCCGCCGTTTGGGTTTGGTTGATGAACGCCAACTACAGCAGCTAATTTCAAAACAAGGTAAAGAGGATAAAAGGCCTCAACCTCATAAAGAAATCAAGCGAACGCCGATGCGAGAAGTGATCGCGTTACTGATTCAAAACCCACAATACGTAAGTATGGTGCCAGATCTAACTAGCGTTAGAGATTTGCCCATTCCTGGTCTAAGTTTATTTGTTGATGTACTTGATAAATGCCAAGCGCATCCCCATATCAACACAGGCCAATTATTAGAGCATTGGCGAAACAGCCAAAATGAGACCCTTCTGTCTCGTCTCGCGAGTTGGGACATTCCACTCGATGAGGACAACCAAGAAGAAATCTTTTTAGACTCACTGGATAAAATTATTGCCCAGTGCGTAGAAAAACAAATTGAAAACCTGCAGGCCAAAGCAAGAAGTGTCGGTTTATCAGCCGAAGAGAAAAGGGAGCTGCTAGCACTTATGCTAGATTTAAAAGCGTAACCCTGTTTAATTAGTCAGCAACGATTTAATTTGTTATAGTAAGTGGTTTGCATTTCGCATACTGATTCCTTCACCAGATTACGAAGTTGGATACCGTCTATGGATCACAATCCGCAGTCACAGCTAAAGTCACTTGTTATTAAAGGCAAGGAACAAGGCTATCTGACCTACGCCGAAGTAAATGACCACCTACCTGCTGAAATCGTAGATTCAGAACAGGTAGAAGACATCATTCAGATGATCAACGACATGGGCATTAAGGTAGTAGAAACTGCTCCTGATGCTGATGATTTAGCACTGAACGATGACACAAATATTACCGATGAAGATGCAGCCGAAGCTGCAGCCGCTGCACTTTCTAGCGTAGAGAGTGAGATTGGTCGTACAACAGACCCAGTACGTATGTACATGCGTGAGATGGGTACTGTCGAACTTCTAACTCGCGAAGGCGAAATCGACATCGCAAAACGTATTGAAGAAGGTATTAACCAAGTTCAATCGTCTGTTGCTGAATACCCAGGCACAATTCCGTACATTCTTGAGCAATTTGACAAAGTTCAAGCTGAAGAACTACGTCTTACAGACCTAATTTCAGGTTTTGTAGATCCAGATGCTGACGACACCGCTGCACCAACGGCAACACACATCGGTTCTGAACTGACTGAATCTCAGTTAGAAGAAGAAGACGATGAAGACGTTGATGACGACGAAGATAGCGATGACGATTCAGATGATTCTGAAGAAGATGTAGGTATCGATCCAGAATTAGCGCTAGAGAAATTCAACCAACTACGCAGCACCTATCAAAATCTTCAATTAGCAATCAACGAGTACGGCTATAACAGCCCGAAAGCAACCGTTGCTAATGAAATGATGCTAGACGTATTCCGCGAATTTCGTCTAACGCCTAAACAGTTTGATCACCTAGTGAATGAACTGCGTACTGCTATGGATCGCGTTCGTACTCAAGAGCGTCTAATCATGAAGTCTGTGGTTGAATACGGCAAAATGCCGAAGAAATCATTCATCGCGCTGTTCACTGGTAATGAATCAAGTGAAGCTTGGTTGGATGAAGTTCTTGCTTCAGACAAGCCATACGCTGAAAAGATCAAACGTAACGAAGAAGAAATCCGTCGTTCAATCGCTAAGCTAAAAATGATTGAAGAAGAGACTTCTCTAAACGTACAGAACATTAAAGACATCAGCCGTCGTATGTCTATCGGTGAAGCAAAAGCTCGCCGTGCGAAGAAAGAGATGGTTGAAGCGAACTTGCGTCTTGTAATTTCTATCGCGAAGAAATACACCAACCGTGGCCTACAGTTCTTGGATCTGATCCAGGAAGGTAACATCGGTCTGATGAAAGCGGTAGATAAGTTCGAATATCGTCGTGGTTACAAGTTCTCGACTTACGCAACGTGGTGGATCCGTCAGGCAATCACTCGTTCAATCGCGGACCAAGCACGTACGATTCGTATCCCGGTACACATGATCGAAACGATCAACAAGCTAAACCGTATTTCTCGTCAAATGTTGCAAGAAATGGGTCGCGAGCCACTACCGGAAGAACTGGCAGAGCGCATGCAAATGCCAGAAGACAAGATTCGTAAAGTTCTAAAAATCGCTAAAGAGCCTATCTCAATGGAGACACCAATCGGTGACGACGAAGATTCGCATCTAGGTGATTTTATCGAAGATACAACGCTAGAACTTCCGCTAGATTCTGCAACTGCAACTAGCCTTAAGGTGGCAACAAAAGACGTGCTTGCAGGTCTAACGCCACGTGAAGCGAAAGTACTTCGTATGCGCTTTGGTATCGACATGAACACTGACCATACTCTAGAAGAAGTTGGTAAGCAGTTCGACGTTACTCGTGAGCGTATCCGTCAGATAGAAGCAAAAGCACTACGTAAACTTCGTCACCCAAGCCGCTCAGAGACTCTGCGCAGCTTCCTAGACGAATAATCGCAGCGCATACAAGCTTTTAGAAATCAAAAAAGGTGACTTTAGGTCACCTTTTTTATTATCTACTGTTCTAAGTGGATAAAAACTAAGCGCAATTGCCCTAGTTGGTATCTAGACACCTTGCAACGCTTCCCCTATAATCGTTGTCCTATTAAGGCCCCTTAGCTCAGTGGTTAGAGCAGTCGACTCATAATCGATTGGTCCGCAGTTCAAGTCTGCGAGGGGCCACCATATTCTAGAAGGCGTAGCAGGTTAGTACCTGCTACGCTTTTTTTGTACCTAGTGATTTTGGGTGTAGTTGTGGGTGTAGTTAGGAAGTTGCTTAGCTCACAATTTTGGACGCTTTGCTGAGCTTGCCAACATTTTTCCATCACGAGCAGAACAGAAAATTCGATAAGATAATAAAAAGCGCCCCCTTATATGAAAGGGGGCGCTTTTTATTATCTGCCTATTTTACTCAATTCCGTGTTTGCGATCATACCAAATAGCTAACAAAGGCAAACCGATTGTACCAACGGTAACTAGAGCTAAAAATAAAAGTTGAGCTAAAGTCATACCCGTTACATCCAAAAGTTGTACTAACATATTGAAACCCGCCCTAGTGTTCTTGTGGTTATATTTTAACCTAACAATACAAAACTTGATAATGTGCTTACCGGCCAAGATAGATAACTGTAATCTCTTCTCGCTCATGCCCTAACTCTCTACTAATAATAAGGCGAGCTTCTTTATCTGCACTTTTTTGTTCTCTACTCAGTTCTCTGCTAGTTAAACCACCCGCTTTAGGTGCATTCATTCCTGTCAGTTCTATGTATCGCTGTTGAGCATATTGATGGCGTAGACCATGGTTCTTGCATAACCCAACCTTCCTACAAGTATTTTCGTAGTGCTTTAGCTGTTGAATGTACTTTTTGCCTGCGGGAGTCAGAGAGCCTCTTGGGGCAATAGCTATAGCTCGTTCTAATACCTGCTTTTGATATTCGTTTCTGATTGGTACCTCTCGCGCCTTGCCACCTTTAGTCCAAGAACCCATTAAATGAATTCTATCTACTTTAATAGCTATACTGGGGTTAAACTTCAAAGCTTCTTCCCGCCTCAGACCGAATGCAGATTGTAGCTCTAACGCTATTTTTATATATGGGTCTGAGATTGCGTTAAACTTTACTTCATCAAGCTCTTTCGCCTTGTTGGTACTATTGTCACTGAAAACTCTCTTTCCTATCCCCAACTCTTCATTGGACTTGGGTAACAAATGCTCACGTCCAGTCTTTTCGAATACCCAACGAATATGTGCCATTCGGTTTTTTATAGTTCCAATGCTTAATCGTTGACTTTGCCAATGCTCAACCAAAAATTTTACGTGCTTTAACTTAAGTGTATTTGGAGTTAAGTGCCTGTACCCTCCTCTCTTTAATTGTTTTTCGATTTGGATGAGGATGTTTTTACGTGCAGCTTGAGAGGCATAACTCCCATCAATGTTGCGCTTCATTAACAAAACTAGGCCGTGTCGTAAATTTGGTTTGCTCATGACTCTTACTCCTAAACAAATAAGAGCCATATAGCTCATATGGCTCTATCTACTTGAAAAAATGATGGAGAAAACGTAATCAAACCACGTGAACCTGATGGTTAGTGATAAGCCCAATTCAAACTTATGGTTAGTAAGATGAATGCCTCAGAGACGATTAGGGCAAGAGTGATGGTTTGTGTATCGATAGTTACGAATGTCGTACATGATCTACTTGAAGAAGCGTGAGCATCTACGAGAAGAGCATTGTGACATCACAATGCTGGTTACGTTTCTTTCTCCTGTTGAACATTTATGATTTATGAAGAGTCTTTATAGCGACAGCTACTTTTTTATTTACGTGATGAGACTACCAATCTGTCACTTGGCTGTCACCAAGTGACCCCGCTTAAAAGAAATAACGAGAATATAGAAAAAATAAGGTGATGCGCTCGTGGTATACCTCCTGTCACTACCTATTTCACAGCTAGTGACAGGAGGGCTTTAACATGCGTTCTTTATGCTGTTGAGCAGTGGTTCTTTGATATTATCGATACATAGAACAGCTTCTTGCAAAGACGATTCGAGGCGTGGATCAAAGTAACCATACTGAACGAATATCTGACGTTTGATGTCATCAGGAGATTTCAAGTAATTGATTATGTTTTCATCTGTAAGCTTAAATGGTGGCTCTTGAATTAACATGGCCGTAATTGCTTTAGCCATGACGGCGCGATGCTGCAAGTCCAAACTCGTGACAGCATCTCTAAACATACCTTCTATGTCTTCCATGTAGCGCTTCCAAATAAATTCGTCCATCTGCACCATGCATCCCCCTTTACGTTGTTTTGTTCGCACTGCGAACATTCACTTACAGTATCACTATAAGCGAATCAGAAAATCTTAATGTGAACAAAGCCAAGAGCAATGAATAAAAAGTAATGAGATGCTCTTCTAAGCAGTAATTAGATTAATACTAAGGCCTTCTATAGAGCCTAACTAAAGAATGCGGCTGACCTTCACGAATTTGATAATACCTGCTTTTAGATCGTCTTCACGGACATTTCAACTAATAAGAACATCGATATGCAAGGTGACCCACTTAGTTTAGTTTGCTAACATTTTTTGCACGTTTAATATTCAGGAAAAACCAATGAGTACAAAAGCTTACCTATCTATAGAGAGCATCATGAGTGGTTGTCTATCAACAGGCTGCAATACTTTCTATTCTATGGGAAACAGCTATCAGCTAGGTCATGAGGATGAGATTACCGTCCTATCTTTCTCTCATTCGATTGCACACGACAGCCGCTCGATCCATGCTCCAATTCAAATTGTTAAGAAAATTGATAAATCTTCACCAGTATTGGCTCAAGCGTGCTCCGATGGGGAAGAGTTAAAATGCCGCCTGACTTTTTATAGGCCAAATCATAAAGGTGGGGATGAGCTTTTTTATGAGATAACGTTGAGTGGTGCCCTAATTAGGTCAGTTTCATCTCATATGCCACATGTCGTCGACTTCAACGAAAGCGAGATGACAGAAACTATCGCTATTTCATACAGGGATATTAACTGGCGTCATGTTGGAGCAAACACTGCTGCTTTTGCATCTTGGATACAGCCACTTTCCGAACTTAAGGAAAAAGTAACCCAATGAGCAATATTCCTACGCACATAGAAGAAGACGAAGTAAGAGTTGCAGTTAGAGGCTTGCTTCGTCAAGCTAACATGTACAGCATGAGTCACTTGCAAGACCCAACCGTCCAACATCAATTTCGGGAAGAATATCGTTTTCTTGGTCAATGCCTATTGAATGATTACAGAGATGGGATTCTAGTAGGGAGCAAAATTGTTCGTCTGGTAAAGCAAGAACGACAAAGCTTGATTGATCAAGCTCTTGAACTGGGCAAATATGGTATTGGTCTTATAGCTGGAGTAGGACAATTATCTGCTGGATATGGTATCTGTGTTACAAGCTCTGTTTTTTCTATAGCTGGCGCATCTTGGTGCAGTGGCGTTGGTACTCCAATGATTACTCACGGGGGAAACAACATTTATGAAAACTCATACAATATAACTGGTAATATCGTTCAGAACTGGAAAGGGCGATATACCGGTGATTATGGTGACAATAATAGCTTTATACGAAAAGGGTATCACTTAGCAGCAGAACAGATGGGAATGGCACCGAGAGATGGTGATGCCGCATACGCTGCCGTAGATATCGCAACAAGCTTATATGGATTAAAAAGCACTTTAAAGGCCGTCCCACATGCGAACGTGCCGAATGCTCGCCAATTTAAACTTTTTTACTACTCATCTAAAGATTTTTCGAAAGGGTGGAGAACAATGTCTAGTGGTGCATTACTCAACGAAACGTTTGGTAATTATAATACTGTGGAAGGTGCGATCTCCCCCTACCTTGAAGAGGGCCAATAATGTCAGTAGTGCAATACGCATTCATTAGTCTAATTGGACTAGGAACAAGTCACTTTTTGTCAGAGCGTTACAGAAAAAAAAATACTAATATAAGATTTATTTTATATGTTGCTGCGGCATGTGCATTTGGCCATCAGCACTACAGCATTTTGTTTGAAAAAACCATTGTCGACAATTGGTTATTCTTCATTAATTCTAACTCCGAAACTGTATCAGGCTCTCTGAGGTTTATGAGTTTTGTTTTCCTAGTGTCCACTACTGCTACATTACCACCATCTAAGTTTAGCAAGCTCTTTAATCACTTCTCTCGTCGTTATTGATTAAAGCGCTTCACAAAGTTCGGAAGCCTTATCTATAATTTGAAAGGCAATGTGAGGACGGAACATGGAAGATAAAAAAGCCCTCAGCCCACTATCAATACTCAGCATGACTTGTATTTCAATAATCGAAAGCATCATTTTAATTCTAGACGCCTCAAGAGATAGTGAAGATAGTGAGCATATAAGCTTTGACGATGGGCTATCAGACAACATCTACTTTGATGTTATCGGATGTGAGTTCGAGCGGGATTTAGAGGGTAAGTTGAGGAATAGGGTTACAGAAAAACGCCATAGAGATAATTCAGATTGGTAGCTGGGGAAAAGTGACTCAACATTTACTGTACATTAAGTCACTTCATTCTAATTATATGCTTCGGTCAAGTGTATTTGTTTGGTGATAAGAGAAAGACCATAACCAATCGCCAGCTCCCGCTTCATCTAAAGGCACTGGCTCTTGGTTTAAGCCAAAGATCATCAATTTACCGCTTCTTCCATCTACACTATGAACCAGTTTAAGGTCAACAAGCTCAACTTTCCCATTAAATCTGCAAACGTAGTAAGAGCCTTCATTTGTAGGTTGGCTCATAAACCAAGGTGAGCGCTCTGGCCCTACTGCACTAAAACAATGGATAGAGCCGTACTTTAAGGAAAAGGAATAATGCCTTTATTGGAATATATTTTACTGAGTGTTCTCGGGGTATTGATTTGCCATTATTTTTCAGGTTTCTATTCTAAAAAAAATCATATTATTGCCTTCTTGGGATACTTATTTATTTTAGGCAACTTTGGTGGGCAGCATTATAATGTATTGTTTAATAAAGAATTTATTGATAACTGGCTGTTTTTCATTGAAACAAACAATAGCTACTACACTGATACCTACAGATTTGTCGCTATGCTTTTCTTATTCTTAACAACTCTGACGTTACCACCATCTAAGTTTGGCAAACTCTTCAAGCGTATCTCTCGTCGCTCTTGATTAAGGTTCCTCGTAAATAGTAACCCTATACATTGGTCCAATATTTAACTGATGCGGAACCAAACTGCCTATCCCAACAAGTGGAATTCACGTTCGCAGTGAGAAAAAAAGCGAGGCCTATAGCCTCGCGTACATAAATTTAATCTTTAAAAGTCTGTTCTTGCTCTACTAACCAATCAACAAAGTCTCGCTCACGCCATCCCAAACAACGTCCGTTGATTTGAATTGGTTTGGGAAAACATTTGTCTTTGGCCCACCAACGCCAGATCGTCCTCGGACTCCGACCTAGTGAATCTGAAACTTCTTTAAGGGACATAATTCGCTCTCTTGCCATGAGCGTCCTCCTTTTCTCATTTGATGACTGAACCAGTATCTTTGATAAAAAGAGGCGTAACGGTTTTAAGAGGTCGATTGATTGAATTGATCAGATGTTCGCAGTGCGAACGACATAAACTTGGTTTTTCTCAATTTACTTCACTTACTCCACTTTAAGTGAGGTAAGTGAAGTAAAGTTATGAACATACAATCTCAGAAATGTGGACGATAGATGCTTGGAAACAAATACAGCCTGTAGCCATCTTTGTAACGAGTTTCAATTTTCCCCTCATCAGCTAATCGCTGTAGAGCTCTGCCGACATGAGCAACATAGTTACATGGTATGCCTAAGATCTGGCTAATTTGGCCAGGTGCAAGCCATTCAGTCTGGCTTCGATTATCATCAGCCTCCATTGATATTCGCTCCTGAAGCATTTTATACCAACGCCCTTTATCCAAATATTTATCTGATACCGTATCAACCAGAGCCTGCTCGTCCATTGACAGTACCCAAGGCTCACCAGCTTCATACATGTGCTTGACCTCCAACCAAAACTGCCGCAATGACTCGGGCTCTTCTTGGCGAAGGCTGCCAGTTCCGTTGTATTGCCACCCGAGAATCCGATTCACAGTATTCATATCAATGGGTTCATTTAGTTCAATCACACCAAACCGAGTATTACCCGTTCTGTCCTTCAAGAAATCTTGGCCGTTTACCGTCGCTATCAAAAGCGTTTGCCTCGGTTTTTTGAGGTCGGTACGCGCATAGGGCAACCTGATTGTGTCTGCCTCTTGGGATATAAATGCTTTCAGCTGACCTTGACTGTGCTTTGTTGAAGACTCCAGTTCACCGAGTTCAACAATCCATGACTTAATAATAGGTAACACGCTATCTTTACAACGAGGATCTAAAGCCCGACCTCCAAGAAATGCCCCTTGTACGATGTCACCTATTCTTGATAAGAAAGCAGTTTTTCTAAAAGACTGCTTACTCTGAAGCACTGGCACTAACTTACTGCTAAACCGAGGCTCGTACAACGCCGCAATACAACCAACAAGCCACCTCCGCATAATTAGCTCCGTAACTTCAGGTCTCTTAGAACGGATGCACCCAATAACTTTTTTCACTCGTTCGACGCCATCCCATTTAGAGTCAGCCAGATACAAAACAATAGGGTGATATGAACGCTCTTTTGCCAAAACATGTAGATGATCACCAATTGCTGCTTTTGGTACATCGAATCTTGCACATTCGCTTATCAGCTTACTCATTAACACCTCATATTCCATAACCTTACCGTTATGGATCACTTCTATCTCAGTGTTCATCGCATTTAAGTAAGGGATATACCCTTTGTGCTCTAACAGTACCCTTAGGTTGTCATCTGTATTCAGAATAAGCTTCTTAAGCCCTTCTTTTTTCTTGTCTGGAAAATCGAGTTGATGCTCGCTCGGCTGACTTTTATCACTTGCTGCTGTCACTTTTCCCCCCTTGATTCTCCATCCAGTTATCTAGCTCAGACTCTCGCCACCCAAGGCAGCGTCCATTAATCAGAATGGGTTTCGGAAATGTTTTCTCTTTTGCCCACCATCGCCAAATAGTTTTGGGAGTTCGTCCTAAGGCTTCAGAGACCTCTTTCAAGGACATGATTCGGTTATGTGTCATCAACTTTCTCCTTATCTCATCAAATGACAGGAGTTAGTATCTTGGAAAAAAAAGGAGGGAACGGTTTTAGGAGGCCGATTGCTTTAATTGTTCTTGTCAACAAACTGCAACCAGAGAAAACTGCTCGCAGTGCGAACAGAAGATGAAACTTGGAGCCAAAAGATTTGCTAATAAAAAGTTTGTCGTGATCGACTCAGGCTCCTTCTGGACATAAATTAATTTAGGGCTTCAGTAGCGCTTTCGCTTTCGGATAACTCTTAGTATTGCAAAACGCAATCAGGCTCCCCTTACAGCAGTACTTTAGATAGAAGAAATTGGACAATTCTGAGTCAGTGATTTTACTAATTTAGCATTTCACGGATAACTTTTAGCACCCCAAAGCACAAGCAGTCGTCGCTTCTTACAATCGAACATTAGCAAAACATGAATAAATTAAGGTATGGCAAAGTGAGTTTGCAAGTACTTGACGATTAGTTAAATCGCACTAGTTCGAAGGTTATGTTTAGGTACAGATTGTTAAACACCATTGCGTTAAATACCCATACATCTGATGAAAACACCTAATATCCAGAAACGTTGGGTACTGCCTTATGTTAAAATTTAAACTGTTAATTTCCATTAATTTTTACACCAATATCAAACGGCGCTGCCCAATGAGAAGACACCGTAGCTGGGAGA
>NZ_JAWOQO010000198.1:0-1137 GCF_033337345.1 Vibrio sp. YT-18 | reverse complement strand
GACGAACGTGGTGTCATTTCTCTCTTTAATAAAGAGTTTCACGGCATGTTGGAGCGGCTCGATGCGCGCATGTTACGTATATTAGAAACTGAAGATGACTTAGAAAAGCGCACGCTAATATTCGAATTTCCAAAACAGCTGCGAGTTTTACAAGCAAACTTAGATGAGTTTTTGTCTGAGATATTTACGCAGAACACGTTTGAAGAGCCAGCCCTTATTCGCGGTGTTTTCTTGCTTAGCTCTGTACAAGAAGGTATTCCTGTTGATCGACTGATGAGTGAATCAACTAATGGATTGGGACTAGGGAGGTTGCCTTTAGCGACAAACGTTAACAGTTCGCATAGCTATTTTGTTAAAAATCTTTTTGAGCGAGTCATCTTTAAAGAGCAATTACTAGGTACCGTTAACCGCCACTATCAAAAGCAATCTGGATGGATGCGTACGGGCATATACATGGGTTGTGTTGGTGTTCTTGTTGGTGCTTCTGCTCTTTGGTTCCTGAGTTATCAATGGAATTCAAAGTTAATTGTCGATACCAATAACCAAGCAAATCATATTGAAGCGATGATAGGTGCAGAGAGCCTTGATTTTGAATCGGACGTTATCAGTGCTGTAGACACGTTAGACAAGATCATGATGTTGCCACTAGGGAAAAATAGTGAATATGGTCATTCTGATGCAGTGAAAAAGTTTGGTCTGTATCAAGGTGACAAAGTTTCTCAAGCAGCAAATAACGCGTATTCAGATGCTCTTTCTCAACACTTTGCTACTCTGCTGTCAGAGAGTTTGCTCTCGGAAATGGAAGCGAATAAGCACCATCGTGAATACTTATACGAGACGTTAAAGACGTATTTAATGTTGTTTAATCCGGAAAAGTATCAACAAGAAGAGGTAATTGCTTGGTTCAACTTCTACTTTGAACGTCAGTATCCAGGAGAGTTAAACAAAGAGCTACGTGAGCGTTTGCTAGTGCATACTAAAAACTTACTAGAGAACGACGAGAAAGGCTTCTCAATGGATGCGACTGCTATTAGTGCAGCACGAGAAGTTCTAACGCAAATGTCACTTCCAGAGCGTGCATATCAGCGTATGAAGATGCAGTTTGCTAAAAGTCACGTTCCGTCTTTCCGTTTAACT
>NZ_JAWOQO010000197.1:0-1139 GCF_033337345.1 Vibrio sp. YT-18 | reverse complement strand
ACCAATGCATCGGACGATGTATTTGGGTGCATTTGCGGCGATAACAGGTAAGTTGGCTTGCTTGGCGAACTCAACGAGTGGGCGGTAATCGCTTTCATAGTTTGGCCACGCATTGCTTTGTGACATGAAGTATTGTTCACCGATTTCGCCTTTTAGATAAGCGTCTAGCACCGATTGCTTGTCACGCGTGACTTGCTCCATAGATAAGGCAATACGGCGTTCGCCAGAAGAAAGCTGCCTCAGTAGATCGGTTTGGAAGCGATGAATACCAGCATGAGTGTGCCACTCTCCAACCAAGATCACGTCAGCGTTTTTTAACTCATCTGGCAGGTTCTGCAAAGCAAGGGCGTTGCCAGAAGGAGAATGCAGTTGGTAATCGTAAAAGGTGGTGACGTCTGTTGAAGAAAGGGCCGATGTGGTTGGCGTGGTAGAAACACACCCTGAAAGTACGCTTGCAAATGCAAGGCCTAAAATAGAAAAGCGCATTGAAAAGCCTCCAAAAATGTCCGAGTGATATTAATGGAGGCTGAGCAATGAATCAATATAAATGAGAATGATTTTCGTTATTCTCTATTGATTCTCTTGTTGAACTGGCTTCTTGCGGTAAACGCGTAGCATGAAGTCGGCCTCACACTGGAAAAGTGTAGCGGACTTTAGCTCTTCACGAAGTTCATCCGTCGCCTTCCAAGCAAATGGAGTCATTTGCAACAAATCAAATGCAACACCATTTTCTAAGTCCATGGTGTAGTTCAGCTTTTGTTGGTGCTCTAGCTCAAAGCCTTCAATGTTCTCTGGTTCTTCATTGTGTAAGCGAACTTCTTGATAGATGCGTTCGCGGAACTGGTAAAGGTGACGACCTGCGGGCGTTACCGTGATCACCACGCCGTTGTCTTTGATGACGCGTTGCAACTCTTCTGCTTTGCATGGCGCGTAAATACGCAAAATCGCATCCAGTGATTGGTCTGCAAACGGCAAGCGATGGCTAGACGCTACACTAAATTGGCAGTTTGGGTAGCGCTTAGAAGCGTAACGAATGGCCACTTTAGAAATATCCAAACCAAAAACAGTGGCTTGTGGATCTTGTTCGAAGAGTGATTGCTGCACTTGATCGGTGTAATAACCTTCACCACAACCGATAT
>NZ_JAWOQO010000196.1:0-1143 GCF_033337345.1 Vibrio sp. YT-18 | reverse complement strand
TCATGGTATTACCAATTAGCAGGAAAATAAGCCATTGAATATAAAAGATAAAAATGTCTTGTTTACAATAGAGTGGGGGGGGTCAGCCTGCCGCCTTGGGCCGGGTGATGTCGTACTTGCCCGCCGCGAACTCGGTTACCGTCCAGCCCAGCGCGACCAGCTCCGGCAACGCCTCGCGCACCCGCTGGCGGCGCTTGCGCATGGTCGAACCACTGGCCTCTGACGGCCAGACATAGCCGCACAAGGTATCTATGGAAGCCTTGCCGGTTTTGCCGGGGTCGATCCAGCCACACAGCCGCTGGTGCAGCAGGCGGGCGGTTTCGCTGTCCAGCGCCCGCACCTCGTCCATGCTGATGCGCACATGCTGGCCGCCACCCATGACGGCCTGCGCGATCAAGGGGTTCAGGGCCACATACAGGCGCCCGTCTGCCTCGTCGCTGGCGTACTCGGCAAGCAGCCGGAAGCCCTGCCGCTTGCGGCCATTCTGGGCGATGATGGATACCTTCCAAAGGCGCTCGATGCAGTCCTGTATGTGCTTGAGCGCCCCACCACTATCGACCTCTGCC
Organism: Vibrio sp. YT-18; assembly: GCF_033337345.1. Lineage (NCBI taxonomy): Bacteria > Pseudomonadati > Pseudomonadota > Gammaproteobacteria > Vibrionales > Vibrionaceae > Vibrio > Vibrio sp. YT-18. Next base: position 577 of record NZ_JAWOQO010000196.1, on the reverse strand, counting down.
CCGATTTCCTTTGCCAGCGCCCGATAGCTACCTTTGACCACCATGGCATCAGCGGTGACGGCCTCCCACTTGGGTTCCAGGAACAGCCGGAGCTGCTGCCCGCCGGGGGTCTCCGGTTCTGGCTCTAGCACCAGACCACTAGGCCCGGCCATGGCCACCAGCCCCTGCAGGATGCGCAAATCATCAGCGCCCAGCGGCTCCGGGCCGCTGAACTCGATCCGCTTGCCGTCGCCGTAGTCATACGTCACGTCCAGCTTGCTGCGCTTGCGCTCGCCCCGCTTGAGGGCACGGAACAGGCCGGGGGCCAGACAGTGCGCCGGGTCGTGCCGGACGTGGCTGAGGCTGTGTTTGTTCTTAGGCTTTGCCACGAGGCACCCCCTTGCTCTTGTGCTGCTTTTCCAGCACGGCGGGCTTGAGTACCCCGCCGTCATGCCGCCTGAACCAGCGGTCTTTGAACGGTGCCCCATAGTTGGCCTTGCTGACTCCAAAGCGGACGAAATAGGGCCGCTGCGTGTCGTCTACGCCCCATTCCTCGGCCTCACCGGTGGTCATGCCGGACAGGTACGATTGCCAGCGG
>NZ_JAWOQO010000195.1:0-1145 GCF_033337345.1 Vibrio sp. YT-18 | reverse complement strand
CACAACCTTCGTGGCGGAAACGACCAAGCGCGGTACGCTTTTTCGCACGAGAGTTTTGGGTATATGGGTCAATTTCTACAATGTAGCCATGGCCGTTCGCTTCGTTACGGTAATCGTCTGCAGAGCTGGTGCCTGTTGGTGCAACATTAAAACGCGTGAACTCATCTAAACGCTCTTCTGAGTTACCTGCCAATGTTTCCCACAAGTAACGCGTGCTCTTATCATCCACACCAATACGATCTTGTTCTTCTGTACGAGTCCCCGCATTAACGAAGTAGCCAGGCCAGTTCTCTTCACACGTGAGGTAAGTACCCCACGGCGTATAGCCGTTGCCACAGTTGTTTAACGTACCACGAGCTTGGCTGCCATCAGGCGAAAAACGCGTCACAGTAAGCGCCGTGTGAGCGACTGGGCCAGATAAATCCATCACTGTCGCACCAGTGTATCGGCGGTTAAGCGGATCGGTATCCACCAATTTCCACATATTGTCTTCTAGCTGAATACGAACAACGGAAACGCCGTGAGCATTAATCTCTTTGCGAACTTCATCAACTATTGTGCGAACGCCATTTGAGACTGTTGGACCGTTTGGATGCAGTGCTGATGTATCAATGTATTCATGGTTGATGCAAAGCAGGCCGTCGGTCGTACTGTCATTTAATGGGAAAAAGTGCATGCCATCATGGTGCATGCCCAACGCGTTAAGTTGGTCTGAGCTGGTGTTACTGCCATCATTTTTCCACGCGCTGCCTTGAGCATTCAGCGGTGTACCCCAAGGTACCAGTACCTGAGCGGTATAACCCTGTGGAATAGAAACGGCATCAGTCAACGAGCCAGGAATTGAGTCAAAGTTAAGTACCGCTTTCGAAATGCCAGAACCGTTACTTGCCGACGTGCCAGAGCTCGAAGAGTTACAGCCCGCCAATCCAAAAGCACCAAACGCAGTCATTGCGCTGATACCAAGGCCACCTTTTAAGATGCTACGACGAGATAGACTCGCTTCTAGTACTTCTTCAAAAGGCTTGTTATCGCTTTGGTTATAACGCGTTGCGTCGAAGGTTTCCTTGCTCATTTTTACTTTCCCGATCTTATAGTTAGTGCATAAATTGTTGGGCGGCAAGGAGTTTGGAGAAGAAATATGACAG
>NZ_JAWOQO010000194.1:0-1147 GCF_033337345.1 Vibrio sp. YT-18 | reverse complement strand
CAAGTTGGGTTGTTGTTTTCATCAATTTGGCGACACTCTTCAACGATGTTCTGTGTGCCAGTGGCGACCACTAATCGGTCGGCATCAATGAATTTTTCCGCGCGTTCGGCGCTGAAAAGGTCAAAGTCGTTCTTCCCGACGATGTCATCGTTAGACTTTTTCCACGCCTGTTCCACGCTGCGGTTAGTCATGGCGTACAGACCATCGGTGGTTTTTATCCAGATGTGGTCATCCAGACAATCGATGAATTCTTGCAGCGTTGGTAGTGGCTTGTTGGCGTGTGAGTGATGACGTTTGAGCTCTTGATGATAATGCTGGCTAACATCAAAACTGATGCGGCCTGCCAGTGCGCTCAGCCACGCAGAAACGGTTTGCTTTTGCTGCGTTGAGTGCGTCAACGTCACAACGGCAAACAGCTCCTCATTCGGTAGCCATACTGGGCACAGGCTCAGGTTTTCATCATCAAATTGTGAGCAAACTACGTCAAAGTGCGGCGCGGAAAATTGCGCGCAGTTTTGCTCAATCATCGCCACGATGGCGCGGTGATTTTGTGGCGAGGTGGATACCTCACTGGATAGCCATTGTTTGGTGTAGCTCAGGGTATAAAGTTGTCCCTGAGCTTGAGTGGCATCACAGCATTGCTGCAGAGCGTGTTGCCAGTCAGTCATCAACGGTGAAGGAATAGCGAAGCGAAACATAATTAGTAAAGTATCCTGAAGTGCCCACAAATATTTATAGGAATGTCGCCGTGTTTGGCGGCTGGGCTTTGGTTATATCGTATCCAACGCTTGAACAATTCCAAGCGACTGAAGGCACTTTCGATCAATAAAATGTTAGCGAGCTCTCTTTTTTATCCAACTCGTTTCATTTCTCCGTATTCATATTGTCCTAGGTTTTTCGGGCATTACCAACTATTGCGACGCGTTCGCCGCCTTGGCTTTTTTACCCCAAGTCACCTGTTGGATGACCAAACCACTGATGATTAAGACAAGTCCAATCAGCGTCGATGGGTGGATTTTTTCACCAATAATGGTGGCCAACAACATCAACGAGATAAATGGCGAAGCAAATATCAGGTTGCTGATGCGCGCCGTGTTTTGGGTTAGCTTCAAGGCGCTCAACCACAGCACAAACGTCACTCCCATCT
>NZ_JAWOQO010000193.1:0-1151 GCF_033337345.1 Vibrio sp. YT-18 | reverse complement strand
AAGAGAAAGTGTTCAACTCACTGAACAAAGCTTCTGGCTTCTTAGGTGTTTCTGGCCTAACAAGCGACGCACGCGGTATTTTGGAAGCAATGGAAGAAGGCCATGAAGGCGCTGCCCTTGCATTCCAAGTGTTCACATACCGTGTGTCTAAATACATCGCTTCTTACCTTGCTGCGCTTGATTCATTCGACGGCATCATCTTCACTGGCGGTATTGGCGAGAACTCTATGCCAATTCGTCGTGAAATTCTGAAAAACCTAAAACTGCTAGGTTTTGTTGAAGATGTGAAAGGTAACGAAGACGCTCGATTTGGTAACGCAGGTGTGATTGCTACATCTGAGTTGCTAGGTGCGAAAGCACTGGTTATTCCTACCAACGAAGAGTGGGTAATCGCTCAACAGTCGGTGGAACTGCTGTAAAACGGCAAAAACTTTGGGAACTAAGTCAAAGCTCTTTCCGTAAGGAAAGAGCTTTTTTTTGATCTATCACTTCACTTTCCTCATATAAGCGTCTTGCACGAAGCTGTTTGCGATTTTGTCGTTCCCATTGGGTAACAAATGTCCTCTCGTGATATTAATGTAATTAATTGTGAGCCAAGTCTAAATTCCAGTATACTGCTACCTGAGTAATATCGAGCTGTATAGATATAAATAATAAACCTTTGATTAATCAATAGATTGGTCGAGTAAGGGAAAGTAATGTTTTTTAATAAGTCGCTTCAACAAGAAAACCAACGATTAAAACAAGAGCTCTACAGCCTACAACAGATCCAGCAAAGCCTAGACGAAGAAATGTTAAGGCTGACGTTGGATGCGAAAGGCAACGTCACATCGGCAAACCAAAAGTTTTTGCAGCAACTTTCACTGTCAGATAAGGACATCTTGGCGAAGCATACTTCTGACCTTGTACCATCAAACGTTAGAAATACTGACCACTTTTACCGCATGAAACAGTCGGTTCAAGCAAAAGCATTCTGGAATGGCGCGTTTCAAATCACCAAGGGGGATGGTGAAGAAGCGTGGTTAAGAGTGGTTATTCAGCCTGTGCGAAACACAAGTGACCAGGTTGAGAGCTTTTTTGTGTTTGCCTCTGAACTGACTCGAACGATCACGACATCGCGCGAGTACGAAGACATGCTGAATGCGCTGAGC
>NZ_JAWOQO010000192.1:0-1154 GCF_033337345.1 Vibrio sp. YT-18 | reverse complement strand
TTCACCTTTATGGTTATGAGAAACAAAATCGTGCGTGTGTTGTGCTATTGCCATAGATAAATCATATCCCTATTGCTTAGTTTGTTTGACAATCAAAATATTTGATTTAAATTTAGTTTGACCATCAAACAAAGTCAACATGGAAAACTAAGAAAGGCGTTCATCACTGCACTCAAGATTGGCCAATCTGATGCCTCCCCGCATGAACATATGCGGCCTTGTTTGGGAATCAGCCGCTTATACGTTAAGCTGCCGTTACTCAACTAAAAGATAGAAAGCGGATAAGCAGATGGAACATGTAGGTTCTCGTGCACTGATTGTTGAAGGCGGCGCAATGCGAGGGGTATTTTCTTGCGGAATACTCGACCATTTTTTAGCTGCGGACTTTTCTCCCTTCGACAGCTTTTGGGGCGTATCGGCTGGCGCAAGTAATCTTTCCGCTTATTTGGCAAAAATGCCGGGCAGAAACCTAAAAATCTATCTCGATTACAGCCTAAGAAATGAGTTCATCACCCCCAGCCAGCTCATACGCGGTGGTGATGTCATGGATTTAGATTGGATGTGGCAAGTGACACTTGAAGAGTTAGGCATTGATAAAGAAGTGCTCGCTGCTGATCCGCGTCCTTTTTTCCTTGTCGTCACTCGTCAAGATACTGGACAGGCAGAATACCTCACTCCGGACATCGATATGTTAGCGGAGACCATGAAGGCCAGCAGCGCCCTGCCCGTACTCTATCGTAATGGCGTACTTCTTAATGGCACTCGATATGTGGATGGCGGCGTTGCAGATGCCCTGCCAATTGCCGAAGCCATCAAGAGAGGAGCGACGAAAATCATGGTCCTACGCAGCCAGATCGCCAGTTACCGGAAACCAAGATCAAAGTTCAGTGCCATCACAAAACGTATGCTGAAGGAAACGCCAGCTCTGATTGAGCCTATGCTGACACGTGACGTTCGTTACAACCAAACATTGGAACTGATAAACAACCCGCCATCAGGCGTTGAGATAATCCAAGTGTGCCCACCAGAAACGTTTAAGTTAAAACGCTTAAGCCGCTCACCAGAACCTTTGCGAGAAGCTTATGAACTGGGAATTGAGGCTGGCAAACAAGCCATAGAACGTTGGAATTCAGTGTAAAGAAAAAAGCCACCTC
>NZ_JAWOQO010000191.1:0-1155 GCF_033337345.1 Vibrio sp. YT-18 | reverse complement strand
GACGATAAGCAACGCAACGGCTTCGAGCATGAGAATTCCTAAGTATTAAATGAGTGAAATGAGTAACCGCTAATTTTGACCTTTTGCAGCTTAAAATGGAAGATAAACAACGAATAAATTAAAGGTTAGTAACGAAAATGTATGTAATTGTCACTCATTCAATCATTGCAAATAAAGTGATGATTCTGGTCTAGGATTTAAACACTTGGTGACAATCAGGCCATAATTTATGGAGAATAGCTTGAATTTGGTCGGCTTTATTTAATCGAACAGTGCTTTAAATTCCAAGCCAATGTGCTTATGATTGCAGCCTAATAAATGTACCGAAGCGGCGATAAGGGAACCCTTAGCGCTATTCGGAAGTGGATTGACTTGACAACTCTGCGAGCGTTAATGCTCTGACAGTAGAAGAGATGATATGTCGAACAACGATTTAGTCACCGTGAACAACCTCACTTTTTCACGAGGAAATCGCACGATCTTTGATGGTATTGATCTGCATGTTCCTGAAGGTAAAGTGACGGCGATTATGGGACCATCGGGAATCGGTAAAACGACACTGCTCCGTTTAATTGGCGGTCAGTTGTATCCCGAACAAGGAGAGATTTGGTTTGATGGTGACAACATTCCGACTCTTTCTCGCAAAAAACTCTACAACGCTCGTAAGAAAATGAGCATGCTGTTTCAATCCGGGGCTCTGTTCACGGATTTGAATGTGTTTGACAATGTGGCCTTTCCACTGCGAGAACACACCAATCTTTCAGAAGATTTGATTCGTACTATGGTGCTGCTTAAGCTCGAAGCGGTTGGTCTGCGCGGAGCTGCGCAATTAATGCCAAGTGAGCTTTCGGGAGGTATGGCGAGGCGCGCCGCATTGGCTCGTGCTATCGCACTTGACCCTGATTTAATCATGTTCGATGAACCATTTGTGGGACAAGACCCAATTACCATGGGTGTTTTGGTTGAGTTGATCAAAGACTTAAACCAAGCTCTAGGCCTTACGTCTATTGTGGTATCACACGATGTACCGGAGGTCATGAGTATTGCTGATTGGGTTTACCTACTAGCAGATGGCAAGATCATCGCGTTTGGCACGCCAGAGGAGTTGAGTCAAAACCCAGACCCGCGAGTGCAGCAGTTCTTACAAGGTGATGC
>NZ_JAWOQO010000190.1:0-1156 GCF_033337345.1 Vibrio sp. YT-18 | reverse complement strand
AAGTATTGATCGTGATCAATCCTGGTCATGGTGGTGAAGACCCTGGCTCAATTGGTCCATCTCGTCGCAAGTATGAAAAAGACGCGGTACTGAGCATTTCTCGTAAGCTTGCAGCGCAACTTGATGCGACGCCGGGAATCAAAACGCGCATGACGCGTACCGGTGACTACTTTGTTAACTTAAACCGCCGTGTTGCATTTGCCCGCGAAAATGACGCGCACCTGTTAATCTCCATTCACGCGGATGCGTTCACATCACCACAACCTCGTGGGGGATCGGTATTCGTATTGAATACGCGTCGCGCAAACACTGAGATTGCTCGTTGGGTTGAGAACCACGAGAAACAGTCCGAGTTGCTCGGTGGTTCTGGCAATGCATTTGTCACGAATACGAAAGACCGCAACGTGAACCAAACTTTGCTCGATCTCCAGTTCAGCCATTCGCAAAAAGAAGGCTACAAGTTGGCGACCGAAATTTTGGGTGAAATGGGACGCGTCGCGCATCTACACAACACCAAGCCAATCAACACTAGCTTGGCAGTATTGCGTTCGCCACAAATTCCATCGGTCCTTGTAGAGACTGGATTTATCTCTAACCCAACAGAAGAGAAACTGCTGTTCCAACGCGCACACCAAGATAAGTTAGCGCAGGCTATCTCTAAAGCGGTGGTTAAATATCTAAAAGATAACCCACCTGAAGGCACGGTGTTCTCACCTTCCTCTAAACCAATGGTGCACATTGTTAAGCGTGGTGAATCGCTGTCTGTGATTGCAAATAAATACGGTACTAACTCGAAAGCGTTGATGGCTGAGAACAAGTTGAAATCGACCAGCTTAGCGGTTGGACAAAAACTGCGTATTCCGTCAGCTGGCAAGATCCAAGTGCCAAGCAAGCCTATTACAATAGAGTCTGAAACGATTACTCATACCGGTAAATCGGGTGAGTTCTTAGGTAAGATCGCAAGTCACTATAAAGTGAAGCTGTCGGATATTCGTCGTGAGAACAACTTAAAATCCGATACCTTATGGGTTGGTCAAAAACTTAAGATCACCGTAGCAGTGAAAGATAAACCGATTCGCAAGCACAAAGTCGCGCGAGGGGAATACCTTGGTAAGATTGCGTCCAAATATGGCGTGAGTGTTGCGAGTATTCGCCA
>NZ_JAWOQO010000189.1:0-1157 GCF_033337345.1 Vibrio sp. YT-18 | reverse complement strand
CATCCTCGTAAGCCCAATTCCTTTGCGAGGTAGTAATGGAACAAACTAATTTATCCCGATATCTGATGTGTAGCTTCGCCTTTGTGTTGCTATATCCTACTGCGATAGATCTCTACTTGGTTGCTTTGCCACAAATTGCGAATGATCTGTCTGCAAGCGAATCACAACTTCATATTGCTTTTTCTATTTACCTTGCAGGCCTAGCATCGACCATGATTTTTGTTGGGCGTGCAGCTGATTATTTTGGTCGTAAGCCTGTTGCCATGTGCGGAGCCGTGATTTTTACCCTTGCTTCAATGTTTGCGGGCTCGGCAGAGACCAGTGATAGCTTTCTAATAATGCGCTTCTTCCAAGGTGTAGGGGCCGCATGTTGCTATGTAGTGGCCTTCGCCATTTTGCGCGACACTTTAGATGAGCAAAAGCGAGCCAAGGTACTGTCGATGCTCAATGGAATCATTTGTTCTATCCCTGTACTTGCACCCGTGGTCGGAAATCTGATCATGATTAAGTTTCCGTGGCCTGTGTTATTCATCGCCATGGCCATGATGGGTATTACGATAGGTTTAATTGCTTGCTTTGTCTTAAAAGAAACCTTGCCCAAAAAAGCTAAGCGCCCTCTTTTAGATGTGAGTGAAGACACGAACGAATCGCTTTATAACCATTTTTTCATTTCGCGCGTTGTTTATACATCTTTAGGCGTCGCAGCAATTCTCTCTTATGTAAATACGTCACCAATGATCGTAATGGATTCAATTGGCTTTACTCGAGCCGAATACTCAATCGCGATGGCACTGCTCGCAATGGTAGGTATGACAACATCGTTTTCAGTCCCATTTGCTCTGTCTTACTTCAAACAAACTACATTAATGTTCACAGCACAAATAACCACTTTGCTGTCGGCTATCGTTATTCTCGCGGCTCACTTGAATGGCGATAGTTCGACACTCTATATGGTAGGTTTCACGCTAATCAGCATGGGTTTCTCAATGGGGTTTGGTGTGGCAATGAGTCAAGCGTTAAGTCAGTTCTCTCGCAAAGCTGGACTGGCAAGCTCTATGCTTGGCATAGGGCAGGTTTCTTGGTCTGCACTTTACATTTGGTTAATGGCTACGTTAGGTGTGTCGGCCGTGATGATGTTAATGATAGCGTTGGTTGCT
>NZ_JAWOQO010000018.1:0-89562 GCF_033337345.1 Vibrio sp. YT-18 | reverse complement strand
CGGATAAATTTGCATCAAAAGCGGTCAAAAGAGCACGTTATTTCTACAGTTCTCTAAATTTATCTGCGAAAAGAGCCACTTTTTCCCAATTGGTGTACTCCACCTCTTTGGTCGTATCGGTTTCGCCACCCGTCATCGACATAATGAACCTAATCATAGTTCTGTCGAACCAGCTATAACGTGGGTAATAAAGTGCACCAGCAAAAACACCGATTAGCGTTGGTTTCCAAGGCGACTTAATTAGGAACTTGCGAATGTAGGCACTACCTTCAGGTGTATCCTTTCCTTGGTCCTCTTTACGAGCGGTTAGGTTTACGCAGAAAAATGCCACTTTATTTTGCTCCAATTGATTGAGGTTTCGCTCAATAAACTGGTATAGCTTTTTATTAAGATGGCCATAGCGAATAGAGGCGCCTATCAATACTCTGTCGTATTGGCTGAAGTCAATCGTCTCGACATTATGTAAATCCACCAGCTCACAATCGAAATCTGGAAGTTGTTCATCTATATAGTGGAGAATTTTTTTAGTCTGCCCTTCGCGGGAAGAGTATAGAAATAATGCTTTTGCCACGATTTCCCCTTAGCTACGCCAAAACGTCGGCGTAAGTAGAATAAGTAAGGTAAAGATTTCCAAACGACCAAACAGCATAGAAACTATTAATACCCATTTTGCTTTGTCGTTAACATCACCAAAGTGAAGCGCCACTTCTCCCAAGCCAGGACCGAGGTTGTTCAGAGTCGCAGCCACCGCCGAGAACGCACTGAGCTCATCCATTCCTGTTGCAATCAACCCCAACATACAAACCACAAATACCAATGCGTATGCGGAGAAGAAACCCCAAACCGCATCGACAACACGTTGCGGTAGGGCACTGCCACCTACTTTGATGGTGTAAACCGCGCGTGGATGGACTAAACGTTTTAGTTCACGCGCACCTTGTAAGGTAAGAAGCAGGATACGGATCACTTTCATGCCGCCGCCTGTTGAACCAGCACAACCACCTATAAAGGAAGAGAACAATAACAGCACAGGTAAGAAGAGCGGCCAATCCGCAAAACCTGTTGTCGTAAAGCCCGCTGTTGTGGATATTGATACGGTTTGGAACAGAGCCTGATCGAAAGCATCGTATGTCGATGTGTAAGAGTGATGTTTCAGTAATAATAGAAAGCAAATGATAAATAGCAGCACTTGAATAAACAAGAAGGCACGAAACTCAGGATCTTTCCAGTAATACTTGGGATGTACGCCACCTGATGCAAATGCAGCAAAGTGCAGCGTGTAGTTACATGCAGATATAAGCAGAAAAACCACAGTAATCAGGTTAATCGCGTAACTATCAAAATATCCGATGCTGGCATCGTGGGTAGAGAAGCCGCCAATAGCAATGGTGGAAAAGCTGTGACTGATGGCATCAAATGGCGTCATACCAGCTAACCAAAAAGCCGAAGCACAGGCGATAGTCAGGCTCAAATAGATGTACCAAAGCGCCTTAGCCGTTTCTGCTATGCGCGGCGTCACTTTAGTGTCCTTGACTGGACCTGGGATCTCGGCGCGGTAAAGCTGCATACCACCAATGCCAAGTACTGGCAAAATCGCCACCGCTAATACGATGATTCCCATACCGCCGAACCACTGCAGTAACTGTCGATAGAATAGAATCGCTTTAGGTAACTCATCCAAACCAACAATAACGGTCGCCCCGGTCGTCGTGAGAGCAGAAAACGATTCAAAAAACGCATCTGTCACTGAGACGTTCGGGTTGTCAGCAATGAGAAAGGGGATCGAGCCTGCACTGCCAAGTACTGTCCAGAATAAGACGACAATAAGAAAGCCATCTCGAGCTTTAAGCTCGTGCTTATACCTGCGGTTTGGGTACCAACAAACGGCCCCACAAAACAGCAGAACAAAAAATGTCGTGACAAAAGGCACACCAGCACCATCTCGATAGATCAGCGCAACGAGTGCTGGCGCAAGCATAGTGACACTAAAGAGTGCGAGCAGTAGCCCGACGATTCGAATAATTGAACGAAATTGCATGGATAAATTGACTAGCGAAGCTGTCCCTGTTGCTTCCTGTTTTTCATTATTGTCCGTCTAGCGGAGTGACAATTGCCTTTGCCCCGCTTTTATTGATGATTGCTTGGGTAAACGCGCTCACTTCTCGAAGCTCAATTTCCACCACTAATACCACCTGATCGCTGTATTCAGCCTCGACTTCTATTGCACCAAATTGCGGCATGATTGACTGTGCGATCGGCATAAACCCATAGTCTAACGTTAGTCTGAGCTTTGTGGTTATTTTTTTCTCAATAGTTTGAAGCAGCTTGAGCGCTTGTTGTACCCCACCCCCATACGCTTTAACCAAGCCGCCTGTACCTAACTTGATTCCACCAGAGTATCGCGTGACCACAGCCGTGATCTCCCCCACACCAGATCCAGACAGCTGAGCAAGGATCGGTTTACCTGCCGTCCCTGAAGGTTCTCCATCATCACTAAAGCCCCACTGCATCGAATCTTCTGGTCGACTAGCAACAAAGCCCCAACAGTTATGTCTAGCATCAGCGTGTTTAGCTTTGATTTGATCAACAAATGCTTTTGCAGCTTCGATACTTGGCGTGTGTGCCAAATAAGTAATGAAGACGCTCTTTTTAATTTCTTCTTCAAATTGAGCGGGCTCTGCTGGAATCAGATAAGGCTTGTCATTCATAGGATTATGGATTCAGGTTTATTTGCCTGAAGTCTATCACGAGTGTGATTTACCCGTCGCATAAGATCTGCCACAGCGCACAATGTTAAACACTTGTTTAAAAAATGTATTGAAATTAGACAATCCACGATCCAAACTAACTTTACTGGTCAAACCAGAACAAAAATAAAACGACTTCCTCGATACCTATTTGCCGAGGTACACGGCGTCGTTGAAATAGGTATACAGACAATCCACGATTGTATGTCATGGAGATAGACAATGATTTACCAAGCCGAAACCCTACAGGTAAAGGAAATACAAGATGGTATTGCAGAGCTAAGCTTCTGCTCTCCAAAATCCGTCAACAAACTCGACCTAGCGACATTGGAATCGCTAGATAAAGCTCTTGATGCGCTCATTGCCCATCAAGGCCTCAAGGGGTTGTTGCTCACTTCAGATAAAGACGCATTCATTGTAGGCGCAGACATTACCGAGTTTTTAGGTCTGTTTGCTAAAACGGATGCCGAGCTCGACCAATGGCTGCAATTTGCTAATAGCATCTTTAACAAATTAGAAGACTTACCCGTTCCGACCATCTCAGTGATCAAAGGCCACGCTCTTGGTGGCGGTTGTGAATGTGTGCTAGCAACAGACATGCGTATTGGTGACAAAACCACCAGCATCGGCCTACCAGAAACGAAACTGGGAATCATGCCTGGCTTTGGTGGTTGTGTACGCTTACCTCGCGTTATTGGCGCAGACAGCGCAATGGAAATCATCACCCAAGGTAAAGCATGCCGTGCGGATGAAGCATTGAAAATTGGCTTACTCGATGCAGTTGTAGAGACTGATGCTTTATACGAATCAGCACTACAAACTCTTAACTCTGCAATTAACGAGAAACTTGACTGGCAAGCACGCCGAGCACAGAAAACATCTCCGCTAACGCTGAGTAAGCTTGAATCAATGATGAGTTTCACCATGGCGAAGGGTCTGGTGGCACAAAAAGCAGGCCCTCACTACCCTGCCCCAATGACAGCCGTTATCACGATTGAAGAAGGTGCTCGCTTTGCACGTAATGAAGCGTTAGACATTGAACGTAAGCACTTCGTGAAATTGGCTAAATCGGAAGAAGCAAAATCACTCGTTGGCCTATTCCTTAATGATCAATACATCAAAGGCATTGCGAAAAAAGCAGCGAAGTCAGCAAGTAAAGACACGCAACGTGCAGCCGTGTTAGGTGCAGGTATCATGGGTGGCGGCATTGCTTACCAATCAGCGCTAAAAGGTGTGCCTGTCTTAATGAAAGACATCGCGCAAGCGTCGCTCGACCTAGGCATGACTGAAGCATCTAAGCTGCTGAATAAACGCTTATCTCGCGGTCGCATTGATGGCTTTAAGATGGCGGGTATTTTAGCGTCAATCACACCGAGCCTACATTACGCAGGTATTGAAAACTCTGATGTGATTGTTGAAGCTGTCGTTGAAAACCCGAAAGTAAAAGCAGCAGTTTTAAGTGAAGTTGAATCCCATGTCGGTGACGACACCGTTATCACCTCAAACACCTCGACGATTCCTATCAACCTATTGGCAAAATCACTAAAACGCCCAGAAAACTTCTGTGGTATGCACTTCTTCAACCCAGTGCATCGTATGCCTCTTGTTGAGATCATCCGTGGTGAGCATACCTCTGATGAAACCATCAATCGTGTTGTGGCGTATGCTGCGAAAATGGGCAAATCACCAATTGTCGTTAATGACTGCCCAGGGTTCTTCGTTAACCGCGTATTGTTCCCATACTTTGGCGGCTTCAGCATGCTACTTCGTGATGGTGCTGACTTTACGAAAATCGACAAAGTCATGGAGCGTAAATTTGGCTGGCCGATGGGACCGGCGTACTTGCTTGACGTAGTCGGCATTGATACCGCGCACCACGCACAAGCTGTGATGGCTGACGGTTTCCCTGAGCGTATGGGTAAACAAGGTCGTGATGCGATTGATGCACTGTTCGAAGCAGACAAATATGGTCAGAAAAATGGTAATGGCTTCTACAGCTACACCATAGATAAAAAAGGTAAGCCGAAGAAAACCTTCTCCGAAGCGATCTTACCGGTACTTGCTGACGTTTGTGCCGATAAGCAGGACTTTGACGATCAGACCATCATTCAACGTATGATGATTCCAATGATCAACGAAGTGGTGCTGTGCCTACAAGAAGGCATCATTGCCACTCCACAAGAAGCGGATATGGCACTGGTTTATGGTCTTGGTTTCCCTCCATTCCGCGGTGGCGTATTCCGCTATCTAGACAGCGTGGGTATTGCTGAATACGTTGAAATGGCAAAACAACACGCCGAGCTAGGTGCGATGTACCAAGTACCGCAAATGCTGATTGATATGGCGGCGAAAGGTGAAAGCTTTTACGGTGCACAACAGCAAGGTTCTATCTAAGGAGGGATTCTAAAATGACTAATCAAACAAGAAATGTTGTCGTAGTCGATTGTCTACGTACTCCAATGGGTCGCTCTAAAGGTGGTGCTTTCCGTCATACACGAGCAGAAGATCTATCTGCGCGCCTAATGACAGGCATTCTTGCGCGTAACCCACAAGTGAACCCAAGCGAGATTGAAGACATCTACTGGGGCTGTGTACAGCAAACACTAGAGCAAGGCTTTAACGTTGCACGTAATGCGGCGCTGCTTGCTGGTCTGCCGATTGAAATTGGCGCCGTGACGGTGAACCGCTTGTGTGGCTCATCAATGCAAGCACTTCACGATGGTACACGTGCCATCATGACTGGCGATGCTGAAATCTGCCTAATTGGTGGTGTTGAGCACATGGGGCATGTGCCAATGAACCACGGTGTAGACTTTCACCCAGGTATGTCAAAGAACGTAGCAAAAGCTGCGGGCATGATGGGCTTAACGGCTGAAATGCTTGGTAAATTACATGGTATTAGCCGTGAGCAACAAGACGAGTTTGCCGCTCGCTCTCACGCTCGTGCGCACGCAGCAACCGTAGAGGGTCGTTTTAAAAACGAAATTCTACCAATTGAAGGCCACGCAGCAGACGGCACACTGTTCACTCTGGATTACGACGAAGTGATTCGCCCTGAAACATCCGTTGAAGGTCTATCTCAACTTCGCCCAGTGTTCGACCCTGCAAACGGTACAGTAACAGCCGGTACATCATCGGCTCTGTCCGATGGTGCATCAGCGATGTTGATCATGAGTGAAGAGAAAGCTAATGAACTTGGCTTGAAGATTCGTGCACGTATTAAAGGCATGGCCATTGCGGGCTGCGATCCTTCTATTATGGGTTACGGTCCTGTACCTGCGACGAAAAAAGCGCTCAAGCGTGCCGGTCTTTCAATTGAAGACATGGATGTGGTTGAGCTAAACGAAGCATTTGCCGCGCAGTCTCTGCCGTGTGCTAAAGACTTAGGCCTGCTTGATGTTATGGATGAGAAGGTCAACCTTAACGGTGGTGCGATAGCATTGGGTCATCCACTCGGCTGTTCTGGTTCACGTATCTCAACAACGTTGATCAACCTAATGGAAGCGAAAGACGCGAAATACGGTCTGGCCACCATGTGTATCGGTTTGGGTCAGGGCATTGCGACAGTATTTGAACGACCATAACAGTTCAAGACGTTGTTGTAGTGATCGAGCCAACAATCATAAGCAAATGAACTAATAATAAAATTTTTAGTATTACACTTAAGGGCGACAATTGATGTCGCCCTTTTTGTTTTACATCAAACATGCATGAAGAGCATACATTAAATGCTCAAGTTTCATTTTATTCATAGACAAAGAAGACATACACTTAGACCAGTTGATATCTTGCTGCATGTGACCCAGAGTCATGCTACCGCACAATCGGAGAACCTTATGTTTAATGCTCTAGTTCTAAATCAAGAAGACAAACGTACTATCGCTAACATCGAGCAAATCGATGAAACACAACTGCCTGAAGGCGACGTTCTGATTGACGTTGATTACTCATCGTTAAACTACAAAGACGGTCTTGCGATCACAGGTAAAGGTAAAATCATCCGTAACTTCCCGATGGTGCCAGGTATTGACCTAGCAGGTACGGTAGTAAGCTCAGAAGACGACCGCTACCAAGCTGGTGACAAAGTTGTCCTTACTGGCTGGGGCGTGGGTGAAAACCACTGGGGTGGTATGTCTCAGCGTGCTCGTCTAAAAGCAGATTGGCTAGTACCACTACCAAAAGGTCTAGACAGCAAGAAAGCAATGATGGTTGGTACTGCTGGTTTCACAGGCATGCTATGTGTTCAAGCACTGCTTGATGCAGGCATCAAACCTGAAAATGGTGAAATCCTTGTAACTGGCGCAAGTGGCGGTGTAGGCTCAGTCGCAGTAACGCTTCTAGCACAGCTTGGCTACAAAGTTGCTGCAGTGACAGGTCGTGTAGAAAAAAATGGCCCGCTACTTGAAAAACTAGGTGCTAGCCGCATCATCGACCGTACTGAATTTGAAGAACCAGCACGTCCACTTGAAAAGCAAGTATGGGCAGGTGCGGTTGATACTGTAGGCAGCAAAGTACTGGCTAAAGTATTGGCGCAAATGGATTACAACAGTGCAGTTGCAGCTTGTGGTCTTGCAGGTGGTTTTGATCTACCAACCACAGTGATGCCGTTCATCCTACGTAATGTTCGCCTACAAGGTGTGGACTCAGTAATGTGCCCAACAGAGAAACGTATCGCTGCATGGGAAAAGCTGGTCGAGCTACTACCAGACAGCTACTTCGAGCAAGCGTGTACTGAAGTTGCTCTTGCTGAAGCACCGAAATATGCAGAAGACATCACCAACGGTCAAGTAACGGGTCGTGTGGTTATCAAGCTATAAACACTGACTCAGTGTAAACAGACGAAGAGCCGGCATTGCTGGCTCTTTTTTGTTAGCAGTTCAGTCCCATATCTTCGATACGTTTAGCTATCAGACGGCTACACTCTTCACGCACAATCGTTCTTAACCATTCTTGAGCGGGAGAATGCTCGCAACGCGCATGCCAAATCATCGAGTATTCAAACGGCGTGAATTGGAATGGTAACGGTTTCACCACCAAGTCATAACGCTCAGCAACCAGATACGCCAAGTCCGCTGGCACTGTGATGATAATTGGCAAGGTATCCATGATCGCCAATGCGGCTTCTAAATGGTACGCCCGCAGAACCATTTTACGCTTAGGTTTCTCCATCAAAGCTTGTTCGATCAGTGCCTTAACACCATCACTGATGGCGATCATGGCATGTGGATGACTCAGATAATCATCCAAGCTCATTTCTTTATCCGCTAATGGATGCTGTTTTGAAAGCATACACAGCACCCCCACTCGCCCCAACACTTCACTGCGTAGAGGCTCCACCGGGCCAGTCGGACGACAAATCGCTAAGTCTGCACCTTCATAAGTGAGCTGATCTGATAAACGGTCGTGTTGCAGTGGTAAGAAGTTGAAAGACACGTTTGGCGCTTCTTGGTAAATTCTCGGCAAAGCGAACGGTAAGATCGTTTGCATGGCATAGTCGGTGGTCACGATGTTGAAAGTCTGTACGCATTGCAATGGGTCAAACTCAACCGGAGATAACAACTGACGTAAAGACTCTAATGGCTCGCCCAATGAGCGATCGATCTCTAACGCTTTCTGAGTTGGGATCAAATGCTGTCCCTGACGAGTAAACAGCGGGTCTCCCAACAAGTCACGTAGACGACCAAGCACACGACTCATTGCCGATTGACTCAAGTTCAGACGTGTTGCCGCCTTACTGACACTGTTTTCTTCTATCAGTACTCGCAACGCAACCAGTAAATTTAAATCTCGGCGATAGATGTCTTCCAGTTCCACGAATTAGCCACTTATTTTGTATGTGTTTGGGTAAATTGTACTCTTTAGGCAAAAAAAATCCCGCCTTTCAGCGGGGAAGCCCAAGAAAAATGGGGATAGTGTCGGAATGAAGTGTCGGTAAAAAATAGGTGAGCGTTATTAAAAGCATTCTGATCCAAGCAAGAAGCGCTAATTTTCTTGCTCAGATGCGCCAGACCATCTGCGCATCTCGATCCAAATCCCAATAATAGTGGCAACCATGCCTACTAGAGGCGTCAAAGAGGTGTCAGCTGGCGTCCTGAGTACCAATGCACAAAACGAGATAAAACACAGCACTGAGTAAATCGTAAGTCTGTCTAACGCTGTTAACATTGCCTCTCCCTTGCCAGTTGTTACCAAATTGTTAATTTAAGGTAAAACAAAAAATTCGGTTTGCCAAGTGGTTATTGAATATTTTTTCAACGAAAGTAAAATTCAACGCTCAGTTAGTTACGAGAATCACACTATGAGCTTTAATCCTGAACTGGCAAACAAGACATTAGAGGCGGAAGGACTGCGCTGCCCAGAGCCAGTGATGATGGTCAGGAAGACAATTCGCAACATGCAAGATGGTGAGATTTTGCTGGTCAAAGCAGACGATCCATCCACAACTCGAGACATTCCGAGTTTCTGCCGCTTTATGGACCACCAATTAGTTGCGGCACAAACGGAGCAAGTTCCGTATCAGTACCTGATCAAGAAAGGATTGGAATAATCTGGTCGAACTAAAAACGGCAGCCAATATTGGCTGCCGTTTGTTTATTCATCGTATTCGAGTGTGCGAACTTCTGATTGGAGCTTGTTAAGTTGTTTCTTCATTGCCCGCATCTCTTCATGCATAGGAATGATGTGAGCGACACGAATCCACGCTTCTACTGTCAATCCAGTAAGAACGAACGATCCTGCTACAATCGGTAACCACATATCAGTTAGCACCATCGCTAGTAAACACAGCGCTAAACCAAAAGTGAATAAATAACTCTGACTCTTCGGGGACATCCCCATGTAACGTGTAAGCATAAACTTGCCCTCTCGCTATCATTCACACCATTAAACTACCATGACAAGTATGACACTTATATGTCATCCGTCACGCAACGGAACGATTTAGAGTCAGAGTTTGAACTCGCGCAGCACGCCACTAATGATTGATAACTCACATCATTTCACGTGCAAAAAATCAGAACAGTGCAGCCCCTATTGCCAGAGCAATAAACAAAAATGCGGTGATTTTACGGATCAGCCCTAAAGGCATCTTGTCGGCCGACAATTTACCAATCAGGACCACAGGAACATTCGCCAGCAGCATACCGATTGTGGTACCGATAATCACCAAACTTAACGCATCCGCGTATTGCGCCCCTAAGATGGAAGTGGCGATCTGAGTTTTATCGCCTATCTCCGCAACGAAGAACGCGATAAAGCTGGCAATAAATGGGCCTCGATTAGAAATCTGTTCGTCATCATCCAGTTTGTCCGGGATCAGAACCCAAGCCGCCATCGCGACAAAACTGACCACCAGCACCCACTTTAAAATCTCAGGTGATAGATAGTCTGCGACAACCACACCTAACCATGCAGCCAAAGCGTGGTTGGCAATAGTTGCCAAAAAGATTGCTGCAATAATTGGGATTGGTTTTCGGTAACGACTTGCGAGTAATAGAGATAGCAATTGGGTCTTATCGCCAATTTCTGCTAACGCTACAGTAGTAATTGAAATAGCTAAAACGCTCACGACATGCTCATTGGGGCAGGGATTATTATTTTTAACCGAAGACAAACCTCACGCCCCTACCCCGGTTCGTGATGATTTGTCTAAGGTCTTGCTAAACTTGAAAGGCTTCAAGTCTCGAACGCCATGGTGATTTTGCACCAATTATGTTGACGGACGAACCAGATGAAACAGAAACTTCATCAGGTAAGCTACTCCCCAAAGACAGGCGCAATTCTAGCCACCTTTGTTGCGCTTCTCAAGAGCCAAAGCAGGCAAAAACTCCCTTTTAGGAAAAATACAGCAGATAACGCGGTAAAAATTCATTAAAGGAGAAAATCGCCCACGAATTAATCAAGATTAGCTCTACTCCCATGCTCAATATCTGGTTATACTAGATTGTTAATTTATTCAACCGTAATTACTCTTTATCGCCGTTGTTAGAGTTGAAAAACTCGGCATAGATGACGAATTAACGAGTAACAAGAGAATCGCGCGAACCTGACTTATGCAAAAATACGATATCAAAACCTTCCAGGGAATGATCCTCGCGCTGCAGGATTATTGGGCTCAAAATGGTTGTACCATTGTTCAACCGCTAGATATGGAAGTGGGTGCGGGTACCTCTCACCCAATGACCTGTCTACGAGCGCTTGGCCCAGAGCCAATGTCGACAGCTTACGTACAACCTTCACGTCGTCCTACTGATGGCCGTTACGGTGAAAACCCTAACCGTCTTCAGCACTACTACCAATTCCAAGTAGCGCTAAAACCATCGCCTGACAATATTCAAGAGTTGTACCTTGGCTCCCTTGAAGTTCTTGGTATTGACCCTCTTGTACACGACATCCGTTTCGTAGAAGACAACTGGGAAAACCCAACACTAGGCGCATGGGGTCTGGGCTGGGAAGTTTGGCTAAACGGCATGGAAGTGACTCAGTTTACTTACTTCCAGCAAGTTGGTGGTCTTGAGTGTAAGCCAGTAACTGGTGAGATCACTTACGGTATCGAACGTCTAGCAATGTACATCCAAGAAGTAGACTCTGTTTACGACCTAGTTTGGAACATCGCGCCAGACGGCAGCAAAGTGACTTACGGTGACATCTTCCACCAAAACGAAGTAGAGCAATCAACTTACAACTTCGAGCACGCAGACGTTGATTTCCTATTTGGTTTCTTCGAACAGTGTGAGAAAGAGTGTAAAGAGCTGCTTGAGCTTGAAAAGCCACTGCCACTACCTGCTTACGAGCGCATTCTAAAAGCTGGTCACGCATTCAACCTACTAGACGCGCGTAAAGCGATCTCAGTAACTGAACGCCAACGTTACATCCTACGCATCCGCAACCTGACGAAAGCAGTTGCAGAAGCATACTACGCATCGCGTGAAGCTCTTGGCTTCCCAATGTGTAAGAAAGAACAAGCGTAAGGGGTAGAGTAACATGGCAAAAGAATTTCTAATCGAGCTAGGTACAGAAGAGCTACCACCAACGCAACTTCGCACTCTAGCTGAAGCATTCGCAGCAAACTTCGAAGCAGAACTAAAAGGCGCTGAGCTTGCTCACGAAGGCGTGAAATGGTTCGCGGCACCTCGTCGTCTTGCACTTAAAGTCGCAGCACTAGCAGACAGCCAGTCTGACAAAGTTGTTGAAAAGCGTGGTCCTGCGGTTTCTGCAGCGTTTGACGCGGAAGGCAACCCAACAAAAGCGGCTCAAGGCTGGGCACGCGGTTGTGGCATCACGGTTGACCAAGCAGAGCGCATGGTTACAGACAAAGGTGAATGGCTACTGTTCAAACAAGAAGTGAAAGGTCAGCCAACGTCTGAGATCGTAGTTGAACTTGCAGCGAAAGCACTAGCAAACCTACCTATCGCAAAACCAATGCGCTGGGGTAACAAAACGACTCAATTTATCCGTCCAGTTAAGACGCTAACCATGCTAATGGGCAGCGATCTAATCGAAGGCGAGATCCTTGGTGTCGCTTCAGACCGCACTATCCGTGGTCACCGCTTCATGGGTGAGCAAGAGTTCACTATCGATTCTGCTGAACAATACCCTGCGATCCTAGAAGAGCGCGGTAAAGTAATGGCAGATTACGAAGCGCGTAAAGCAATCATCCTAGCTGACGCACAAAAAGCGGCAGCAGCGGTTGGCGGTATCGCTGACCTAGAAGATGACCTAGTAGAAGAAGTAACGTCTCTGGTTGAATGGCCAGTGGTACTAACAGCGAAGTTTGAAGAAGAGTTCCTAAAAGTGCCTTCTGAAGCGTTGGTATACACCATGAAAGGTGATCAAAAATACTTCCCTGTTTACGATGAAAACAAGAAGCTACTACCTAACTTCATCTTCGTATCGAACATCGAATCAAAAGAGCCTCGTTACGTAATCGAAGGTAACGAGAAAGTAGTTCGCCCTCGTCTTGCTGACGCAGAGTTCTTCTTCAACACAGACCGTAAGCGTCCGCTTATCGACCGTCTGCCAGAACTAGAACAAGCGATCTTCCAAAAGCAACTGGGCACGATCAAAGACAAAACAGACCGCATCACAGAGCTTGCTGGCTACATTGCTGAGCAAATCGGTGCTGACGTTGAGAAATCAAAGCGTGCTGGTCTACTAGCAAAATGTGACCTAATGACCTCAATGGTATTCGAATTCACGGATACTCAAGGCGTTATGGGTATGCACTACGCTCGCCACGACGGTGAAGCAGAAGAAGTTGCAGTAGCACTGAACGAGCAATACATGCCTCGTTTCGCAGGTGATGAACTGCCATCAAACGGTGTTTCAACTGCAGTTGCAATGGCAGACAAGCTAGACACTATCGTAGGTATCTTCGGTATTGGTCAAGCGCCTAAAGGCAGCGACCCATTCGCACTACGCCGCGCATCTCTAGGTGTACTACGTATCATCGTTGAATACGGCTACAACCTAGATCTTGTTGACCTAGTAGCGAAAGCGAAGTCACTGTTTGGCGACCGCCTAACCAACGACAACGTTGAACAAGACGTTATCGAGTTCATGCTTGGTCGTTTCCGTGCTTGGTACCAAGACGAAGGCTTCAGCGTAGACATCATTCAAGCGGTTCTAGCTCGTCGTCCGACGAAACCAGCAGACTTCGACCAACGAGTTAAAGCGGTTTCTCACTTCCGTGAACTAGAAGCAGCAGAGTCTCTAGCAGCAGCGAACAAACGTGTAGGTAATATCCTAGCGAAATTCGACGGCGAACTAGCAGCAGACATCGACCTAGCACTTCTACAAGAAGACGCAGAGAAAGCACTAGCAGAAAGCGTTGAAGTAATGACAGAAGCGCTAGAGCCAGCGTTTGCAACTGGTAACTACCAAGAAGCCCTAAGCAAGCTAGCTGACCTACGTGAACCAGTTGATGCGTTCTTTGATAACGTAATGGTAATGGCAGACGACGAAGCACTTAAAAAGAACCGTCTGACACTACTGAGCAACCTGCGTAACCTGTTCCTACAGATCGCAGACATTTCTTTGCTTCAAAAGTAATTCATTACTCTTCGAAGTGATTAAGAAATAACTAAAAGGGAAGCTGATGCTTCCCTTTTTTGTTGCCTTCAAACCGATGAAGGTGACGCTTATTATTCATTTTGTGAACAAGACTAAAATTTGTAGGGTGAGACGCGTTTAACTTGTTGGTGTAGAGCTCGGATTGTAGAGGCACAGTTTTGCTATAACTGGACTGTTTATTCGGGGGAAGGACACAATGAAAAAAACAATTCTCGCACTCTCTATCGGTCTACTGAGCGCCTGCAGCCAGATACCAGAAAATGCCATCGTATTAAACGTTGGTGATGACACTGCTGTTTTTGAGGAAAACTCACAAGGCTTACTTGTCGCTGAGCAAAAACTCGAAAAAGGCAGCTACACCTTTACCATTGCCGACAGTAATCAAAGCTGTGGCAGTAGCTTTGCCCTAGCAGAAGAAGATCGCATCAAATTCAATCGTCCATTAAAAATGGATAACTGCGCCACTGACGCAGAAATGCCGCTGCGCATCTTCAAAGCCAATACCTATCAATTTACGCTCAATCCAACCACCAATGAGCTGACGGTAAAAATCAAACCAAAACAGAGTCAGGACATCACCTACTCTTGCCCTGTCGCAACTGACACGCCAAAAACCATCAACGTTGCCCAAACCTTTAATGATGGCACTGTCGTTCGTGATGCCTTAACCGGACAAGAAACCACTGTCGCCAATGGCAGCGTCACCATGCAACCGGGTCCTATGAGCCAAGGTCTATTGCTGCTAGAAGAAGTTGAACAGCAAGCCGACAAACCGTTCAGTTGGGACAATGCGACGGTGTACTTCGTCATGACCGACCGCTTCTATAATGGCAACCCAGACAACGACAACAGCTACGGTCGCAGCAAAGACGGAAAATATGAGATTGGTACCTTCCACGGTGGTGACTTATCGGGTCTAACGAAAAAACTCGATTACATCGAATCACTTGGTGTCAATGCTATCTGGATAACCTCACCACTGGAACAAATCCACGGCTGGGTTGGCGGCGGCGATAAAGGCGACTTTAAGCACTACGGCTACCACGGCTACTATCACCAAGATTGGACCAAGCTTGATGCCAACATGGGTACCGAAGATGAACTCAGAACCTTCGTCGATACTGCCCATAAGAAAGGTATCCGCGTGATTTGGGATGTGGTCATGAACCACACAGGTTATGCGACATTAGCAGACATGCAGGAATTCGGATTTGGTCAGCTTTACCTTGATGACCAAGAAGCCAAAGAAGTCTTTGGTGAAAAATGGACCGACTGGCAGCCAAAATCAGGACAAAGCTGGCACAGCTTCAACGACTACATCAAATACGGTGATAGCGAAGCGTGGGATAAATGGTGGGGCAAAGACTGGATTCGCACTGACATTGGTGACTACGATGCTCCGGGCTACAACGACATCACCATGTCTTTGAACTACCTACCGGATCTCAAAACCGAATCGACTCAGAAAACCGGATTACCAAACTTCTTCCGCAATAAAGACACCAATGCGCAAGATGAGCTGCAAACCCCACGTGAACATCTGATTACGTGGTTATCCGATTGGGTGCGCGACTATGGCATTGACGGCTTCCGTGTCGACACTGCCAAACACGTTGAAATGGAAGCGTGGGCAGAGTTGAAAGCCAGCACCACCCAAGCGCTTGCTCAATGGAAACAAAACAACCCGGACAAAGCCTTGGATGACCTACCTTTCTGGATGACAGGTGAAGTATGGGCACACAGCGTGGTGAAAAGCCCGTATTTCGATAACGGCTTCGACTCCATCATCAACTTCGAGTTCCAATCTGATGTAGCACCAAAAGCGCTGAAGTGTTTCGCTCAACTTGATAATGATTACCGCCGTTATGCAGAACGCATCAATACCGATCCTGAGTTCAATGTGTTGAGCTACCTGTCTTCACACGATACACAGCTGTTTTGGTCGGCTCGCAGCCGCAGTTTTGATGACCAAGCTCGTGCCGCGAATGCACTGATGCTGGCTCCCGGTGCAGTACAGATCTATTACGGTGATGAGATAGCTCGTGATTTTGGCATTACTGGTTCAGACACCCACCAAGGCACACGCTCAGATATGCCATGGGATAAGATTCATGGCGAGCGAGAAGATCTACTGCAACATTGGCAAAAGTTGGGCGAATTCCGTAAACGCCACCCAGCGGTAGCTCAAGGTAAGCACATCACTCGCAACCAAGAAGGTTACTACGCGTTCGAACGCCAATACCAAGACGACAAGGTGCTGATTGTTTACACCGGTGAGTAAATCACACTCTCTCCACCAGCAAGGGAAGCATAAGCTTCCCTTTTTTATTGTTCTTTTTGCCCTTTTGTCTCGTTCCTCTGGTCTGATGACGCACTTTTTTCTTTTTCGGCTTAATTCACACTTTGCGTTAATTACACATTGAGGTAAGGTCAAGGATTACTCGATAAGCCGATAAAACATCGGCATAAACATACACAAAGCAATCACAATGAATTAGGTATAAGTCAGCATGCAGTTCTCAAAGTTTGGTGAAAAATTTAATCAGTATTCAGGTATTACGCTGTTAATGGACGATTTGAATGATGGTCTGCGCACACCAGGTGCCATCATGCTCGGTGGAGGTAATCCTGCCGCCATTCCTGCCATGCTCGATTACTTTCACCAAGCCAGTGAGGAAATGCTCGCCAGTGGGGAGCTCGTCGCCGCCCTCGCCAACTACGATGGCCCGCAGGGTAAAGACGCGTTCGTCAAAGCGCTAGCTCAGTTATTCCGTGAAACTTACGGCTGGGATATTTCCGAAAAGAACATCAGCCTAACTAACGGTAGCCAGAGTGGCTTCTTCTACTTGTTCAACTTGTTGGCAGGTAAACAGCCAGACGGTTCGCACAAGAAAGTGCTACTGCCTATCGCGCCTGAATACATCGGTTATGGTGATGCTGGCATTGATGAAGATATCTTTATCTCTTACCACCCAGAAATCGAGCTGTTAGATAACGGCCTGTTTAAATACCACGTCGATTTTGAGCAACTCGCCGTCGACGACTCTGTTGCGGCAATCTGCGCGTCTCGCCCAACTAACCCAACGGGTAATGTACTGACAGATAAAGAAGTACGTAAGCTGGACAAGCTAGCACGTGAGAACAACATCCCACTGATCATCGATAACGCCTACGGTCTACCTTTCCCGAACATCATCTTTGAAGATGTCGAACCGTTCTGGAATGAAAACACCATCCTATGCATGAGCCTATCTAAGCTTGGTTTACCGGGCGTGCGTTGTGGCATTGTGATTGCGAGTGAAGAAATCACTCAAGCGTTAACCAATATGAACGGCATCATCAGCCTAGCGCCGGGCAGTGTTGGTCCAGCGCTGGCAAACCATATAATTGGCAAAGGTGATCTGCTTAAACTGAGTTCAGAGGTGATTAAGCCGTTCTACAAGCAAAAATCACAACGTGCGGTTGAACTGCTCCAACAAGCAATTACCGATGAGCGATTCCGCATCCACAAGCCGGAAGGCGCTATCTTCTTGTGGTTATGGTTTGATGAACTGCCAATCACAACAATGGAACTGTACCAACGCTTGAAAGCGCGTGGCGTATTGATTGTCCCTGGTGAATATTTCTTTATTGGTCAGCAAGACGAGTGGGATCACGCGCACCAATGCCTGCGTATGAACTACGTTCAAGATGATGAGATGATGCAAAAAGGCATTGCGATTATCGCTGAAGAAGTGGAAAAGGCTTACCGCGAAGGTAAATAGACGGATTGAACTCAGCCGTTCTTCTCTTTGAAATTACGGCTTTGAAATAGCGGATTTGAAAACCCCCAAACTAAAAAGAGCGCCCATATGGCGCTCTTTCTCATTCTATAACCGGGTGGTTAACTGATTAGTTGTTCTCAATCAGGTTGTTGCCACCGATAGCAATCTTACGTGGTTGCATGGCTTCAGGGATTTCACGAACTAAATCGATATGAAGCAGACCGTTTTCCATTGATGCACCCACGACTTTTACGTAATCCGCTAGCTGGAATTTACGTTCAAAATCACGTTCTGCAATACCTTGGTAAACGTAGTTTTTGCCTTCTTCTGCTTTACGTTCGCCCTTCACAATCAACATGTTTTCGTTTTGAGTCAGATCGAGCTGTTCTTCAGCAAAGCCAGCAACGGCCATAGTAATACGGTAGTTGTGCTCGTCTTTTTGCTCAATGTTGTATGGAGGGTAACCGCCAGAAGTATTTTTCGCTGTATTCGCTTCCATCAGGTTTAGCAGACGATCAAAGCCAATTGCATTACGGTATAGTGGTGAGAAATCTACATTACGCATAAATCTATCCTCTTAATTAAGCAATAGTCTTAGTTCAGATGAGTTCCATCCTACTGGCGTGTTTATGCAAAAACCAACGCCGAACTAAGAGATTCTTATCATTCCACTGGCCTTGGTTTGGCTCGGAGACATGATATTGAATCTAAAGGTTTAAGTTGTGTGCTAAAACGCCATATCCTCTTCTGAGCGATCTCGTTTTAGCGATTTCAGAGGGCTGGTCTTCTAGTCTCTAGCAAGCCAGTCACCCTCTTCATAACTAGATATAAGGTCGTCAAAAATGACTTTCAAGGGAAAAAATAAAAAATTTTTAAAGCATCCACTATCCCCTTGAACAGCTTAGTTCCTCATCACTTCACGATCAGTGATAAAAAGCCCGCCGTTCTGGAGGGCTCAATCTACACTTTACTTGCGGGAGGATTTACGCGCTTTTACAACGCCCTTTTCTGCCGCCTTTTCCTGCTTTAGTTTGCGCTTTTCTTTTAGACTCAACTGCGGTTGTTTCTTTTCTTTCTTACTCATGACTTCACCTCTATTTATTGGCACAACAGACAACCACACAGCATTTTCTGAGCTGGTGGCTGCGATTGATGAACAATTTCAGTAATCACAAAGCAGCGTCGCTGATTAAAAATTTCCACTTCGAGCGCATCATTTTTAGCTCGACCTAACAGTCGAGACCCCAAATAAGAATCGACCGCGAGCATACCTGTCATGGGTTGCCCCTTACGCGAGCTGACCAATGTCATGCGATATTGATAGGCGCGTTCAACATCCACTAAGCGAACCGTGTCTCCAACCGCAATACGAGCTCGGTTACGGCAATGGGCTTGTTGCTCGCAGGTTTCAAATAGCGATAACAACCTTAGTGGTGATTGATAGGTTAAAAAGCGACTGGTTAACCACCAAGTTCGCAGCGCCAAGCAGTACGCTGAGAACCAGCGTTCAAACATGATTATTTCCTTCTTAATGCCTTGTCTTACAAATAAATTCAGTGCATTGAACCGGAAGTGCATCACTTCCGGCTTAGTTCAGGAAAGTCATCACCATTTTCTTAGTCTCCTTATTCATCAGCTCTTCAGCACTATAGCGAGCAGAAAAAAGAAAGCAAAAACGCTCAAGCGAACAAAATGGCGAGAAAAAAAGAAAACAGAAATAAAATGGCAGGCTTGATCGGGTTGTTGGCAGTTAGTACCAGAAAAACATCCGCTTTAGCAGAAAGTGGCGATTTTAGCTGGTGGTACAACAAAAAAAGCAGCGATTTCTCGCTGCTTTTTACTATCACGAACAGTGTCGTTATACGTCTAGGTTCGCTACTTTCAGTGCGTTCTCTTCGATGAAGTTACGACGAGGTTCTACTTGGTCACCCATTAGCGTAGTGAACAGTTGATCTGCACCTACCGCATCTTCAATCGTTACCTGCATCATACGACGAGTTTCTGGGTCCATGGTGGTTTCCCAAAGTTGGTCTGGGTTCATCTCACCTAGACCTTTGTAGCGCTGACGGCTTAAGCCACGCATTGACTCTTTCACTAACCAGTCAAGCGCTTCTGCAAAGTTTGCCACTGGCATAGTACGCTCACCACGTTTGATGTACGCGCCTTCTTCCAGAAGTCCATCAAGTGCTTCTGATAGATCAGCCAACTTGCCGTACTCTTTCGAGTTTAGGAAGTCGATGCTAATTGCATGTTCGTGCGTCACGCCGTGAGTACGAACCACAATCTTAGGCAAGTTTAAGCCTAGCTCTTCGTGCTGCTCAACTTCGTAGCTGTACTGGCTTGCACCCACTTCTTTCGCATTCAGCTGTTCAATAAGCTGCTTCGTCCAAGCTTCCACAACTGATGCGTCATGGCATTGCTCTGGCGTTAGGCGAGGAGTGTAAATCAACTCGTTTACCAAAGCACTTGGGTAGCGACGGCTCATACGTTCCGCCAGTTTAATACCCGCATTGTACTGTTGAACAAGCTTCTCTAGTGCTTCACCAGCCAGTGCAGGTGCTTCTGCGTTTACGTGTAGCGATGCATTATCCAGAGCTAATGATACTTGGTATTGGTTCATCGCTTCTTCATCTTTGATGTACTGCTCTTGTTTGCCTTTTTTCACTTTGTATAGTGGTGGCTGAGCGATGTACACGTAACCACGCTCGATAAGCTCTGGCATTTGACGGTAGAAGAAGGTCAACAGTAGCGTACGGATGTGCGAACCATCGACATCGGCATCGGTCATGATGATGATGTTGTGGTAACGAAGCTTGTCCGGGTTGTACTCGTCACGACCGATACCACAACCTAGTGCGGTGATCAGTGTTGCTACTTCTTGAGAAGATAGCATCTTGTCGAAACGTGCTTTTTCTACGTTAAGAATCTTACCTTTTAGCGGTAGGATCGCTTGGTTCTTACGGTTACGGCCTTGTTTTGCGGAGCCGCCTGCCGAATCACCCTCCACTATGTATAGTTCAGAGAGTGCCGGGTCTTTTTCCTGACAGTCTGCAAGTTTACCTGGAAGGCCAGCTAGGTCTAGTGCACCTTTACGGCGCGTCATTTCACGAGCTTTACGCGCAGCTTCACGTGCACGTGCTGCATCGATGATTTTCGAACAAACCATCTTCGCTTCTGTCGGGTTCTCAATCAGGAACTCAGACAGTTTTTCACCCATTGCAGACTCAACAGCTGATTTCACTTCAGAAGAAACTAGTTTGTCTTTTGTTTGGCTTGAGAACTTAGGATCAGGCACTTTCACCGAAACAACCGCAGTTAGACCTTCACGCGCATCGTCGCCTGAAGTCGCTGTTTTCGCTTTCTTCGAGAAACCTTCTTTATCCATAAAGCTGTTCAATGTACGTGTTAGCGCAGCACGGAAACCAGCAAGGTGAGTACCACCATCACGCTGTGGGATATTGTTGGTAAAGCAGAAGATGTTCTCTTGGAAACCATCGTTCCATTGCATCGCCACTTCAACTGAAATGCCGTCTTCACGCTCAGAGTTAAAGTGGAAGATTTTTTCGATGATTGGCGTTTTGTTGGTGTTTAGGTGATCAACGAACGCTTGAATACCACCTTCATACATGAAGTGATCATGTTTGTCCGCTTCACGTTCATCAACCAATTTGATCGACACACCAGAGTTCAGGAATGACAGTTCACGCAGGCGTTTCGCCAGAATGTCATAGTGGAACTCAGTGTTAGAGAACGTTTCGGCACTTGGCCAGAAACGAATTTGTGTACCGGTTTTATCCGTATCACCCACAACGGCTAGTGGCGCTTGAGGCTCACCATGTCGGTAGGTTTGCGTATGGATATGGCCACCACGATGAATCGTTAGCTCAACTTTCTCTGATAGTGCGTTTACTACTGAAACACCTACCCCGTGAAGACCACCCGATACTTTGTATGAGTTATCGTCGAACTTACCACCCGCGTGAAGAACCGTCATGATTACTTCTGCTGCAGAGACATTTTCCTCTGAGTGGATTTCTGTTGGAATGCCACGACCATCATCGCTAACGGAAACCGAGTTATCCTCATGAATTGTCACAACGATGTCTTTACAGTGACCTGCCAACGCTTCATCAATTGAGTTATCCACCACCTCGAAAACCATGTGGTGAAGGCCGGTGCCGTCGTCCGTATCGCCGATGTACATTCCTGGACGCTTACGTACCGCATCCAGACCCTTCAGTACCTTAATACTCGATGAATCGTAATTTTCAGACATGAGTTTCTCTCTTCTAGTTTGACTCTATCCTGCCATGTTCCACATGAAACAATTTACCGTTATCGTCCAACATATCGGCGATTTGGCTTTCAGTGATAGAGCTTACAAATACTTGTGCGCCCGTCTCTTTTAAGCAGTCAGCAAGACGCTTGCGACGTTGGCTATCTAATTCCGACGCGAAGTCATCAATTAGGTAAATGCATTGTTTACCGGCCATCTCTGTCAGGTGTTGCCCTTGCGCTACACGCAATGCACACACCATGAGTTTTAATTGACCGCGTGACAGAACATCTTCAACGGGCGTTCCGTTCACTTTAATGCGCAAATCAGCTTTGTTTGGGCCACTAAAGGTGTATCCCAAAGCCTGATCACGCTCAAAATTCTTTTCTAGTATCTCGTGGTATGGAGTGTCTTTATCCCAGCCACGATAATACTTCAATTGGATCTCAAATTCTGGCAAAAATGTCTGACAGATAGTTTCTGCGACGGTTTTCATCTGCTCGATGTAACTTGCTCGCCATTGGCTGATGTTTTCAGCCAATCCTGCCATTTCCTGATCCCAATAACTGAGCTCACGATAACTATTGGCGGTTTTCAACAACGCGTTGCGCTGCTTGTTCAGGCGCTTGAACCTTCCCCATGCTTGATAAAAAGCGGGCTCGGTATGAAACACGCCCCAATCAATAAACGCACGACGATGTTTAGGGCCATCTGTCAGTAAATCAAACCCTTCTGGGTGTATCAACTGCAGAGGCAGAACTTGTGCCAACTGCGCTAATTTTTGTCCAGATTGACCGCCTATTTTAACCTCTGTTGAGCCATCACGCTGCTTATTAATGCCGATAGGTAGCTCAAATTGATCCGAGTTCAAAAAACGACCATGAACAAACAGTTCGTCACACTCATTTTGTATCACTCGTCCGGTGAGAGAGCTCTTGAATGAGCGGCCATGCCCGAGCAGATAAACCGCTTCTAAGACACTGGTTTTACCGCTGCCGTTCGGCCCGATAAGAAAGTTAAAGCCTGCTGATAACTCAATATCACAGGCTTTAATGTTTCGAAACTGCTGAATGATGAGACGAGAAAGAGGCATTCAGTTGGCTTATAGACGAATTGGCATCACCACGTACATGGCACTGTCATCGTCGGCATTTTCAATCAACGCGCTAGCGTTAGCATCCGACATCGACACACGTACATTTTCACAACGCAACGTGTTCAGAACATCAAGCACATAGCTTACGTTAAAGCCGATTTCGATAGCGTCACCTTCAAAGGTTACATCAAGCATCTCTTCCGCTTCTTCTTGTTCTGGGTTATTCGCGGTTATGCGCATTTCAGTATCAGCCAGATTCACACGCACGCCACGGAATTTTTCGTTGGAAAGAATCGCAGCACGAGAGAAGGCTTGGCGCAACTCGTCACAACTTGCTATTAGGGTCTTATTGGTGCTCTGAGGCAATACACGGCGGTAGTCAGGGAAACGACCATCAACCAACTTAGAGGTAAAAGTAAAGTTATTCACCTCAGCACGAACATTGGAGCTACCGATCTGAAGTACTACAGGCTGCTCTGGCGCATCCATCAACTTTACTAATTCTTGCACACCTTTGCGTGGCACGATGATTTGCTTCTGCGCAAAGTCTGCACCTAGCTGAGTTTGCGATACCGCCATACGGTGGCCGTCCGTCGCCACGCTGCGTAACGTGGTGCCGTCAATTTCAAACAACATGCCGTTGAGGTAGTAACGAACGTCTTGATTCGCCATCGAGAACTGAGTTTTGTCGATCAGCGTACGTAGATCGGCTTGGCTCAGTGATACTTCCACTTCGCTTTGCCAGTCTTCAATATTAGGGAAATCGTTCGCAGGAAGTGTTGCCAATGAGAAACGGCTGCGACCAGAGCGAACTTGTACGCGATCACCTTCTAATACAAATGTGATGATCGCATCGTCCGGTAAACCACGGCAGATATCGAGAAAC
This sequence comes from Vibrio sp. YT-18, assembly GCF_033337345.1. Taxonomy (NCBI): domain Bacteria; kingdom Pseudomonadati; phylum Pseudomonadota; class Gammaproteobacteria; order Vibrionales; family Vibrionaceae; genus Vibrio; species Vibrio sp. YT-18. The sequence goes on along the minus strand of NZ_JAWOQO010000018.1, from coordinate 65,723 downwards.
TTACGCGAAGGAACGGTAATGCTGCCCGCTTCAAAATCACCTTCTAGCGTCACTTTGCTTACTAACTCTACTTCAAGATCGGTTGCCGTCATCGACAATACGTTCTCTTCTACTTTAAGAAGTAGGTTACCCAAGATTGGCAGAGTTGGTCGGCCACCTAAAGCGCCCGAAACCTGCTGTAGCGGTTTGATTAAATGACTACGTTCAATGGTAAATTTCATGCTTGGCTCTTTACGCTGTCAGCTCAATAAATGATTTGCTTAGAATACCGTTATTCTAACCGATTACGAAGACAGGGTGCGAATCAAGTTAGAGTAATCTTCTTTAATGTCGTGGCTCTCTTCACGCAGCTGCTCAATCTTGCGACAAGCATGAAGTACGGTCGTATGATCGCGGCCCCCAAACGCATCGCCAATTTCAGGCAAGCTATGGTTGGTTAGTTCTTTTGCTAACGCCATGGCCAGCTGACGAGGACGCGCAACAGAACGAGAGCGACGCTTAGACAGCAAGTCCGCTACTTTAATCTTGTAATATTCCGCCACGGTCTTTTGAATGTTATCGATCGTCACCAGCTTCTCTTGTAGAGCAAGCAGATCGCGCAGCGCTTCACGAACAAAATCAATCGTAATTGGACGACCAGTAAAGTTCGCGTTCGCGATAACACGGTTCAGTGCACCTTCGAGCTCACGAACGTTCGAACGCAGACGCTTGGCAATGAAGAATGCCACTTCATCAGCAAGGTGGATTTGGTGATCTTCGGCTTTTTTCATCAAGATCGCCACACGCGTTTCAAGCTCAGGCGGCTCGATCGCAACAGTAAGCCCCCAACCAAAGCGAGATTTAAGACGATCTTCAACGCCATTAATTTCTTTAGGATAACGGTCAGACGTTAGAATGATCTGCTGATTACCTTCCAATAGTGCGTTGAAGGTATGGAAGAATTCTTCTTGTGAACGTTCTTTATTAGCAAAGAATTGGATGTCATCGATAAGGAGCGCATCAACGCTGCGGTAGTAGCGTTTGAATTCTTCAATCGCATTGTTTTGCAGCGCTTTTACCATGTCTTGCACAAAACGTTCTGAGTGCATGTAGACCACTTTTGCGTTCGGGTTGTTATCCACAATCGCGTTGCCCACCGCATGCAACAAGTGCGTTTTACCCAAGCCCGTGCCGCCGTATAGGAACAGCGGGTTGTAAGCAGCTCCAGGATTATCCGATACCTGACGCGCCGCAGCCAAACCCAGTTGGTTCGACTTACCTTCAACAAAGTTGTCGAACTTGTGTTTTGGGTTCATGTTTGAGCGGTGATTGATAGCCGCAATCGCTTGAGCGTCGTCATCCCAGGTTTTGTGTACTGGCTTACGCGCTTGTAATTGTGCAGGTGCAGATGACTCGGCAGCCACATCTGCAGGCGTACGTGTCGGCGCTGGTTTTGGAGCAGAGACAGGTCGGCTCCCCACTTCAAAGCGTAAGTTAGGAATATCGCCACCGCAGTATTCCTGCAGTAAGCGAGTAATATTGTTCAGATACTTATCACGCACCCAGTCCAACACAAAGCGGTTTGGCGCGAATAGAGTGAGAGTATTGTCATTGAGCTCCGCTTGTAGCGGACGAACCCACATGCTGAATTCTGTAGCTGGTAGCTCTTCTTGAAGCTGCTGCAAACATTGCAGCCAAAGCGAAGATGACACGGTGCCCCCACTGAGTAATTGAATTATCGGAAAAGACTGGCAATTTTACCTGTTGATAACCAAGATCGCCAGCGATTGATCGACGATCCAGTGAATAAGATCCAAGTTATTCACAATTATTTCTGCAAACTTGATGAGATCAACACACCTTGCCCCAAATTTGCCCACACAACGATCCACAATTGGGCAAAATTCACAAGATCGAGCGATTGGTGATAAGTCTGTGTATTATTTTATTCCCAATGTTGATTTTGTCGATCATTTCGCTAGGTTCAGTTCGCATTTTCGTCACATTTAACATTCTTCTTCTATTATCTAATAACTCACAGGTCTAGGTTATTGCTCTTGGTTATTTATTTAATTGAGCTAACTAACAGTAGTATTTCCAACCATAAAATTATGGAGATGTATTATGAAAAACTGGATTAAGGTTGCCGTTGCAGCCATTGCACTGTCGGCAGCAACCGTACAAGCCGCTACTGAAGTCAAAGTTGGTATGTCAGGTCGCTACTTCCCGTTTACTTTTGTAAAGCAAGACAAGCTACAAGGCTTTGAAGTCGACATGTGGGATGAAATCGGTAAACGTAACGATTACAAAATCGAATACGTAACAGCCAACTTCTCTGGTTTATTTGGTCTTTTAGAAACTGGTCGTATCGATACGATCTCCAACCAAATCACCATGACTGACGAGCGTAAAGCTAAATACCTATTTGCTGACCCTTACGTTGTAGATGGCGCACAAATTACCGTGCGTAAAGGCAACGACAGCATCAAAGGTGTTGACGATCTTGCGGGCAAGACCGTTGCGGTGAACCTAGGCTCTAACTTTGAGCAACTGCTGCGTCAATACGACAAAGACGGCAAGATCAACATTAAAACGTACGACACAGGTATCGAACATGACGTGGCGCTCGGTCGTGCAGACGCGTTTGTAATGGATCGTCTTTCTGCGTTAGAGCTGATTAAGAAAACTGGCCTTCCTCTGGAATTGGCAGGCGAACCGTTTGAGACCATTCAAAACGCATGGCCTTTCGTTGACAACGAGAAAGGTCGTAAGCTGCAAGAAGAAGTAAACAAAGCACTGGCTGAGATGCGCGCAGATGGTACAGTAGAGAAAATTTCCGTGAAGTGGTTTGGCGCTGACATCACGAAATAAGAACTCTTTGTACTTTAGGCCGCAAAGTGGTATCACTCTCGGACTAAAATAAACTTACGTAAAGGTGGAACTTGTTTTCCACCTTTTCTTTTCTCTAGCCTTTAGGTAAGCCGTATGGGATTTGACTTTAATTACATGTTGGAACTGCTGCCGATATTGCTGAAATATCTTGGCACAACCATGGAAATGGCGACATGGGGATTGGTGTTTTCGCTGATTTTATCCGTCATTTTAGCCAATATTCGCGTATTTAAACTGCCAGTTCTGGATCAATTAAGCCAACTGTACATCAGCTTCTTCCGTGGCACCCCACTGTTGGTTCAGCTTTTCCTGCTCTATTACGGCTTACCGCAAATTTTTCCATTGATGGTCGGTATCGACGCCTTTTCAGCAGCGGTTATCGGTTTAACGCTGCACTTTGCCGCTTATATGGCGGAAAGTATTCGTGCCGCCATTATTGGCATTGATCGCAGCCAAATGGAAGCGAGCTTATCGGTCGGTATGACGACATCCCAAGCAATGCGCCGAGTGATTTTACCTCAAGCAACGCGTGTCGCACTGCCTTCATTGATGAACTATTTCATCGATATGATCAAGTCAACGTCTCTTGCTTTCACGCTTGGTGTGGCCGAAATCATGGCGAAAGCACAGATGGAAGCCTCATCAAGTTTCCGTTTCTTTGAAGCTTTCCTTGCGGTTGCTCTTATTTACTGGGGCGTGGTGGTGATTCTGACTCGCGTACAAATCTGGGCAGAAGCAAAACTGAATAAGGCGTACGTACGATGATTAAGTTAGAAAATATTCACAAACGTTTTGGTGAGACTGAAGTGCTGAAAGGCATCGACCTCGATATTAAGCAAGGTGAGATCATCGTGATTATCGGCTCAAGTGGTACGGGTAAATCAACCTTGCTGCGTACGGTGAACTTTCTAGAACAAGCAGATGAAGGTCGTATCACGATAGATGACATCTCCGTTGATACTCAAAAACACACTAAAGCCGAAGTATTAGCGCTGCGTCGTCGAACTGGCTTTGTGTTCCAAAACTATGCCCTGTTTGCCCACATGAATGCGCGCCAGAACATTGCCGAAGGTCTAGTGACCGTTCGAGGTTGGAAAAAAGCCGATGCTCTCAAACGAGCGCAACAAATTCTGGATGACATCGGCCTTGGGGATAAAGGCGATAGTTATCCAGCGTCATTATCTGGCGGCCAACAACAACGTGTGGGTATCGGCCGAGCGATGGCGCTGCAACCAGAACTGCTGTTGTTTGACGAACCAACTTCTGCGCTGGATCCTGAATGGGTCGGTGAAGTTCTCTCATTAATGAAGAAGTTAGCTAATCAGCATCAAACCATGCTGGTGGTGACGCACGAGATGCAATTCGCGAAAGAAGTCGCTGATAGAGTGATCTTCATGGCGGAAGGCAATATCGTTGAGCAAGGTTCTCCACAGGATATCTTCGATAATCCACAAGATCCTCGTTTGAAAAAATTCCTTAACCAAGTAGGAATAGAGTAACGATCAAGCATCAGGATCGATTGATCCTTGAGATTTTACTCACACTACGTATAATCGCCCGGCCGGAATTTCGTACTCATTGAGTCATTGACACATTATGTGAGTGTGATTACAATTCCGCCTCTTTGTTGAGAGGCGTCGGTTGTCCTTCTCTATATAAAGAGCTTCTTTATATAAGAAAGCAAATACCCACGCCGGGTTTAACAAGAACCTAAAACTACTGATCAGTAAAGGTAATTATCATGAAACGCACTTTTCAACCTACAGTTCTAAAGCGCAAGCGTACTCACGGCTTCCGTGCTCGCATGGCAACTAAGAACGGTCGTAAAGTTATCAACGCACGTCGTGCAAAAGGCCGTGCGCGCCTATCAAAATAATCGCTAGTTTATTTTGAACACGTACGCGTTTAATCGGGAGTTACGTTTGTTAACTCCCGAGCATTATCAAAACGTCTTCCAGCAAGCTCATCGAGCTGGCTCGCCTCATTTCACCATCATTGCTCGCAATAACAAACTTTCTCACCCACGATTAGGTTTAGCGGTTCCCAAAAAGCAAATCAAAACGGCTGTCGGTCGTAACCGATTTAAGCGTTTGGCTCGTGAAAGCTTTCGTAACAATCAACATCAGCTTCCAAACAAAGATTTTGTTGTGATTGCGAAGAAAAGCGCGCAAGATTTAAGCAATGAGGAAATTTTTAAGTTGTTTGATAAGCTATGGCAACGCCTGTCTCGCCCTTCACGTGGATAGCCATTGGGCTCGTTTATCTGTATCGCTGGTTTATCAGCCCTTTGATTGGTCCTCGTTGCCGGTTCACACCAACCTGTTCCACTTACGCGCTAGAAGCTTTGAGAGCTCACGGTTTTGTAAAAGGATGTTGGTTATCAGGCAAACGTCTATTAAAATGCCACCCTTTGAATGAAGGGGGGTATGACCCCGTTCCACCAGTCCAAAAACAAGACAGAGATAACTAACGATGGATTCTCAACGTAATATCCTGCTCATCGGTTTGGCCCTGGTTTCTTTTTTGCTGTTTCAACAATGGCAAGTTGCAAAGAATCCAGAACCTCAAGCAGTTGAACAGGCTCAATCAAGCAGCACTCTACCTGCACCATCTTTTGCTGATGAACTTGACCCAGTTCCCGGTCAACAGCAAGCTTCTGCAAAAACTATCACAGTAACGACTGATGTTTTAACTCTGTCGATCGACACCGTTGGTGGCGATGTGGTACATGCCAACCTTAACGAATACTCTGCTGAGTTAGATTCATCAGATTCCTTTGTTCTGCTTAAAGACGCTCAAGGTCACCAATTTATCGCTCAAAGCGGTCTAGTGGGTCCTCAAGGTATCGACTTGAGCAGCACAAATCGCCCTCACTACAACGTAAGTGCAGACAGCTTCACAATGGCTGACGGTCAAGATGAACTTCGCGTTCCGATGACATTCACTGCAAACGGCATCGAATACACCAAAACTTACATCTTTAAACGCGGCAGCTACGCGCTTAATGTTGAATACGATGTAGTGAACAACTCAGGCAACAACGCAACATTTGGTATGTACGCTCACCTACGTCAAAACCTAATGGACGATGGTGGTAGCATCACAATGCCTACTTACCGTGGTGGCGCATACTCAACAGAAGATACGCGTTACAAGAAGTACAGCTTTGATGATATGCAGGATCGCAACCTGTCTCTTAACCTAGCCGATGGCCAAGGTTGGGCAGCAATGATTCAGCACTACTTTGCCGCAGCTTGGATCCCACGTAACGAACCAGGTACTAACCTATACACTCGTGTAATTGGCAACCTCGGCGACATCGGCGTTCGTATGCCGAACAAAACTATCGCAACAGGCGATCAGGCTAAGTTTGAAGCAACACTTTGGGTTGGTCCAAAACTGCAAGATGAAATGGCAGAAGTGGCACCTAACCTAGACCTAGTAGTGGACTACGGCTGGTTATGGTTCATTGCGAAGCCTCTTCATATGTTGCTTTCATTCATCCAGAGCTTTGTTGGCAACTGGGGTGTGGCAATCATCTGTCTGACCTTCATCGTTCGTGGTGCAATGTACCCACTAACAAAAGCGCAATACACGTCTATGGCGAAAATGCGCATGCTACAGCCTAAGCTGCAAGCAATGCGTGAGCGTATCGGTGATGACCGTCAGCGCATGAGCCAAGAAATGATGGAACTGTACAAGAAAGAGAAAGTGAACCCACTAGGTGGCTGTTTACCTCTTATCCTACAGATGCCTATCTTCATCGCGCTTTACTGGGCACTAATGGAATCGGTTGAGCTACGTCACTCTCCATTCTTCGGTTGGATTCATGACCTTTCAGCGCAGGACCCTTACTACATCCTGCCTCTACTGATGGGTGCGTCAATGTTCCTAATCCAGAAGATGAGCCCGACAACAGTAACGGATCCAATGCAGCAGAAGATCATGACCTTTATGCCGGTTATGTTTACCTTCTTCTTCTTGTTCTTCCCATCAGGTCTCGTTCTGTACTGGTTGGTGTCAAACATCGTAACGCTTATCCAGCAAACTCTGATCTACAAAGGATTAGAGAAAAAAGGCTTACACAGCAAGTAACCTTTTAGGAAATGATTGAGAAAGGCGGCCAAAAGGTCGCCTTTTTGTTTTTGGCTGATTACAATTCAGCTAATTAATTGTGATGGCTCCCTAGGTATCTTCCCTATAGCCCAGCTCAAAAGGCAAAATTATGACTACAGATACGATTGTCGCTCAAGCGACCGCGCCTGGTCGTGGCGGTGTCGGTATTATTCGAGTTTCTGGCCCTAAAGCCAACCAAGTGGCGTTAGAAGTCACTGGCAAAACACTAAAGCCCCGCTACGCAGAGTACCTGCCGTTTAAGTCAGAAGATGGCACTGTGCTTGATCAGGGCATCGCACTGTACTTCCCTAACCCGCACTCATTTACCGGTGAAGACGTACTTGAGCTGCAAGGCCATGGCGGCCCTGTCGTGATGGATATGCTGATAAAACGCATTCTAGGTATAGATGGTATTCGAGCTGCTCGCCCTGGTGAGTTCTCTGAACGCGCATTTCTGAACGATAAACTCGACCTCGCTCAAGCCGAAGCGATTGCAGACCTCATTGATGCCAGTTCTGAAGAAGCAGCAAAATCGGCGCTGCAATCCTTACAGGGCGCATTTTCAGGCCGTATTAATACCTTAGTTGAGTCGCTGATTCATTTGCGTATCTATGTTGAAGCAGCCATCGACTTCCCTGAAGAAGAGATCGACTTTTTGGCCGACGGTAAAGTGGCTGGTGACCTACAAGCCATCATCGACAACCTAGATGCGGTGCGCAAAGAAGCTAACCAAGGCGCTATTATGCGTGAAGGGATGAAAGTCGTGATTGCGGGTCGTCCAAATGCGGGCAAATCAAGCCTGCTGAACGCACTATCGGGTAAAGAGTCTGCAATCGTAACCGACATCGCAGGAACCACGCGTGATGTACTGCGTGAGCACATCCATATTGATGGCATGCCACTACACATCATTGATACAGCAGGTTTGCGTGATGCTTCCGATGAAGTAGAGAAAATCGGTATCGAACGCGCGTGGGATGAAATAGCCCAAGCAGACCGCGTGTTGTTCATGGTGGATGGCACGACAACCGATGCCACCGATCCGAAAGATATCTGGCCAGATTTTGTGGATCGCCTACCAGACAACATTGGTATAACTGTGATCCGTAATAAAGCGGATCAAACGGGTGAAGATATGGGGATCTGCCACGTCAATAACCCTACCCTTATCCGTTTGTCAGCGAAGACTGGTGCAGGGGTTGAAGCTCTGCGCGATCATCTCAAGGAGTGTATGGGCTTCTCTGGCAACAGTGAAGGTGGGTTTATGGCTCGTCGTCGTCATCTCGATGCATTAGAACGTGCCGCACAGCACCTTCAAATAGGCCAGGAGCAGCTTGAAGGCTATATGGCAGGTGAAATATTGGCTGAAGAGCTACGCATCACCCAACAACATCTCAATGAGATTACCGGTGAGTTCAGTTCTGACGACTTACTGGGACGAATCTTCTCTTCATTCTGTATCGGGAAGTAAATAATCGAACGCGCGGTGCTGAGCTTAACTCACACCGCGTTTCTTTTTGTACGGCAAGCCATCCATGAGCTTTAGCCGTCGCATTCAATAAGGAAGAAGTATGATCCACATTATTACAGGCAGCACGTTAGGTGGCGCAGAATACGTAGGGGATCACCTGAGTGATCTACTCAACGCGAATGGATTTGAAACAACGATCCACAACCAGCCTTCCCTCAGTGATATCGAAAATCAAGGTACGTGGTTGGTGATCACCTCTACACATGGAGCTGGTGAGTATCCTGATAATATCCAACCTTTTATCGCAGCATTACAAAATACACCGCCAAAAATGACTGATGTAAAATTTGCGGTGATTGCGATTGGTGACTCTAGCTACGATACGTTCTGTGCCGCTGGTCAACACGCTTATGATTTATTAGAGGATATTGGTGCAACCCCTCTCGCAGATTGCTTTAAAATCGATGTACTGAGCCATGATGTGCCAGAAGACGCCGCAGAGATGTGGTTAAAAGAGAATATCGAACGTTTTTAAACTCACGACTTTCCCTTCAACAGAGTCGAAATTCGGCTCTGTTTTCTCCCATGTGAATAACTCCCACCAAATTATTTTGTTTAATCGCTCAAAAACCAACCAAACAGACTGTGGATAACTACAATAAGATCCAGTGATTTTCCTTTAGTTATCCCAATAACAACTTTGATCAATTTTACCCCCTGTGTATAACCACCACTTTTGATCCCAGGTAATCCTCGATCTGATCCAATCATGATCACAAGATATGATCCAAAGAAGATCCATGATCTTGTTGATCATTTTTAGGTTATCCACAGAAACGGTCGATCCTAATAGTAGATCTAATAAGAGATCATATATATAGATCTTATATATATTTATCTTGAAGCTTAAAACGGATAAAACGAGAAAACGTTTTTCTCTCTGGCATAAAGCAGGTAAAATACGGCTCCTTTATCTGTCCATTAAATCCCTTTGAATACCTGAGGTCAGTTCATGCTTTATCACGAAAACTTTGACGTCATTGTTGTCGGTGGCGGACACGCAGGAACGGAAGCCGCGCTCGCATCTGCACGCACAGGACAAAAAACGCTTCTCCTTACCCATAACATCGATACATTAGGCCAGATGTCTTGTAATCCGGCGATCGGTGGTATTGGTAAAGGTCACTTAGTAAAAGAAGTAGATGCTATGGGCGGTTTGATGGCTGAAGCCATCGACCATGCAGGTATTCAGTTTCGTACACTAAATGCCTCCAAAGGTCCTGCAGTACGAGCAACTCGAGCTCAAGCCGATCGCGCTCTGTACAAAGCGTACGTTCGTAATGCATTAGAAAATGCGCCTAACTTAACGTTGTTCCAGCAATCAGTTGATGATCTGATTGTTGAACAAGATCGCGCAGTTGGTGTGGTAACTCAAATGGGACTTCGCTTCCATGCGAAAGCCGTTGTGCTAACCGTGGGTACCTTCCTTGGTGGTAAGATCCACATAGGTATGGAAAGCTCGTCTGGTGGTCGTGCCGGGGATCCACCATCGATCGCATTAGCGGATCGACTGCGTGAACTGCCGTTCCGTGTGGATCGTTTAAAAACAGGTACTCCACCGCGCATTGATGCTCGTACTGTTGATTTTTCAGTGCTAGAAGCTCAGCATGGTGATAACCCAACGCCTGTATTCTCGTTCATGGGCAAACGTGAACAGCATCCGCGTCAGATTCCATGTTTCATCACCCACACCAATGAACAAACTCACGATGTGATCCGTAGTAACTTGGATCGCAGTCCAATGTACGCAGGTGTGATTGAAGGTATTGGTCCGCGTTACTGTCCGTCTATTGAAGACAAAGTGATGCGTTTCGCTGACAAAAACAGCCACCAAATCTTCATTGAGCCAGAAGGCCTAACCACGCACGAGTTATACCCTAATGGTATCTCGACCAGCTTGCCATTTGATGTGCAAGTACAAATCGTGCGCTCAATGAAAGGGTTTGAAAATGCACACATCGTTCGCCCAGGTTATGCGATTGAATACGATTTCTTCGATCCACGTGATTTGAAGCAAACGTACGAGACGAAGTTCATCCATGGTTTGTTCTTTGCTGGCCAGATTAATGGTACGACTGGCTACGAAGAAGCCGCAGCGCAAGGCTTGATGGCCGGTCTAAACGCAAGCTTGTTTAGCCAAAACAAAGAAGGCTGGAGCCCACGTCGTGACCAAGCTTACATGGGCGTGTTGATTGATGACTTATCGACCATGGGTACCAAAGAGCCGTACCGCATGTTCACTTCTCGTGCGGAATACCGCCTGCTACTTCGTGAAGATAACGCCGATTTACGTTTAACGGAAAAAGCGCGCGAGCTAGGCTTGATTGATGATGTTCGTTGGGCTCGCTTTAACGAGAAAATCAACAATATGGAAACGGAGCGTCAGCGTTTGAAAGCAACGTGGATGAATCCGAAGTCAGAGGGTGTTGATGAGTTGAACAAGCTGCTGAAAACCCCAATGGCCCGTGAAGCGAGTGGTGAGGATCTTCTGCGTCGTCCAGAGATCACTTATTCACAACTGACGCAACTTGAAGCGTTTGCTCCTGCTCTTGAAGATCAGCAAGCGGCTGAGCAAGTTGAAATTCAAGTGAAATACGATGGTTACATCAAGCGTCAGCAGGAAGAGATCGAAAAATCACTGCGTCACGAAAATACCAAGTTACCTGCTGATTTGGATTACCGCGATGTAAAAGGTTTATCAAACGAAGTCGTTGCTAAACTGAGCGAGGCCAAACCAGAGAGCATCGGTATTGCATCACGCATTTCTGGTATTACGCCTGCTGCAATTTCTATTCTACTTGTTCACTTGAAAAAGCATGGTTTGCTGAAGAAAGGTGAGGAAGAATAATGAGCGCATTGCGAACAAAGCTGGATTCACTGATCGCGAAAACCGACCTGGAAGTGTCAGAACAGCAACGAGAGCAGTTAGTTGGTTATGTCGAACTGCTCGATAAATGGAACAAAGCGTACAATTTAACATCGGTACGTGATCCGCTTGATATGTTAGTGAAACATATTCTTGATAGTATCGTTGTAAGCGCACACCTGCCCGGTGAGCGCTTCATTGATGTTGGTACTGGTCCGGGGTTGCCGGGCATCCCTTTGGCAATCATGAACCCTGAGAAAACCTTCTTTTTGCTCGACAGTCTTGGCAAACGCATTCGTTTTATCAAGCAAGTCGTGCACACATTAGGGCTGAAAAACGTGACACCAATTCAAAGTCGCGTCGAAGAATTCCAACCTGAAGAAAAATTTGATGGCGTTTTGAGTCGAGCTTTTGCTTCAATGACAGACATGGTGGAATGGTGCCACCATTTGCCGAAACAAGAGCACGGGGTGTTTCTAGCGCTGAAAGGACAGCACCCTAAAGATGAAATGGATCAGCTTCCTGAATGGTGCAGTGTGACAGAGATCATATCTTTGGCTGTTCCTGAGTTGGAAGGTGATCGTCATCTAGTAATCTTATCGCGCAAGGAAAATTAGCGAGGTAATCGTGGGTAAAATTGTAGCAATCGCCAACCAGAAAGGTGGGGTCGGCAAAACAACAACGTGCATTAACTTAGCGGCTTCGATGGCGGCAACAAAGCGCAAGGTTTTGGTGATCGATCTCGACCCGCAAGGCAATGCTACGATGGCCAGTGGCGTGGATAAGTATATGGTCGACGCCACCGCATACGATCTTTTGGTCGAAGATACACCGTTCGATCAAGTCGTTTGTACCCAAACAACAGGGAAGTATGATTTGATCGCGGCGAACGGAGACGTCACCGCGGCAGAAATCAAATTGATGGAAGTTTTCGCTCGTGAAGTGCGTCTAAAAAATGCATTGTCGTCAGTTCGCGATAACTATGATTTCATCTTTATTGATTGTCCTCCTTCTCTAAACCTTCTTACAATCAATGCGATGGCGGCAGCAGACTCTGTGCTGGTGCCGATGCAATGTGAATACTTTGCGTTAGAAGGTTTAACTGCTCTTATGGATACAATCAGCAAGTTAGCGGCTGTTGTGAATGAAAACCTAAAAATCGAAGGTTTATTGCGTACCATGTACGACCCACGCAACCGCTTATCGAATGAAGTATCCGATCAACTTAAAAAACACTTTGGGAATAAAGTTTACCGTACTGTCATTCCGCGTAATGTTCGTTTGGCTGAAGCACCAAGTCACGGTAAGCCTGCAATGTACTACGATAAGTACTCCGCAGGTGCCAAAGCGTATCTTGCTCTAGCGGGCGAAATGCTCCGCCGCGAAGAAATCCCAGTTTAACTCTAACCTAAGGAATTCAATCCCATGTCTAAGCGTGGTCTCGGAAAAGGACTGGATGCGTTATTGTCGACCAGTTCGTTTGCTCGTGAAAAACAGCATATTGCATCGCATAGCCAAGAATTATCGGCAGACGGTGAGTTAACCGATTTAGCGATTGGTCAATTGCAGCCGGGCGTATACCAACCGCGTAAAGATATGGCGCCTGAAGCGCTAGAAGAACTAGCGGCTTCGATTCAATCACAAGGCATTATTCAACCAATCGTGGTTCGCCAGGTCGAAAGTGGTCAGTTTGAGATCATCGCAGGTGAACGCCGCTGGCGTGCTGCAAGGCAGGCGGGTTTAAAACGCGTGCCGTGTTTGGTGAAAAAAGTTGAAGATCGTGCCGCCATCGCCATGGCGTTGATTGAAAACATTCAACGTGAAGACTTGAATGTGATTGAGGAAGCCCAAGCGCTTGAGCGTCTACAAGATGAATTCACGCTGACACATCAGCAAGTGGCCGATGTGATTGGTAAATCAAGAACGACGGTGAGTAACCTATTACGTCTGAATCAGTTGGAAGTTGATGTAAAAGGTCTGGTTGCAGATAAAAAATTGGAAATGGGTCATGCTCGAGCTCTGTTAGCGTTAGAAGGCGAACAGCAAGTCGAAGTAGCTCAACAAGTGGCTAAGAAGCAAATGACTGTTCGCCAAACCGAACAGTTAGTAAAAAAGTGCTTAGCCCCACAAAATGAGCAAAAAGGGCAACAAGAGGATACCGAAGCCGAGCAAATGTCGCATAAATTGAGTCAGCTGCTTGATGCAAAAGTTTCTCTTACCCGTTCTGCAAACGGAAAAGCGAAATTGACGATAAGTCTTGATGAGCCTCACAAATTGGACCAACTAATTGCCAAGCTTGAGGCCTAGATGAGATAATTGATTTAGGTCAATTAATCTAATTAATCGAATTTTGTGCGAAAGTTGTCGTTTTGTAAACAAAACTGTAAGTTTTTGATGCAATCGAATTGCTTTACGTTGAACTGAACGTATAATTTTCGCCAATTTCCCAGCACAGAGAGTTAAGTGCGAAGTGGATATTACTAGAGGTACGAATACATGGTAGCTGCGTTAGCTAGACCAGGACGAGAGCTCGCAAGGCAATTGTTAATGATCCAGTCTGGCGCGGTTATTTTTGTGGCAGCAGGAATGGCGGTAGCCATAAATCCTGACTGGGGATTTTCAGCGCTGATTGGCGGAGGCATTTTTGTTGTTGCCAATGCAGTATTCGCGCTGTGTGCTTTCATGTTTAGTGGAGCTCGCGCTGCCAAGCGCATCGCTGCTTCCTTCTATACGGGTGAAGTACTGAAAATTCTCATCACGGTTGCACTGTTCTATGTTGCCTACATGTATATGCAGGTGGAACTTGTTCCCCTCAAACTAACCTATTTGCTGGTACTAGGTATTAATATCTGTGCACCAGTGCTATTCATTAACAACAAAAAATAGGATGAGTTATGGCTGCGCCAGGTGAAGCGCTAACATCGTCCGGTTACATTGCCCACCACCTTTCTAACCTATCGCTATACAAGTTGGGTTTAGTAGGGTCGGAGACAAGTTTCTGGAACGTACATATCGATAGCCTGTTTTTTTCTTGGTTTACTGGTTTAATTTTCCTCGGAATTTTTTACAAAGTAGCAAAGAGAACAACAGCGGGTGTACCGGGTAAGCTTCAGTGTGCTGTAGAAATGATCGTTGAATTTGTCGCCGATAACGTCAAAGACACGTTCCATGGACGCAACCCACTGATCGCGCCTTTAGCACTGACTATCTTTTGTTGGGTATTTTTGATGAACGTGATGGACTTAGTTCCTATCGACTTCTTACCATACCCAGCAGAGCATTGGCTAGGTATTCCTTACCTTAAGGTTGTACCGTCTGCTGATGTGAATATCACCATGGCTATGGCTCTAGGCGTTTTTGCATTGATGATTTACTACAGCATCAAAGTAAAAGGTCTAGGTGGATTCGCAAAAGAACTTGCACTACATCCATTCAATCACCCACTGATGATTCCGTTTAACCTACTAATTGAAGTGGTATCGCTATTAGCGAAACCTCTATCACTTGGTATGCGTCTATTCGGTAACATGTTCGCGGGTGAGGTTGTATTCATTCTTTGTGCGGCAATGCTACCATGGTACTTACAATGGATGGGTTCACTACCGTGGGCAATCTTCCATATCTTGGTTATTACGATTCAAGCCTTCGTATTCATGATGTTGACAATTGTTTACCTGTCAATGGCACACGAAGATCCTGATCATTAATTTTTTTAAAGCTTTTTATTTGGGCACTAAGCCAACAACTATAAATTGGAGATAGTAATGGAAACTTTACTGAGCTTTTCTGCAATCGCCGTAGGTATTATCGTCGGTCTTGCTTCTCTTGGTACAGCGATTGGTTTCGCACTGCTAGGTGGTAAATTCCTAGAAGGTGCTGCACGTCAACCAGAAATGGCTCCTATGCTACAAGTTAAGATGTTCATCATCGCGGGTCTACTTGATGCGGTTCCAATGATCGGTATCGTAATCGCGCTACTATTCACTTTCGCAAACCCATTCGTTGGTCAACTAGGTTAATCACCTTTAACTCGGGACGGGCGATTATCGCTTGTCACTGATTAACACTAAGTCCAAATAGAGGGGTAGCTGTTGTGAACATAAACGCAACTCTGCTAGGTCAAGCAATCTCGTTCGCACTATTTGTGTGGTTCTGCATGAAGTATGTATGGCCACCATTGATGCAAGCGATCGAAGAGCGTCAGAAGAAAATTGCTGATGGTCTTCAAGCAGCAGAACGTGCTGCGAAAGACTTGGATCTAGCACAAGCCAACGCTTCTGATCAATTGAAAGAAGCGAAGCGCACAGCAACTGAGATCATCGAACAAGCGAACAAGCGTAAGTCTCAAATTCTTGATGAAGCTCGCGAGGAAGCTCAGGCAGAACGCCAGAAAATCCTAGCGCAAGCAGAAGCAGAACTTGAAGCTGAACGCAATCGTGCACGCGATGAGCTGCGCAAACAAGTTGCTACTCTGGCTGTAGCTGGTGCTGAGAAAATCCTTGAGCGTTCTATCGATAAAGATGCGCAAAAAGATATTCTCGACAACATTACTGCAAAACTTTAAGTCTGGGGGCGCATATGTCTGATTTGACTACTATCGCACGCCCCTATGCTAAAGCAGCCTTCGACTTTGCTTTAGAGAAAGACCAGTTGGACCAATGGGGCCAAATGTTATCTTTTGCTGCTGAAGTGGCCAAAAACGAACAAATGAACGAACTACTAACGGGTTCGGTTTCTGCTGACAAAATGGCAGAAATTTTTGTTGCAGTTTGCGGCGAACAAGTTGATGCGCACGGTCAAAACCTTTTGAAGGTAATGGCTGAGAATGGTCGTTTAGCGGCCCTTCCTGATGTTTGCACGGAGTTTTTTACTCTGAAAAAAGAACATGAGAAAGAAATTGATGTTGAAGTAATTTCAGCAACAGAGCTTTCTGATGAACAACTTGCAAACATTGGCAGCAAACTTGAAAAGCGTCTTGAACGCAAAGTGAAGCTGAATTGCAGTGTAGATGAGACCCTACTTGGTGGGGTTATTATTCGAGCCGGAGACCTAGTCATCGATGACTCAGCGCGTGGTCGTTTGAACCGCCTGAGCGATGCATTGCAGTCTTAATGGGGATTGGAGCATGCAACTTAATTCCACGGAAATTAGCGATCTGATCAAACAACGTATCGAATCTTTCGAAGTTGTTAGTGAAGCTCGCAACGAGGGTACTATCGTATCGGTAAGCGATGGTATCATCCGCATCCACGGCCTAGCGGACGTGATGCAAGGTGAAATGATTGAATTACCGGGTGGCCGTTATGCACTGGCACTTAACCTTGAGCGTGACTCGGTTGGTGCGGTTGTAATGGGCCCATATGCTGACCTTAAGGAAGGCATGAAAGTTACAGGTACTGGCCGCATTCTTGAAGTGCCAGTTGGTCCAGAACTGCTAGGCCGCGTAGTAAATACGCTGGGTGAGCCTATCGACGGTAAAGGTCCAATCGAAGCGAAAATGACTTCGCCTGTAGAAGTGATCGCACCAGGTGTAATCGACCGTAAATCGGTAGACCAACCTGTGCAAACTGGTTATAAGTCAGTTGACTCAATGATCCCAATCGGTCGTGGTCAGCGTGAGCTTATCATCGGTGACCGTCAGATTGGTAAAACAGCACTGGCGATCGACGCGATCATCAACCAGAAAGACTCTGGTATTTTCTCTATCTACGTAGCAATCGGTCAGAAAGCATCGACTATCGCTAACGTTGTTCGCAAACTAGAAGAGCACGGCGCACTACAAAATACTATCGTTGTAGTTGCATCAGCTTCTGAATCTGCAGCGCTTCAATACCTAGCGCCTTACGCAGGTTGTGCGATGGGTGAATACTTCCGCGATCGCGGTGAAGACGCACTGATTGTTTACGATGATCTATCTAAGCAAGCGGTAGCTTACCGTCAGATCTCTCTACTACTTAAACGTCCACCAGGCCGTGAGGCATTCCCAGGTGACGTATTCTACTTACACTCGCGTCTACTAGAGCGTGCAGCTCGTGTAAACGAAGAGTACGTAGAGCGTTTCACTAACGGTGAAGTGAAAGGTAAGACTGGTTCTTTGACTGCTCTTCCTATCATCGAAACTCAAGCAGGTGACGTTTCAGCATTCGTACCGACTAACGTAATCTCGATTACCGATGGTCAGATCTTCCTACAAACTGAGCTATTCAACGCTGGTGTTCGTCCTGCTGTTGACCCTGGTATCTCAGTATCTCGTGTAGGTGGTTCAGCTCAGACGAAAATCATCAAGAAACTATCAGGTGGTATCCGTACAGCACTAGCTGCATACCGTGAACTAGCGGCATTTGCTCAGTTCTCTTCTGACCTTGATGACGCAACGAAGAAACAGCTAGACCATGGTCAAAAAGTTACAGAACTAATGAAGCAGAAGCAGTACGCTCCAATGTCTGTATTTGACCAAGCTCTAACTATCTTCGCGGCAGAGCGCGGTTACCTTGATGATGTAGAACTTAACAAAGTTCTAGATTTCGAGGCGGCTCTACTATCGTACGCTCGCGGTCAATACGCTGAACTAGCAGCTGAGATCGACAAGTCTGGCGCTTACAACGATGAAATCGAAGCTCAGTTGAAGAAACTGACTGACGACTTCAAAGCAACCCAAACTTGGTAATTAGGTCGGTGGCAGTTTCTGCCACCAACTAACGGAGAGTAACGATGGCCGGCGCAAAAGAGATACGTAATAAAATCGGTAGTGTTAAAAGCACTCAGAAAATTACGAAAGCGATGGAAATGGTAGCAGCTTCAAAAATGCGTCGTTCTCAAGATGCAATGGAAGCTTCTCGTCCATACGCTGAAACAATGCGTAAAGTGATCGGTCATGTGGCTAACGCAAACCTAGAGTACCGTCATCCGTACCTAGAAGAGCGTGAAGCTAAACGTGTTGGTTACATCATCGTTTCGACAGACCGTGGTCTGTGTGGTGGTTTGAATATTAACGTGTTCAAAAAAGCCGTTACAGACATGCAAGCATGGAGAGAGAAAGGTGCTGAGATTGAGCTAGCCGTTGTTGGCTCAAAAGCAACAGCTTTCTTTAAACATGGTGGCGCAAAAGTTGCGGCACAGGTTTCTGGTCTTGGAGATAATCCAAGCCTACAAGACCTAATCGGCTCTGTTGGCGTAATGCTGAAGAAATACGATGAAGGTGAACTGGACCGTCTATATGTAGTATTCAACAAGTTTGTAAATACTATGGTTCAGCAACCAACGATCGATCAATTGCTACCTTTGCCTAAATCGGACAGCGAAGAGATGCAGCGTGAGCATTCATGGGACTACATCTATGAGCCTGAACCAAAACCTCTACTGGATACGCTATTAGTGCGTTACGTAGAGTCTCAGGTATACCAAGGTGTGGTTGAGAACCTTGCTTGTGAGCAAGCGGCTCGAATGATTGCGATGAAGGCTGCAACGGATAACGCAACCAGTTTGATTGACGATTTGGAACTTGTGTACAACAAAGCCCGTCAGGCTGCGATTACACAAGAACTATCAGAAATCGTTGGTGGTGCAGCTGCGGTTTAAGCTTAGGTAAAACGAAATAGTTTAGAGGATTAACGATGGCTACAGGTAAGATCGTACAGATCATCGGTGCGGTAGTCGACGTAGAGTTCCCACAGAGCAATGTACCTAGTGTATATGACGCTCTAAACGTAACGGACTCAAAAGAGCGTCTAGTTCTTGAAGTTCAACAACAGCTAGGCGGTGGCGTAGTTCGTTGTATCGTAATGGGTAGCTCTGATGGTTTACGTCGTGGAGTAGAAGTGGTTAACACTGGCGCTCCAATTTCAGTACCAGTAGGTACTAAAACTCTAGGTCGTATCATGAACGTCCTAGGTGACGCGATTGACGAGCGTGGTGAAGTGGGTGCGGAAGAGGTTTACTCTATCCACCGTAGTGCACCAAGCTACGAAGAGCAATCAAACGAAATTGCACTTCTAGAAACGGGCGTTAAAGTAATCGACCTAATTTGTCCATTCGCTAAGGGTGGTAAAATCGGTCTATTCGGTGGTGCAGGTGTAGGTAAGACCGTTAACATGATGGAACTTATCAACAACATCGCACTACAGCACTCAGGTCTATCAGTATTTGCTGGTGTTGGTGAGCGTACTCGTGAAGGTAACGATTTCTACTACGAGATGCAGGAAGCGGGCGTTGTAAACGTTGAGAAGCCTGAAGAATCAAAAGTAGCGATGGTTTACGGTCAGATGAACGAGCCACCAGGTAACCGTCTACGTGTTGCACTGACTGGTCTAACAATGGCAGAGCGTTTCCGTGACGAAGGTCGTGACGTACTACTGTTCATTGATAACATCTACCGTTACACACTTGCAGGTACAGAGGTATCAGCACTACTAGGTCGTATGCCTTCTGCGGTAGGTTACCAGCCAACTCTTGCAGAAGAGATGGGTGTACTCCAGGAGCGTATCACGTCAACGAAATCAGGTTCTATCACGTCTGTACAGGCGGTATACGTACCAGCGGATGACTTGACTGACCCGTCTCCAGCAACAACGTTCGCGCACTTGGATGCAACGGTTGTACTTAACCGTAACATCGCTGCAATGGGTCTATACCCTGCGATCGACCCGCTAGATTCAACATCTCGTATGCTTGATCCACTAGTCGTTGGTCAAGATCACTACGAAGTTGCTCGTGGTGTTCAGCAGACTCTTCAGCGCTACAAAGAGCTGAAAGATATCATTGCTATCCTAGGTATGGACGAGCTATCTGAAGAAGATAAGCAAGTTGTATCTCGTGCACGTAAGATTGAGCGTTTCCTAACTCAGCCTTACCACGTAGCAGAAGTATTTACAGGTGACCCTGGTATTTACGTACCTCTAAAAGAGACTCTACGTGGCTTTAAAGGCCTACTAGCTGGTGAATACGACGACATTCCTGAGCAGGCATTTATGTACTGCGGTAGCATCGACGATGCTATTGAGAATGCGAAGAAGCTATAAGGCTAACTAGGAGGCGATATGGCAGCAATAACCTTTCACCTAGACGTAGTAAGCGCTGAGAAGAAAATCTTCTCTGGTCGTGTTGAAACGTTTCAGGTGACCGGTAGCGAAGGTGAACTTGGTATTTTCCATGGTCACACACCGCTGCTGACCGCTATCAAGCCTGGTATGGTGCGTATTGTGAAACAGCACGGCCACGAAGAAATTATTTATGTTTCTGGTGGTATGGTAGAGATTCAGCCTGGTACAGCGACTGTACTAGCTGATACAGCTATCCGTGGTGAAGAGCTAGACGCAGCGAAGGCAGAAGAAGCCAAACGCCGCGCTGAGGAGCAAATCCAGAATCAGCATGGTGACATGGACTTCGCACAAGCGGCCAGTGAACTGGCTAAAGCCATTGCTCAGCTACGAGTTATCGAGCTGACAAAAAAGCGTCGCTAAGCTCAATTAGCAACGTTGCATGAAAAAAGGCGGCCAATTGGTCGCCTTTTTGATTAATTTTAGTTGGAAATTTACATCCCACCATTAACTAATCCTTCCAAGGTGTTTAAAATAACGCCCAATTAAAATAGAACGTCAATAGGTTATTAATGAAATTCAGTGCTGTGATCCTTGCTGCGGGTAAAGGTACCCGTATGTATTCAAACATGCCTAAAGTGCTACACACTTTGGCAGGGAAGCCAATGGCAAAACATGTGATTGATACATGTACAGGTCTTGGCGCACAAAACATCCACTTAGTATATGGTCACGGTGGTGATCAAATGCAGCAAACGCTAGCAGAAGAGCCTGTAAACTGGGTACTGCAAGCGGAGCAACTAGGTACAGGTCATGCGGTTGATCAAGCGTCTCCGAAGTTTGAAGACGATGAAAAAGTACTGGTGCTTTACGGTGATGTTCCACTGATTTCAGCTGAAACGATTGAAAACCTATTAGATGCACAGCCAACAGGCGGTATTGCACTACTAACAGTGATTCTAGATAACCCGACAGGCTACGGTCGTATTATCCGTAAGAATGGTCCTGTTGTGGCGATCGTTGAGCAAAAAGATGCAACAGAAGAACAAAAACAAATTAAAGAGATCAATACTGGCGTGATGGTTGCGACTGGTGGGGATCTTAAGCGTTGGTTGTCTGGCTTAAACAACAACAACGCACAAGGCGAATACTACCTAACTGACGTTATTGCAGCTGCACACGATGAAGGTCGTGCCGTTGAGGCTGTACACCCAGTCAATGCCATTGAAGTGGAAGGGGTCAATGACCGCGCACAGCTTGCTCGTCTAGAGCGTGCTTTCCAGTCAATGCAAGCTCAGAAGCTACTAGAGCAAGGTGTCATGCTACGCGATCCAGCACGCTTTGATTTGCGTGGTGAGTTACAGTGCGGTATGGACTGTGAAATCGACGTGAATGTTATCATCGAAGGTAATGTTTCACTGGGTGATAACGTGGTTATCGGTGCGGGTTGTGTACTGAAAGATTGTGAAATCGACGACAACACCATCGTTCGCCCTTACAGTGTGATTGAAGGTGCAACGGTTGGTGAAGAATGTACGGTTGGTCCATTTACTCGCCTTCGTCCTGGTGCTGAAATGCGTAACGATTCCCATGTGGGTAACTTCGTTGAAGTGAAAAATGCGCGCATCGGAGAAGGTTCAAAAGCGAACCACCTAACTTACTTAGGTGATGCAGAGATCGGTCAACGTACTAACATCGGCGCAGGTACTATCACTTGTAACTACGATGGTGCGAACAAGTTTAAAACCATCATCGGTAATGATGTTTTTGTTGGTTCTGATAGCCAGCTGGTGGCGCCTGTCACTATCGCTGATGGCGCAACCATCGGTGCTGGCACGACACTAACAAAAGATGTTGAAGAAGGTGAGTTAGTAATTACTCGCGTCAAAGAACGCAAAATTACTGGCTGGCAGCGTCCTGTAAAACAGAAATAAGCATTACCTACACTCTGTCTCTATATTGTCAAAGCCGCTCAACAAGAGCGGCTTTGTTGTTTCTAGCTAAGGCTTCATCGCTAGTAGCTAGGAATGGCAATACGTTTTTCGAGCCAACGAACGGCTTGAGATACAAATAGGATGAGTAACAAGTACTCCAAAACGAGGAAGGTATAAATCTCTAAGGGTAAGTACTCATTCACCACCAGCTCATTAGCACGGCGAGTGAGATCGCTTAAACCAATCACGCTGACTAAAGAACTCATCTTGAGGATGTAGACAAATTGATTGCCCAGTGGTGGGAGAATTTGCCGAAACGCTTGGGGAAGAATTACCAAGCGCATCTTTTGCCAATAGCTTAAGCCCAAAGATTCAGCCGCTTCATGCTGGCCACGGCTGATAGCTTGTATTCCACCGCGAAATACTTCCGCCATAAACGCGCTCTCAGCGATAGTCAGTGCAATAACACCCGCCCAAAAGTGATTGAGTGAGACATCCAATAGCGTAGGCATGCCGTAATACACCCAAAGTAGTAAGACTAAAACTGGCACTGAACGGATCACCTCGACATAAATACGGTTTATCCACTTCAGAGAGGCTGAGTCCGACAGAGCGGGTAACGCAACGATCAGACCCAAGCTCATCGCAAACAACATACTGAGGAGTGATACCTGAATGGTGTCATTAAACCCAGCGATTAAAAACTTTAGATTGGTGAGTCCTTGATCCGTCGAAGGGTCAAGTACATACCAGCCCCATTGATAATCTGAACAACCAGTGAGTAATAGCAGTGAAAACAGCCATATAGTTCGAAACGTCACATTTACTCCCTGAATTAACTAAAAAACTTCCTTTGTTGCTGCTATGTTATCAGTAGAGCTCTAATAAAGGTTAATTATTAAACCGTATAAGGTCATTATTTTTAAGGGAATAAAAATGAGAAAGATTTTACTAGTGCTAGGAATGTGTTTGCTTGCTGCGACTCAAGTCGCTCACGCTGAAAGCCGTCTTCAATCCATTTTAGACAATGGCGTACTCCGAGTTGGAACGACGGGAGATTGGAATCCGATGACGATGAAAGACCCCGCGACAAACAGTTATCGTGGCTTCGATATCGATGTAACAACAGAACTTGCTAAAGATCTCGGTGTAAAAGTGGAGTATGTGCCCACGGATTGGAAGACGCTAGTTAATGGCATTACCGCCAACAAATACGATATTACTGGCAGCGCATCTCTGAACATGTCTCGCGCGAAAGTAGCTGGATATAGCCAGCCATATTTCTACCTTGCCTTTGTACCTGTGGTGCAAAAGAAAGATCTCGCCAAATTCTCTGATTGGGCGGATTTTAATAAACCAGAAGTAAAAGTCGCGGCGACGTTAGGTACGGTACAAGAAAAAATGGTGAAAGAGTTCTTCCCGTCTGCTCAGCATATTGTTATTGAAGCGCCAGCGCGCGACTTCCAAGAACTACTAGCTCGCAGGGCCGATGTATCGGTGACGTCCAATGTGGAAGCAGCGACGTTGGTGGATAAGTTTAAACAATTGGCGATAGTGCCAGTGACCGCACCGCGTAAACCAACCCCAATTGCTATGTTGTTGCCGCAAGACGATCAAGTATGGATTAATTACATCAATCACTGGGTAGAGTTGAAAAAGACTCAAGGCTTTTTTAAGCAGACTGCCAAGAAATGGGGGTTGAAAAGCTTATAAACAGAAAGAGCCGCATTGCGCGGCTCTTTTTATTATCTGAACGATTAAAGTTCGTCTTCACTCACGACTCGGGCGTTGTCAGGAGTCGTAAAGTGCTTGGATAATTCGCGATTCGACAGAATGTATCCCATCCACAGCCCACCCATACAGATGATGATTGCGATGCCAGTAACCATCTGAGCTTGGCTTGCCATTGCGGCTACCAATGCACTTGAGAAGCTACTTACACAGATTTGCAGGCTGTTTTGCAGACCTGCTGCTGTTGCAGGGCTCTGTTGTGCGCTGGCCAATGCACGGTTTACCACTATTGGGTACAGCGCGCCGTTAGCAACGGCAATCAAACAGAATGGCGCAAGAATAGGCCAAATCGATGACAGATCCCACTGTGAAGCAATGAAAATCATTAATGCCGCGACACTAAATAGGCCAATCAGTTGGCGCAGAACCTTTTCATCACCAAATTTTCGAACGCCTACTTTACCTAAGTAGCCACCAGCCATAAACGCGATGGTTTGTGGGATAAAGCTCAAACCAATATCTTTTGCTTCGTAGCCCAGTTGCGCCATGATTTCTGGCATCCCAGTTAGGTAAGCAAAGAATGCAGCTGAAGCCGTCGCAAACATAAACACGTTGCCAAGGTATTTTTTAGAACTCAGCAGCGCTTTGATGTCGGCAGACATACTGGTTTGTTTGATTTCTGCTTTCTCGTCTTTTTGTGCCATGGTCGCAAAGACCAAAAAGACACCAACCAGTGTTAGCGTAATAAAGATACTGTGCCAGCCGAAGTTATCTGCCAACACAACCCCTAATTGAGGTGCTAGTGCTGGTGATAGCGCGACGAGTGGCATGATTGTCGCAAAAATTTGTTGGCTACTGCTTGAGTAGCGCTTAATGACCATAGCCTGCCAGATCACGGCTGGTGCACACACACCGATAGCTTGGATAAAGCGCAGTGTGAGTAGTTGCCATACTTGATCACAGAAAGCCAAACCGAATGACGCGATAGTAAATAGCACCAACCCGGCTGCGAGTGTATTACGATGGCCAAATTTATCGGATGCCAATCCCCACATTAGTTGGCCAATCGCCATACCAACGAGGAATACCGTTAAAGAGAGCGCAATTTGCTCAGGGCCTGTTGCAAAGTCGATTTCCATCGCTTTGAATGCTGGCAGATACATATCGGTAGCAACGAAGCCAAGCATCGATAATGCTGCCAGATAAATGAGCTGTAGTTTTGAGATTTTCATGATTCAACCAGTCAAATTATTTAATCATTCTTTAATCAACATCAGTTGGCGCCAACCCTGATTTATTTACCTTATTATTCTATTTTTCGATTTTGAGAAAATAAAACGCTAAAATTGTTGGTTATCAATCAAATTTTTTGAAAGGTTAAATCATGTTCTCTAAAGCGTCTTTGGAAATGCTGGATACGGTTGCCCGTTTAGGCAGTTTCACCGCTGCGGCTGAGGTATTGCATAAAGTCCCCTCAGCCATCAGCTATGGAGTAAGGCAGGTCGAGCAAGATTTAGATGTGGTGCTGTTTCGACGTTTACCAAGGAAAGTCGAGCTAACTCCAGCGGGTGAACTTTTTATGGCCGAGGCGCGCTCTTTGCTGCGTCAAATGGAAGAGGTGAAAGCACAAACGCGGCGAGCGGCTCAAGGATGGAAAAGCACGTTAAAGCTGACCTTAGATAACGTGGTGAAGTTAGAAAAACTCAAACCTTTGGTGGAAGATTTCTATCGCGAGTTTGAATTTGCTGAATTGCAGATCAATATGGAGGTCTTCAATGGTTCTTGGGAAGCCATAGCACAAGGTCGAGCCGACATTGTCGTTGGCGCGACATCTGCGGTTCCCGTTGGGGGAGATTTTGAAGTCAAAGATATGGGCGTATTAGATTGGGCATTTGTAATGTCACCCGCTCATCCTTGCGTTCGACAACAAGTGCTTACTGAAGCGTTTGTGAGTCAATTTCCGGCGATCTGTCTTGATGATACTTCGAACGTGCTGCCAAAACGCCATACTGGCCATTATCCGCAACAGCGCCGATTATTATTGCCCAATTGGTATAGTGCGATTGAATGTTTAAAAAATGGGGTGGGCGTGGGTTACATGCCACGTCATATTGCAACACCCTTAATCAATGATGGTGTGCTGGTGGAGAAGGTCATGCCGGATGATAAACCGCTCAGTCACTGCTGCTTAGTATGGCGCAAAGATGATAATCATAAATTGATCCAGTGGATGGTGGACTATCTTGGGTCGCCTAATCAGCTACATAAAGATTGGTTACAGTCATAAAAAACACCTCGCATTAGCGAGGTGTTTTCATTGATATGTTTAAAATGTGGCGTTTTATGACAAGAAAAACTTATACGATGGGTTGTCTGTCTCGTCTTTGCATTGATAGCCAAGTTCACGTAAATGTGCAGAAAACTGAGCTAAATCGCTTTCATCTAACTCGAAACCACATAAAACGCGTCCGTAGTCAGCGCCGTGGTTACGGTAGTTGAACAAGCTGATATTCCAATGAGTACCGAGTGTGCTTAAGAACTTAAGTAGCGCTCCAGGATACTCTGGGAATTCAAAGCTGTAGAGGCGCTCTTTAAGCGGCTTAGACGGCTTACCACCAATCATGTAGCGCACGTGCAGCTTCGCCATTTCATCATCAGACAAATCAACCACTGGGTAGCCACCATCACGTAAGTCGCGAATGATATGTTCTAGCTCTTCCTGACCGCCTTGCAAACGCACACCGACAAAGATATTTGCCAATGAGTCATCGTTGTAGCGGTAGTTAAACTCTGTCACGGCACGGCCGCCAATGAGATTACAGAACTCAAAGAAAGCACCTTGACGCTCAGGGATGGTGACGGCAAGCAGACCTTCACGTTTTTCACCAAGCTCGCAGCGTTCAGAAACATAACGCAGACCGTGGAAGTTGGTGTTTGCGCCAGACAATACCGTACCTAGGTTTTTGTCTTTCAGCTTGTTCTGTTCAGCAAACTTCTTCAAGCCCGCCAGAGCAAGCGCGCCAGAAGGCTCTGCAATCGCACGGGTGTCTTCAAAGATGTCTTTTACTGCTGCGCAGATTTCATCGCTAGAGACTGCAATATGGCCATCAATGTACTTTTGGCATAGACGAAACGTCTCTTCACCAATGCGTTTTACTGCAACGCCATCGGCAAACATGCTGACCTGGTCTAATACTACTGGTTCACCTGCATCCAATGCCGCTTTGAGGCATGAAGAATCTTCTGGCTCGACCGCAATCACTTTGATTTCTGGCATGAGCTGCTTCACGAGTACTGCAACACCCGCAGCCAAACCGCCACCACCGACAGGAACGAAGATGTAGTCAAGGTGACCATTTTGTTGCAGCATTTCCATGCCGATGGTGCCTTGACCAGCAATCACCAGTGGATGATCGAACGGTGGGACAAAGGTGTACCCGTTTAACTCGGATAGACGCTCTGCCTCGGCTTTGGCCTCATCAAAGTTACTGCCGTGCAGCACCACATTGCCACCAAAGCTGCGTACCGCATCGACTTTGATGTCTGGTGTGGTTTTTGGCATCACGATAGTGGTCTTAATGCCAAGCTTAGTACCAGAAAGCGCCATGCCTTGTGCGTGGTTACCTGCCGATGCTGCAATGACACCAGCGGCTTTTTGTGCTTCAGATAAACTCGCCACCATGTTGTATGCACCGCGCAATTTGAACGAGTGTACGGGTTGGCGATCTTCACGCTTGATTTGCACATTGTTGCCAATACGAGCAGCAAGGCGAGGCATCTCTTGCAAAGGTGTGACAGTCGCGACTTCATACACAGGAGCACGCAAGATCTGGCGCAGATAATCTGCGCCAGTTTGGTTCACTTGTTTTTCGGGTTGAGCTTCCATCATTGCTAGCCCTCTAGCTTCGACTTGTCTCGTACTGCACCCTTGTCAGCACTGGTTGCCATACTCGCGTACGCTTTGAGTGCAAATGAAACTTCACGTTGGCGGTCAACTGGTTTCCAGCCTAGTTCGTCTTGTTTTGCACGGCGCTCAGCAAGTTCTTGTTCAGACACTTGGAGTGAAATTGAACGGTTTGGAATATCAATTGCGATCATATCACCTTCTTTTACCAGACCAATTGCACCGCCGTTTGCTGCTTCAGGAGAGGCGTGGCCGATAGAAAGACCTGATGTGCCGCCAGAGAAACGGCCGTCAGTTAGAAGTGCACACTCTTTGCCAAGGCCCATCGATTTTAGATAAGTGGTTGGGTAAAGCATTTCTTGCATGCCCGGACCACCTTTAGGGCCTTCGTAACGGATAACAACCACGTCGCCTGCTTTTACTTTGCCGCCTAAGATGCCTTCTACGGCGTCTTCTTGGCTTTCGAAAACTACGGCTGGGCCAGTGAATTTATGAATGCTCTCATCCACACCAGCAGTCTTAACGATACAACCATCTAATGCGATGTTGCCTGATAGAACGGCTAGGCCACCTTCTTGGCTAAAGGCATGATCGATAGTACGAATACAACCTTCCGCACGGTCGTCATCAAGGCGATCCCAGCGGCAATCTTGTGAGAACGCTTGAGTAGTACGAATACCCGCAGGACCTGCGCGGTAGAACTTAAGTACTTCTTCGTCTTCAGTTTGGATGATGTCGTATTTCGCCAGCTGCTCTTTCATCGAAAGGCCAAGCACGGTGCGCGCATCATTGTGTAGAAGACCTGCACGATCTAACTCACCAAGAATCGCCATGACGCCACCTGCGCGGTGTACGTCTTCCATGTGATATTTCTGGGTAGATGGTGCCACTTTACATAGGTGTGGTACTTGACGTGATAGGCGATCGATATCTTCCATATCGAAATCCACTTCACCTTCTTGCGCCGCGGCAAGTAGGTGCAGAATGGTGTTGGTTGAACCGCCCATTGCGATGTCCAATGCCATTGCGTTTTCGAACGCATCAAACGTAGCGATGTTGCGCGGCAGTGCTGATTCGTCATCTTGCTCGTAGTAACGACGAGTCAGTTCAACGATACGACGGCCTGCATTAAGGAACAGTTGTTCACGGTCAGCGTGCGTTGCCAGCATAGAACCGTTGCCCGGCTGAGAAAGACCCAGTGCTTCTGTTAGACAGTTCATCGAGTTTGCAGTGAACATGCCTGAACACGATCCACACGTTGGACATGCGCTGCGTTCGATCTGCTCGCTTTGCTCATCAGACACTTTTGGGTCCGCGCCTTGGATCATCGCATCTACAAGGTCTAGTTTGATGATCTGATCAGAAAGCTTGGTTTTACCCGCTTCCATTGGACCACCAGAAACAAAGATAACCGGGATGTTGAGGCGCATAGATGCCATCAACATTCCCGGAGTGATTTTGTCACAGTTAGAGATACATACCATGGCATCGGCACAGTGCGCGTTGACCATGTACTCCACAGAGTCTGCGATCAGTTCGCGTGAAGGCAGTGAGTACAGCATGCCGCCGTGACCCATTGCGATACCATCATCAACCGCGATGGTGTTGAATTCTTTTGCGATGCCGCCGGCTTTTTCGATTTCACGCGCTACAAGCTGGCCCATGTCTTTCAGGTGTACGTGACCCGGAACAAATTGAGTAAACGAGTTTACAACGGCGATGATTGGTTTACCGAAGTCTTCTTCTTTCACACCCGTTGCACGCCACAGTGCTCGTGCACCCGCCATGTTACGACCATGTGTGGTGGTAGCTGATCTATATTTTGGCATTTCCTAATCCTTCTTACTTCTGTTCTGGGTACACATAGTCTAACCAGCCCCACTTATCTTCCGTGGTGCCGTCAAATAGGCCAAAGTAGGCTGCTTGTAGTTCTTTAGTGATAGGGCCGCGCTTACCAGTGCCCACTTCAATCTTGTCGATGGTTGCCACAGGCACAACTTCTGCTGCGGTACCGGTCATGAATACTTCATCCGCAAGGTAAAGGGCTTCACGAGCAATGTTCGCTTCACGTACTTCGTAGCCTTTATCGCGAGCAATTGTCATGATCGAGTCACGAGTGATGCCCGGTAGAATCGCGCTAGTTGCTGGTGGTGTGGTGAGCACGCCATCTTTGATAACGAAGATGTTTTCACCAGCCCCTTCCGATAGGTAACCATCTACGCTTAGCGCAATACCTTCGTCGTAACCGTGACGACGCGCTTCACCCCCAACCAGTAGTGAAGATAGGTAGTTACCGCCTGCTTTAGCCGCTGTTGGGATGGTGTTTGGCGCAGCGCGATTCCAGCTTGAAATCATCGCATCGACACCTTTTTCTAGCGCTTCTTCGCCTAAGTAAGAGCCCCAAGGAAATGCTGCAATGATTAGATCCATCTCAGTGCCAACTGGTGGACATACGCCTAAGCCAACATTACCGACAAAACCCAATGGACGAATGTAAGCGCTGTCGAGTTTGTTTTGGCGCAGCGTTTCGCGGGTCGCTTCCATGATTTCTTCTACAGAGAAAGGGATCGGAAAGCGGTAAATCTTGGCAGAATCTTTTAGACGTTGTGCATGCTCACGGTGACGGAAGACAATTGGGCCTTTTGGTGTGTTGTAACAGCGCACGCCTTCAAACACGGATGTACCATAGTGCATTGCGTGAGTCAGAACGTGAACGTTCGCCTCTGCCCATGGAACCATCTCACCATTAAACCAAATGAAATCTGCAGTTTTCGTTGCCATTTGTTGCCTTCCTTATGCACTTACGTGTTGTTGTAAGTTGTGATTTGGCAGTTCATCGTTGCGGATTTTTAGCACCTCAACCTTACGAACGTCCCACAACTTCTCTATTTGATTGATCAAAAACGAGATTGGTCGATCGCTGTCGACGATGATCTCGACGCTAGCTACTTTGCTTTCGTGGTTTTGCGTAGCAGCGACTTGTTTGATCACGAAGCCTCGGTGACGAATCACACGTAGAACGCGCTCCAACAGTACCGGTTTGTCATCGGCTTTGATGTCGAGTAAATATCTGTCCATGCGATTGTCTCCTATGTATTTTCCAACATATCACTGTTTGATGCGCCAGGTGGCACCAATGGCCACACGTTTTCTTCTTCATCAATCAAAACGTGAAGCATGTAAGAAGTTTCACTCGCTAGCATCTCTTTGAGAGCAGGTTCGACTTCTTCTTTCTTGGTGATGGTTTTGCCCGGGATATCGAACGCTTTTGCTAACATCACGAAATCTGGGTTGTCATCAAGAATGGTTTCACTATGGCGACCGTCAAAGAACAATGACTGCCATTGGCGAACCATGCCAAGACGTTGGTTATTAAGAAGGACAATCTTCACTGGAATCTGCCGACGCTTCAGCGTGCCCAATTCCTGAACGTTCATCATAAATGAACCGTCACCTGTAATAAGGATAGACTGATCATCAGGACGTGCGACTGCAGCGCCCATCGCTGCTGGCAAGCCAAAGCCCATGGTGCCAAGGCCAGCAGAAGTGATAAAATTTTGTGGTTCGCGTGGCTGGATATGTTGCGCTGCCCACATCTGATGCTGACCGACGTCGGTCGAGACAATTGAGCTATCTGGCATCATGTCAGACAGTTGTTTAAGCAATAGCGGTGCGTAGATTAACTCGCCTGGGTGGTCGTAACGCCACTTAAAGCCGCTGCGCAGACTTTCACTGTGATGAACCCACGGTGAGATATCTTGAGTCAGCTCTAGCTGAGGAAGAATGGTGTTGATGTCGCCACGTAATGGTGCGTTGGCGTGGCGCAGTTTATGAATCTCCGCAGCATCAATGTCGATGTGAATCACTTTCGCATTTGGTGCAAACGTATCGAGCTTACCCGTCACACGGTCATCAAAACGCGCGCCAACCACGATCAATAGATCGGCTTCTTGAACCACTAGGTTGGCGGCTTTGGTGCCATGCATACCCAACATACCAAGATAGTGAGGATCATGGCGTTCAATGGTACCGAGGCCTTTTAATGTGCTAACTGCAGGCATTGGGTTTAAGCGAAGAAATTCGCGTACTGCATCGGTTGCTTTCGCAAGTTGCACGCCACCACCAACATACAACACTGGGCGAGTAGATGCTGCCAGCACATCTTGCGCACGTTTGATATCTTCAGCGCTGACATCTTCGATTGCTGGTGCTATGTATGGAGGAAGAAGGTCTGTAGGTGCTTGAGCGAGTTGAACGTCTTTGGCGATATCGACAATGACAGGACCCGGACGACCGGTTTTTGCGACCTCAAAGGCTTCGGCAAGTGTCGGAGCTAGATCTTCAATTTCGGTCACGAGATAGCTGTGCTTAGTACAGGCTAGGGACATTCCGATCACATCCATTTCTTGGAATGCATCGGTACCGATATGAGAGCTAGCAACCTGGCCTGTGATGGCAACTAGAGGTACGGAGTCAAGGAAAGCGTCGGCAAGGCCGGTAACAAGGTTAGTGGCTCCTGGGCCAGAAGTTGCCATGCACACAGCAACGTCTTGAGTGGAACGAGCCATCCCGATAGCTGCCATAGCGGCCCCTTGCTCGTGACGGCATAGGATGTGTTCCACCCCACCGTCATACAAAGCATCATAGATTGGCATGATGGCCCCGCCGGGGTAGCCAAAAACGGTTTCGATGCCTTGCTGTCTTAAAGCGGCTACGACAAGTTGTGCACCAGTCATCGTAAACCTCCTTTGCTACGTTGTGGCTCGTAGCGATTGCCATATTTATTGCACTTCATGTGCACTCCCATTCTTCCCGTTAAACTGTCCGAGGGTTAGACAGATGACAACTTGTAGTTGTAAAAAAACCCCCGGACTTTTCAGTGCGGGGGTTTTTTGTAATTTGTGGTTACCTTTCGCCCACAATACCCCGCGCGGTGCCAATAATGACCACGATAATCAGGGCTAGCAGTGCGTTGATATTAGCGAAAAGGTTCATCTGTCTGTCGTTCTTTTTTCGTTAAAAAATGTTGTGTAATGTTCTACGAAATTGTTTGCGTCATTAGTGGTATCACACAATTCCGCTGCATGACAAGCAAAAAGTCATTCTTTTTTCACATTAACTCTCAATTGGGACGCGGTATATAACATAACCAACTAGATAAAACATTTGTTTACAGAGTGTTCAAAAAAATTGAGGAACGTATGGGGCTGGCAATCATTCATAGTCGAGCAAGCGTCGGGGTGCAAGCGCCATCGGTTAGTGTAGAAGTTCATATCAGCAACGGCATGCCAGGGTTTACCTTAGTAGGCTTGCCAGAGACAACGGTAAAAGAGTCCAAAGATCGCGTACGCAGTGCGATCATTAATTCTAACTTTCAATTTCCTGCTAAGCGGATCACCGTGAACTTGGCTCCGGCAGATCTACCCAAGGAGGGAGGGCGTTTTGATCTTCCTATTGCATTGGGAATTTTGGCCGCTTCGGAGCAAATCGCGACAGATAAGCTCAAAAACTACGAATTTGTTGGTGAGTTAGCGTTATCTGGTGGTCTGAGACCTGTAAAAGGTGTGCTGCCTGCTGCGCTGGAAGCCAGTAAGATTGAACGTCATTTGGTCGTCCCACATGTGAATGGCGATCAGGCGGCGCTGGTGGGGAAGGAACAACATAAATCGGCCCAATCATTACTGGAAGTATGTGCCGAGCTTTGTGGTCAACATCGACTGAATCTTTTTCAAACGCCTAAGCGAAAAACGATCGAAAAACATGGTCGAGACTTACAAGATATTATTGGCCAACAACAAGGTAAGCGAGCACTGGAGATTGCTGCCGCTGGAAACCACAACTTACTACTTTTGGAACCTAAAAGACCTATTAATAAATCCTTCAATATTGAACACTAATCTTAATGAGTTCTTGTTACTACGGAGAGTTAATCATGGTAATGAAACTAGTTGATATACAAGTCAAAGATCTACGCCAACCTATCACTCTAGACTATCTAACAAAGCGATATCCTGACTGCTTTGATGAAGAGAGGAGATGGAAGTTGAACTATGACGAGCCTCTGGCACTCCACGCAGATGTAGAATTTGACGCTGAATACAACAGGAAAAGTTCAATGCCAGCAAACGGTGACTGGAGAGGTGCGGACGTACCTAATGTTATGCGCTGGTTTTTAAATCAACTGGAGAAAACAGGATACCCAGTAGATAACCTTGTGGTCATTAGTTATACACGATACATACGGCTAAACTCAAAGTACAAGCTGAGCATCGATATGAAGACTTTTCACACGAGAGAACCATAAGCCCACAAGAGCACATAGGCTCAAAAACATTCGTTTTTAGACCACCTAAGATGAACTCAATCTGGATTGTTTTAAAAGTAGGGTGTTGATTGATTTAAGCCTAGCCTATAAAATACCCCTACTTTTGAATCTTTAGGAGTAAGGCAAGGTGAGTTGCAGAACGTACTTCTACTGCCGTGTATCCAAAACTGAACAGACCACAGAAAACCAAGTGCAAGCATTTAAAGACAGAGGCTATGAAGTCGATGAAGCATTTGTAGTGGAAGAGACTGTTTCAGGAGCCGTATGCGCAATGGAGCGTAAAGGCTTTAAGACGATGGTAGAGCATAAGCTGATGAAAGGGGACACATTAGTTGTCTTAAAGCTTGACCGTTTAGGGCGTGACAACATTGATGTGCAGCAGACAATAAAACTTCTGTGTGAGAAAGGGGTTAATGTTCATAGCCTAGACTTACCTACAAAAGATCTAACGACTTCTGAAGGTAAGCTTATGTTGAGAATGTTCACGGCTTTTGCTGAGTTTGAGCGAGACCGAATCAGAGAAAGAACAATTGAAGGGCAGGCTAGAGCTAGATCACAAGGAAAAACGATAGGACGCCCTGTTAAGGCTACACCTCAAAGAGTAGCTGAAATACGCTCTCAAGGACTTTCTATTTCGAAAACAGCGGAAAAGCTTAATGTTTCTATTTCGACAGTTAAGAGGCTAACAGCAGAAGCTAAGAAGCTTTAGACCTCTCTGAGATTGCTTTGCTATTAAAAAAATGAAACAGCAAGCACACATAAAAAATTCAATTAATTTTTTTTACCGTTATTTGGTTATTTTCCACCCACAAATTCAGCCAAAAATAGAACACACTTTGTGTGTACGTAACTAGGCGGTGCAATCGAAGGAAAAACCATATCGTCCAACCCCTCCCCGCCTACCCATGATTATCAGGTGGTAGAGTGTTTGTGAGGTTCAATCATACTAACCAACCACAAGATAGAGTTACACCAGTAGTAAACGATGATGAAACAGTGCACTTTAGAGCAAATTGACCCTAGACAGCTTGTTCTCGATGAAAGGTTTCAAAGTAGACAAACACAGTTAATAGCTAAAAGAGCAGATAGAGCAGCTTCAGAAAACAGTAGACAAAGGCAACTCAGGAATATTCTTACAAGCCTAGAGAATGGTAATGGCATTAGGGAACCAATAGAAGCCTATGATATTTACGGTGAGTTGTATGTAGTGAGTGGCTTCCACCGCACAGAGGCATGCCACAAGTTCCTTAAAGACAACCCAAGCAAAATCCTTTCAGTGCCAGTAAAGGTCTATCGAGGTTATACAGAAGCCGAAGCCTATCTGGATTCTCTCACTAAGAACTTAGAACACGGTACAGCCTTAGATCAGTCTGAAATGTGGCAAAACAAGTTTAAGCAATCTTTGATGCAGGGGGAGAACCTAAAGATTCTTTCGAAGAGAGAAACCGCTAAGTTATTTGATTGTAGCCATTCTCAAGGACTACACATTGTGAACGCTCAGAAAGCCTGTACAGAAGTTGGTTTACCTAGTGTGAAAGAGTGGTTGGGTGATTATCAAAAGGCAGCAGAAAAGCTTAGAAAAAAGCTATTGAAGAGGTTTGAGGTAACACCTGACGATTTCGATAAGGACGGATTCCCAATTATCAGCAGATTATCAAAAGCTTATAAGGGTAATAGGTTTGATGCTGATTTATCTGAAGAAGAACTAGAGCTTAGAGAAATATTGCACCAGCAAAGTACCCTTATGGAGCTAATCAAAAGAAATCCTATAGCCTTTAGGAAAGCTTTAAGCACTCTAGATAAGAAAGCTTTAGGAATAGCGGTTAAACGTAAGTGGGACGAAGACAAAGTAGTACTTAAATACTGTGAAGGTGGTGCTACTGAAGAAGAGCTATTCTAACGACTCATAATGAACGCTTAGCGGCTACAGCAGAAACTCTACAGAGAAGTCTTAGCAGTAGCCGCAAGATAGTTGAAATCTTTGAGAACTCGCTAGCGTGGTCACCCGTGACCGCTTGGAACTCTAGGTGGTCACCCCAGAGGAGAAATACACAAGGCTGTTTGTTTTTTTTATTATTTATCAATACTTTATTTTAAGTATTCGTAGTAAGATTAGTAACACAATAAGCTGTATTCTCTACGAGAAGAGAACGTTAGCTTTCATATATGCTAACGTATCTTAAAGTCTAAATTTAGTACAAACTCATTGTGTTTTACATTGCCTTAAGTGCTGCGGCTAGTACATCCTCTGATATGTCATCAATAGTTCTCAGTATATTATTATCTAGGCAATCAACTAGTGTCCAGTTATTAGAATTGCGTGCTAATGAGTAATATACCTTAGCAACTTTTTCCAAGTAGCTTGAATCTTCTTCATGCAGATCATGGCTTTTGGTCGTGTAATCTCTAGTATTTTTCTTTTGAACTAATTCTGCTGAGTGAGAAGCATCTAGGTTTAGTAGGATATTTATTGTTGCTCTCGGTAGTCCAAAAACATCATACTCTAATTTTTCAATCCATCGTTGCAGTTCTTCTTGCGTTTCATCCGAAACCTTAGCTGATTGATGTGCTACATTTGACGAAACATATCTATCGATAATAACGACAGAGCCATTTCTCAGTGCTTGTAGAATGTCACTTTTCTTCTCATATCTATCACCAGCATATAGAATGGATGCTAACTTAGGATCAACTTCGTTAAGACCGCCAAAGTTGCCATTTAAATAGTGCCCTACCTCTTTACCAAAAAAGGTCTCAGAATAGCAAGGGAAACCCATAAGGACGACATTATAGCCCCGCTCTGACAAGTTTCTTGCCAAAAGACTAGCTTGTGTGTTTTTACCACTACCATCAATCCCTTCAATTGCTATAATCATTCTTAATATTCTCTATTAATTACTCGAGTTTCTATAAATTTTAAAAAAACATATATTATATGTTGAACTAGATAATTTATTAGCGTCAATATTAATCTCATTAATTTTTCAATAATTAAGGCGAGAATTCAATTGATTTAAAAAATTTGAGTCAATATTATTCTTCTTTATTATTTCATCATTAATGCTTTTTCTCATTTCTCTTGGATATAACTCTAGTATATTAGATTGACGATTAATGTCTAATATAGTGTTGAAAGTTATTTGAACAGCATCAACAAGAGAGCCAGTTATAATATTGCATTTCAGAGTCAAGACTTCTTCTAATGAACTAGGAAACATTCCAGCTTTAAATATAAATTCATCGCCTTGTTTTCTTTCAACGCTTATATAATTATAACCGATTAGAAATATTAGGTCTTCAATTAATTTGAAATTATTTTTAGATGTTAAAATGTCATTAAAAGATTTGCTTAAAAAATCAGAACTTTCAATAAATAACTTTAACTCATCAATTTTACTTTTCAACATGATTCCTCCAGAATTCAATGGCCTGTACACTTTCGGTAAAGGTGGGTAATTTTTTATTAAAAGTATTATAGATAAGATTTACTTCTTTGTTTGTATTAGAATACTTTAGTGCTTTATTGCTAATAGGTGCATAATCATTAGTATTTTTCTGACTATCTTTTACAAACTTTCGACCAACGACTACTCCAGAAATATCGCGTTCTTCAATCAAATTTAAATAATTATCTAAATCTTTAATTGTAATAGATTCTAAAACAGGCTTAATGTAGAGATATACTGGTATTCCAAGTTTTTTTGTCAGTTTAAAGTTATTAAACCTCATAATCGGCGAGTCAGTGTTTTTTTCAATTTTATTCCAGTGTGTTAACGTAGTTGACGATACAAAAATAGACAGCTGACCATACCAAGAAATATAATTTCTAATCTCTTCTAAGTCCTCGTATTTAACTTCGCGTTTGGTAGCAAACTGAACAGGGTTTCCACTTCTTAAAAAATGTTCAATTAACTCAATAGTTAAACTCCTAACAGACTCATCCCAGCATTCTGAGTAACAACCCAGAGAAATGATTGTTCCATGCTTCCCCGGGATGTAGTCAGCTCTCGACGCTACCGTTTGGATTATCTCCTCACTGGGAACCGTTACCAAGCTAGGAGCATCTATTTGGTAATCTAGAGAAGGGAGATAACAGTATGAGCACTTAGATCTACATCCCAAAGTCGAGTTTAAAAACAGCCTCTTATCAGTGCCGTATACATGCACAACCACAATCCTCTAAGAAAACACACAAGTTAAGGTGGGCAGTATACTTCATTTTACACAGGTATGCATACGTACAGTTTGTAATCTGAGGCTACAAAACAAGAGTGTTTAGGCAGAGGTGACTTATACTCATTTCTAATTTATTTTTTACTTAAAGAATTGTGAGTATGTATTCATTTAACTTATTGAATATATTAAAAACTTGACTAAACTATTAATGTTAATAATCATAGGTTATTAGCTTTTATAGCGTGAGTTGGTGAAGAAGATACATAAACTTCAACCTATTATACAGTAGTTAAGCTGAAGGGACTTTAAACCTAGTTTAACCATCATATCAAAGGGTAAAAATGAAAAGGCAAAAAATCGTACAAATTCTAATATTGGCTGTTGGTGTAATTTTAATTCTAGGGGCTATCATTTATTCCCCAGAAGTTACTGAAGACGGTTCTTATAATATGAATCTCAATACAATATTTTTAAGTATAGGCTGTTCTATTATCGCAGTTGTTATTATAAATTTTGTTGAATACCATATAACTTTGCCTGAAGTTAATCTTATAAAGGTTGTTAATTCTTGGAGGTTGGTTTCTATTTTTGAAACTCGACAAGAAATGAATGCTACCACAAACAAATTAATTAAAGATGCTCGAGAGTTAGATATTGCAGCTTTAGGATCTAGAGGATTAATAGACTTTCAAGGAGAAGTACTGAAAGAGGGGTTAAAGAAAGGATTGAAAATTAGATTTTTAGTTCCCCAAAAAGACTCTGAATATATAGCACAACGTGAACTTGATGAAAATGCTCACTCTGGTTCAATTACCAAAGCTATTGAGGATTTAATTTCCTGGGTTGAAAACACAAAAAATGAGTTAAACCTCGCGCAGGAATGTATTGAGGTGAGAGAATATCCTAATCTCCCTATTGAATCTATAATGCGAATTGATGACCAGATCTTTACAGGGCCATTTATGGTTTATAAAGGCAGTCAAACAACTATGGCTTATCAATATGAAAAGAAAGGTTTAGGGTTTAAATATTATAGTGACTACTTTAATAGCATATGGAAAAGTAAAGATACTGTAAGAGTTGCTTAGAGGGTAAAGTGAAAAGAATTTTAATTACGGGCGTGTTTGGTACAGGTAAAACATCTCTTATTGAACAGTTAAGCAATAAACTTAATAGCCTAGGTAAGAGAGTTAAGGTTGTCAGTGAGGTTGCTAGGATCTGTCCATTTAATTTAAATAAAGAACAAACAATGATTTCAACATCATGGCTTGTTATGGCTCAAATAGAAAATGAGATTTTGTTTTCAAAAGAAAATCATGATTATGACTACGTGATTTTTGATCGAGGTATTCCGGATATTATAGCCCATACAAAAATCCTCACTAAAAGTAGCAATGATGATGAACTCTATATTCGTAAACTAGAAGAGCTTGGAAAAGCTAGCTTGTTCAGTTTTGATTATATATTTTTATCAAAAAGGTCGGACAATTTTAAAATTCAGGTTGATGGTATGCGAGTCGATGATGAAGCATATCAAAAGTCTCTTGAAGAAATTCATATTGGTTATCTAGAAAATGGTAATGCTAGTTACATAGCACTTGTTGAAAACAACAACGATAGAGTTGAACAAATATCAAGGGTGATCTTATAGCTATCTAATATTAACTATGTTCAGATCTGATAGCTCACCCTACCAGATCTGAATCTATATCTAACCCCAGCGTGTATCAAAAGTAACTCTAAAAGATATTCCGGTATTAGTCTGCCATAAGCTATCTGAAGTATTGAAGGTCAGTGTAATATCTTCCCCAGTCTTTAGGCTTATCTCCAAACGTTCTTTATTTTTGTAGACCACTATGTTGGCAATATGTCTCTTCAAGTATTGGTGTAAACGCAGGCGTTCGAAGTTTTCATTAAGGCGTAGCGTTATCTCTTGTAAGTCAACCTCATCATTTTCTACTGCCTTAGAACTTTGAAGAATCAACAGCTCGTTCTTAACTATATCCATACGCTGCTCAGTTTTACGTATAGCTGCGCTAATGTAATTACTAGACCCATTTTCTTCTAAATCATTGATAAGGTTGTTTAGTTTCCTGTCTAGCTCGACAAGCTCACCCTCTAGCTGCATTTCTTTTTCGTGGTTATCTGCTTTGTTTGCAAATGTATGGAGAAGCTTTTGAAGAGCTATTAGAACAACCCACTGAACAGAATAATAACGATGACCTATATACTGACATCCAGCACCGTGTCTCGCAGTACTACAAACAAGGTAATAACCTCCTTTGTCTGAAGAGCCCTTGTTAACAAATTGCATCGAAGAACCACATTCACAAGAAACCATCCCTGATAGAATATTGCGTGTGTGACCTCTACGAATTGCTCCAGTCCCTCTAATTTTTCTACTTTGAGCCGCTGCCTTAGCTCTGAGCCATAAGTCTTTTTCTATAATAGGAGGATAGTAGTTTTCTATGACTTCCCCTGTAGGAACTCTTTGACCAAGCTTGTCTGTAACATGTGGGATGTATTCGCCTAGAACAGCAGTATTATTGAGTAGCTTAGTCACATAAGAGAGGTGCCAGCGTTTAGCTCTTGAGCCTATAGGAGCAATCCCCTGCGAATTTAGCTTTCTTATTAAAGCAGACCGTCCATACCCATTTGCTGAAAGCTCAAAGATATAACGAACAACCACTGCTTTCTCATAGTTAATCTGTATTTTAGTTTTGTCTTCGTTGTATTCGAGCCATGCAGGTAGGTGAGTTCCCAGTGGCTTTAGATGAGCAACTGCTTGCTTTGCATGCCATACATCAGCTAGGCGTTTACTTTTCGCAGCCGATTCCTCATGTGCTCTGCTCATGATTACAAGTGAAATAATCAACTTTGTCATATCAAGCTGACCTCTTCTATATACCTGTTTATCCATGAGAGTTACGACGGTGATACCAAGCTCGACAAGCTCCATGAGAAGACGCATGGACTTTTCGACTGGTTGACGGCTCATACGGTCAAAGCTTTCTAGGAGTAACCAACTTCCTTCAGGAATAGTCCCTTCTTTAACCGCTTCTATAAACTGGGAAAGAGCCCCTTGTTCACTATTACGCCCTTTAAACCCACTAACACCCAAATCTTGAAAAGAAAGGCTCTGCAATTCTAGCCCATTTTCCTCTGCGTACTTCCGAGCAGTTTCTAACTGTCTCTGTAAGCTACGACCTTCTATTTGCCCTTTAGTACTGAAACGAATGTAACTGTATGCTTTTGTCATTACTAAAAAACTAACTTATTTACTCCTAAAAATAACGTGGGTCTATTATATCTAAGATTCCTTTTCCTTGGCCCGCCAGGTACTGGAAAAACGATGTTGGCTTCGCGTTTGTGTGACTTATTACCGGAAATGAGTGACGAAGAAGCAATGGAAACCGCTTCGGTGGCATCGTTGACTCAGAGTGAAATTAATGAGCATAACTGGAAGTCGCGTCCGTTTCGTTCTCCGCATCATTCAAGTTCAATGGCGGCATTAGTCGGCGGTGGTTCGGTACCCAGACCAGGGGAGATCTCTTTAGCCCACAACGGGTTATTGTTTCTCGATGAAATGCCCGAATTTGATCGTAAAGTTCTGGACTCGTTACGCGAACCGCTCGAATCTGGCGAGATCATTATCTCTCGAGCGCAAGGTAAAACACGCTTTCCGGCTCGTTTCCAATTAGTTGGAGCATTGAACCCAAGCCCGACAGGATATTACGAAGGCAATCAAGCGCGCACCAATCCACAAGCTATTTTGCGCTACCTTGGTCGATTATCTGGACCACTGTTAGATCGCTTTGATATGTCTTTAGAAATCCCAGCTTTGCCCAAAGGGACATTAGCAGAAGGTGGTGATCGCGGTGAGCCGACTGCTATCGTAAAAGCGCGTGTGAGCCATGCGCGTAACAATATGCTAAACCGCAGTGGTAAGGTCAATGCACTGCTAGGTAGTCGAGAAATTGAGGCGTTTTGTCCCTTGCACAAGAGTGATGCTGAGTTTCTTGAAACCGCTTTGCACCGTTTAGGGCTCTCGATTCGTGCATAT
This sequence comes from Vibrio sp. YT-18, assembly GCF_033337345.1. NCBI lineage: Bacteria > Pseudomonadati > Pseudomonadota > Gammaproteobacteria > Vibrionales > Vibrionaceae > Vibrio > Vibrio sp. YT-18. Next base: position 23,171 of record NZ_JAWOQO010000018.1, on the reverse strand, counting down.
CATCGTATTATCAAAGTGGCGCGAACAATCGCCGATCTGGATGGGGCGGAGCAAATTGAACGAACGCACTTGGCCGAGGCGCTTGGGTATCGAGCGATGGACCGTTTACTGAAACAGCTTACGGCGCAAGCGGTATAGAGACATGCAAAATGTCATCGCAACAAGTGTTGTGAGCGCCTTGTTGCGATGAAGGACGTTAGAAGGTGTAGTTGAGACCAAGCGACAATAGGTACTCTTTCTCCTCATAAAACGTGATATTCGAGTCAGTTTGGCTATAGCCGGCTAAAGAAATGAACGACCAGTCTTGCCAGTCAAATACGTTTTGATATTCGTAGGCCGCAAATAGGCTGATGGTGTCGTCATTTCGTGTTTTAGCAAAAGTTTGGCTAGCGGCTTGATAGTCTTTCCATGCGTAACCCGCGGTGAGAGCCAATCGATGGCGATTGATAAATTTAAACCAGCTGATGTCAAACCCGTACGAATCAAATGATTCCGCCTTACCGTCGGCATCTTGATTGATGTAGGTGAAAGCGGGTTGCAACATAGACGTTTGGTTGAGTGGAATGCGATAGTCGCCTTTGACATAGTAAAGGTTAGCATCGCGAGCAAGTGAGCGGTCTGTCACTTCCTCCTGCTCGATGTCTTTATCAGCATAAGCAAGATCAAGGTTGAAGTTCTTATCAATTAACCCTTTGATCTGAAAGCGATATGCATTGCCGTCAACATCCGTCTCTTTACGTGCGGTTCCTACTTGATAAGGGTTGCGCCAAGTTTCGCCTTTGAGTACCGTCGGCAGATAGGAAACATCGAGCACGGTGCCAGATTGTAGCTCGTGTTGATAGCCCAACTGAAAAGCGAGTGTACCTACCGCGACATCTGAGCGTGTGGTACCGGCGTAAACTTGGTGGTTGAGTCGGCTACCAAAGGTGTATGTCACACTCCCTAGCGGTGCAGCGATAACGGAACTGTCACTATCGGCACGCTTATCGAGAGAATCGATGGTGTTACTATTTTCTGTATTGAAATTGGATTCTGATGATATGAATCCGGCATTCAGCGAAATTTCACCGCCAAAACCTGCGGTTTCAGCGAGTTGAGCCTGAGCAGAACTGACGACAAAGGCCAAAGGCAAGAGAAGTAGCCTTGGTTTCATTCGTTATCTCCTTGTTGTCGAATGAGTGGTGCACATATTGGTTGCGGTAACAAATCTGACCATTCCCACGCATGTTCCAATGTGGCAAAGGCGCAGTATAATTACACGCTGTTTTATTCTTCACACATTATTACTGTTGTTTGACTATCATGTTGGCATATTTGTTATTTTTTTTTAACGCTTCTTTTGTGATTCTCAATTCTGCGGTTTGTTCACTCGCAATTTGTGTTATCGCTGTATTTAAAATATTGCTTCCTGGCGTAAAGCTAAAAGCGATAGCGACCGCTTGTGCCAATAAGGTGATGTGGTTATGGGCTACCGTTAATGCGTGCATTCTGGCGGTATCTAACCGTGTTGAGTGGGATGTTCAGGGCGGTGAAGCGCTTAAAAAAGACGGGTGGTATCTGCTGATCAGTAACCATCTCAGTTGGACAGATATTGTTGTGCTTTGCTGCGTGTTTAAAGACCGTATTCCCATGCCGAAGTTTTTTCTCAAGCAACAACTGCTGTATGTGCCTTTCATCGGGATGGCGTGTTGGGCGCTCGACATGCCATTTATGCGTCGCTATTCGCGAGAGTATCTGATCCGCAACCCTCATAAGCGAGGTCAAGATTTAGAGACGACACGTCGCTCGTGCGCTAAATTCAAACACACTCCAACCACAGTGGTTAACTATGTCGAAGGAACCCGATTTACCGAAGAAAAGCAGCGTAAGAGTAAAGCAAACTATCAATATTTGCTGCAACCAAAATCGGGCGGGATTGCGTACACGTTAGCGGCGATGGGGGAACAGTTCGAGAGCATTATCGACGTGACGTTGGCGTACCCAAAAAATACGCATAAACCGTTCAAGGATTTATTGATGGGTCGAATGGGCAAGGTGGTTGTGCGTGTGAATGTGTTACCCGTTGATGAACGAGTGCTCGGTGATTACTTCAACGATAAGCCCTATAAGCGGCAATTTCAGCAATGGCTGGGTGATGTGTGGCAAGAAAAAGATCGGTTACTACAAGAGATTTACAAATAAACAAAAGGGGAGCGACGTGCTCCCCTTTTGATTGATATCGATGTGCTTATTTTAGTGTCAGCAAGTAGTTCACCAGAGAGAAGTACTCATCCATCGTTTTGATGCTTTGTGCTTGAACTAGGTATTTGTTGTTAACGATAACCGCAGGAACGCCGGTTAGACCGCTGTTTTCAAATTGCTTGTCCATACGGCGAACCATTGAATCAACCGCGAAGCCTTTGAATGCAGAATCGAACTTTTTCGCGTCTACACCTTCATCAAGGAAGATTTGACGAAGTTCTTCATCATTACGTGGTGCTTTCTTTAGATTGTGGATGCGGTTAAACATCACTGGCACCATTTTGTCTTCCACTTTTAATGCAACCATCGTTGCGTAGGCTTTGCTCATTGATGGGCCCATGTTGCCACCCATGAAAGAAACGTGGTTTTTTAATAGCTTAGTACCTTCTGGCAACTGTTTTTTCAGTTGCTGGATAACTGGTTCAAAGCTATTACAGTGCGGGCAGTAGAAAGAGAAAAACTCCGTCACAAGAGGTTTTTTTGATGCCTCAAGATCCAATACTTTGTAATGTTCACCTTCTTTGAATTGCGCTGCATGTGCCGACAGGCTTAACATCAGCATAGAAAACAGTGCGAACAGTTTTTTCATCGAAATATCTCCATTTTTGAATTTTTGGCCTGACTTACCATTGAGGCATTAAAGACAGCGGTGCTTCTTCTAAAGCGGCGATCTGCTCTTTAAATGCAAGGACCTGACCTTCCCAGTATTTTGGCTCATTAAACCATGGAAAAGCGAGAGGAAATGCAGGGTCATGCCAACGTTTTGCTAGCCATGCCATATAGTGCACCATTCGTAGACCGCGAAGTGGCTCGATTAGTTTCAATTCTGCAGGATTAAAGTCGCAAAACTCTTGGTAAGCCTCTAAAACAATATCCAACTGCATCAGTTTGTCTTGGCGTTCACCGTTCAGTAGCATCCATAAGTCTTGTACTGCAGGGCCGTTACGAGCGTCATCCAAATCAACAAACATAGGGCCATCTCGCCACAAAATATTGCCTGGGTGGCAATCGCCATGCAAACGAATGATATTGAAGCCTTCGTGCCAGTGGCTTTCAATTGATTTGATCAGCATATCCAAGTCATTGAAGAAGCTGTTCTCCAAGTGCATTGGAATCATATTGGCGTTTTGCAGAATCTCTCTTGGTTGATACAGGTATTCTTGTAAGCCGATCGTAGGGCGATGTTGGAAGGCTTGGCGGCTGCCGACTTTATGGATTCGGCCAAGGAAACGCCCTACACCTTCGAGCTGATCTAAATTGTCAACCTCGTATTGGCGACCACCCACGCTATCAAACAGCGCAAAAGCATAGCCTTGATAGTGATGCAGGGTTTCACCGTTGATGCGCACAGGTGGTGCGACGGGTATCTCATTGCCAATCAGCTCTAAAGTAAAGTCGTGCTCCTCTTGGATCTGTTCATTGCTCCAACGTTCAGGACGGTAAAACTTGACGACATAACGACGACGCTCTTCGTCAGTAAATTGATAAACACGGTTTTCGTAGCTATTGAGGGGAAGAAAGCCTGATTCTGCGCGAACGCCGATGCTTTCTAACGCGTACCACATAAAGTCTGGGGTAAGGGCGTCAAAGTTAAACATACTTTGGGACATATAAACAAAAAGGCTCATTACTGAGCCTTTTTCCGTTAGTCACTGAAGTAGCGCTATAGTTTTTTAATAAAACGGCTTTCTACTTCAATGGTGAATTCGTTGCTCTTATCGGTGAGTATAAACTGAATTGTCGTAATCGCAGAGTTTAGCTTGTCAGGATCGGCACCAAGACTCATTGGCAGGTTCAATACCTCACCTGGCTGGACCTGAATTGTCTGCTTACCATACCAGCTTACATTGGATAGCCCTTCAACATCCAACGAGTACTCTTGCACTTGCTGAGTTTTGTTGATCACTTTGAGGGTGTAGGTGTTTTCTACTTCTCCCGAGCTATTAACGCGGAACAGTTGGTTACGGTCGCGAATAACACTCATGCCGGCTGGGTCTACCGCTGCAATTTGGGCAAAGAAAAGACCGACCATGACGAGTAGTACGGCACCATAGCCTAGCAGCTTCGGACGCATGACTTTGGTACTCTTACCCGATAAGCGATGCTCGGTAGTGTAACTAATTAGGCCTTTCTCGTAGCCCATGCGATCCATGGTGTTGTCACACGCATCAATACAGGCGCCACAGTTGATACATTCATACTGCAAGCCGTCACGAATATCGATACCTGTTGGGCACACCTGCACACACAAATCACAATCAATACAATCACCCAAACCAAGCTGCTTTGGATCGGCTTTACGCGGACGTGGGCCACGTTTTTCCCCACGTTTTGCATCGTAGCCAACGATGAAGGTGTCTTTATCAAACATGGCAGACTGGAAGCGCGCGTAAGGACACATGTGAATACACATGATGGAACGCATCCAACCAGCATTACCATAAGTACAAATGGCAAAGAACATTACCCAAAAGACGGGCCAGAAGTTGGCGTTAAAGGTGAAAAAGTCGATAACCAATTGCTTCATTGGTACGAAGTAGCCAACAAAAGTAAAACCAGTGGCGAGTGCAATGGCAAACCAAGCTATATGTTTGACGGTTTTACGCATCGCTAAATTCGCCGTCAGCTTATTGGAGTCTTGTTTGCGGCGTTTATTGGCACTACCTTCCAGCTTCTCTTCAAACCAGATATACATGAAGGTCCAGACGGTTTGTGGGCAGAGATAGCCACACCAAACCCGACCCAAGAAGGTGGTAATAAAGAACAACCCAAACGCCGCGATCACAAACAGCAAGGCGAGTAGGGTAAGATCTTGTGGGTACAGGGTGGTACCGAAAAAGTTGAACTGCTGGTTGCCAATATCAAGCAAGATCGCTTGACGTTCACCGTAAGGGATCCACGGTATCAAAGCGAAGAGAAGCAGTAAGAACCAACCACCGTAACGACGCAGTTTCTGGTAAGTCCCTTTGCTTTCGCGTACATAGATGCGATTACTTGGGTTGAACCGATCCCCGTTTCCTTTATGGGTTTTGGGATTATAGGTTTTAGGAGTCACATCTTTGATATCGATCTTGTCCTGACTCATGCACTCATCCTTCTTAGGCTTTTATAATGTACGGCGTCATTTCTATTGATGTCGCTCGATGACATTGCTGCTCGTTCCGTCATAAAGATGACCGAACATAATTATTTTAGTAAATACTGATGAACGGCGATTATACAATCAATAACAATTCCGTTTCTTTAACGCAGTCAATGTTTAACAACAAAAATCAGTACAGTTAACCTGATAATTGGCTGAACAGTTATAACCAATTGTGGGACTAAAAACTTTGGTTATAAAAAAGCGACTCACAGGAGAGTCGCTTAAAGAATACTGGCTGTTGAGCTGGTTATTTGATGATGCCACGAGCGCGTAGGATCGCCGTTTTAAAATCGTCCTCTTGGTCTTTTTTGAGTCCAGGGATCATTTCATCTTTGCTGCTATTACGCATTTTAAGGTGGTAGATCAGTACATCGTCGGTCAGATCTTCTAGCTTTCCTTCATAGCCTGCTTCTTTTGCCAGCTTAACGATGAACTGCAATAGGTTCAGCTCTTGCTCTTTATGCCATTCAGGCTCTAGTAGCTCAAGCAGCTCTTCAATGCGATGACACTTCATTTCTTTCTCCACAGAATTTATAGGTGTAATTAGCAGTAAAGGTACCAAATTGCTTTGCTAAGACCAAATAGGAAAAACGATCTCTTTCACCGTGGTTTGTTCTAAGTCTTTGAAGTTTTATGAGTTGCGTGCAAAGAAAAAAGCGCAGCTGGCGCCGCGCTTTTGATTAAGCTGCTTTGATAACTTTGGCCGGAACACTCGACATCATTGCTGTCTTCTCAACCAATGTCATTGCTGGCGCAACTTGCTTTGCCTTTGGTGCAGTAGTAAAGCCACTGCGGCGGCGCATTGCACTAGTATTAGTGTGTGCGAACCTGACTGTTGTTGGGCGCATTAATTTACCTAACTGTCAGGCATATCCATTGCCGATGTAATGGCCTGAATCATTATGAGCTAGGCTCCAACAAGATTGAAGAATCACTCTTCTGGCTCTCGCCAATCCAGTTAATGAGTCAGGAATACCGATATGCATGCATATCAAGTGTAAGATTAGCATCCTTGTAATAATTGGTCGATAGTTGAGCAATTGAATTGTTTAGATTTTGTCATTTTGTCGCGATGTTCGAGGCAATTTTTGTTTGATCCCACGATCAGCAGTAGTAGTATGAGATCTCGATGAAGGAGGTGCCTATGTCATTTTTGAAGAAGACACTTGCCAGTTTTGGGATTGGGAGCGCGAACGTCGACTCAATCTTAAACCAAGACGTGCTATACCCAGGTCAAAGTGTGGATGTGTCTATCCATGTATATGGTGGTGCGACTGAACAAGCGATCGACAACATTGATTTAAAACTCTGTTGCCGCTACATCGCAGAAGCCCCTGATGACCGTGGTGCGCGAGAAGGACACAGCATGCGCCGAGTACCTCAAACTCATGTGCTTGCTAAGTGGAGTCTCCCTTACGCATTTACCATCCATTCCGGCGAAGAGCGTACCTTCGATGTTAAGCTCGATGTGCCTTGGAACACGCCTATCACCATTGGTGATGCCAAAGTATGGTTAGAAACCGGCTTAGACGTTGCCGCTGCTTTGGATCCGACTGATAAAGACATCCTCACCGTTCGACCTGATCCACTGATGGATGCGGTACTATCTGCATTTGAAGCGCAAGGTTTACGAATTCGCCAGGTGGAATGCGAGGAAGTGAAAGGATTCGATCTACCATTTGTGCAAGAGTTTGAACTGGTGCCAACCGACGGACCTTACCACGGCGTGTGGCGCGAATTAGAATTTGTTGCCCACCGAAGTGAGCAAGAACTCAAGTTATGGTTTGAAGTTGACCGCACACGCAAGGGGCAAGGTGGCATGCTCGCGAGCTTACTGGGTAGTGGCAAACTCAAGCGAGAGCTGACCATCCCTGCCACGACTAAGCCAGATCAAGTTGGCGAACTGGTACTCAATTATCTCGATCAAACTACTGCCGTTCATGAGTCTTAATTTAAGCTTACACGTGTAAGCCTAATGTGCCATACTAGAGCAAATTTCAAACTCTAGTATAGGCGCATTGATGTCCGAGCTGCAGAAACCTCAATACAGTCAACGTGAAGAACTGGCCAATACCATCACCCACGGTATAGGGATGATTTTTGGTATTGTTGGCTTGATACTGCTGTTAGTTAAAGCCATAGACCATCAAGCTGACACTTTAACGCTTACCAGTATGGCGATTTATGGTGCGAGTATTATCGTGCTATTTTTGGCCTCGACGCTCTATCATGCGATCCCTTATCCCAAAGCGAAACGTTGGCTAAAAACCTTCGACCACTGTGCTATTTATCTTTTGATAGCAGGCAGCTATACCCCTTTCTTGTTAGTCAGCTTAAGAACACCTCTAGCATTTGGGTTGATGATCGTTATTTGGAGCATTGCGTTGATCGGCATCATCATGAAAGTTGCGTTCGTCTATCGATTTAAAAAGCTTTCTTTGATGACGTACTTGGTGATGGGATGGTTATCGTTGATTGTGATTTATCAATTAGCTATTAACTTGGATGTCGGCGGACTTACACTGCTTGCTGCTGGTGGAATTGTGTATTCACTAGGGGTAATTTTCTACGTCGCGAAGCGCATTCCCTTTAACCATGCGATTTGGCACGGCTTTGTTTTGGCTGGCTGCGTGTGCCATTTCTTTGCGATTTATTACTTTGTTGAGCCTATCTAGCCGATAGGCTCAACAAAGAATATTAAACACGTATTAGCGAGTTTTTACCTCTAGCACTTTGGCAGAAAACTGGTATTGCTGTGATTGCGGTACAGCCAATTTAATGCTCTTACCTTGTTCCGCTTGCTGTGGTCGCAGGTAGGTATCCGCCATGCGCTTGATGGATTGCCAAACCGTCACGTTTTCTTTTGCCAGTTGCTGACCAGACATATCAAACACTTGCACCTCAACTTCCACTTGAATGACAGATTGAGAGCTTTGGTTAGTGATTGATGTAGGTAAAATAAGCTCACCGCTTTGATAGCTTGCTGAACCAATCAATACATCCACACCTGAATCTGATAGCTGCATGGTTGGCTTTTTGGCGTTTACCACCACGGTCGTGCCAACGGTTTTCGTTACCACTGGAATTGTCGCAATCGCAGGAGCTGCGATTGTTTCAACTACGCTTGCTGTTGTTTGTGTCTCCGTCGCTTGCTGCGCCGGTTTTTTCATGACGTATTCCCAGGTAAAGTCATCGTTCAACTTCACTTCTCGACCATCAGCTAAAGTGATGACCTCGGCGGCGTATGTGGATGAGGCGGCAAGTAGGGTCGCCAGAGTAATCCATGTTTTCATTGTTATACCTTTTAATTAGAGTCTGCTTAGCGGCGCCAAAACGCAGGAAAGAACAGTACAAGAATAGTCAGAATTTCCAAGCGGCCCATTAACATCCCAAAGCTTAAGAGCCATTTGGCAGTATCGGGCAGAGGCGCGAAGTTGCCTGTTGGGCCAATCACACTGCCCATACCAGGGCCAACATTGGCAACGGCGGTGATTGAGCCAGAAATACTGGTCACAGGGTCGAGGCCTAGTGCACTTAAACAACCCGCGATAAAGATAATAGTGATAAAAAACATCAAGCCAAATGCCACCACTGAGCGAACAATATCATCATTCACCGGTCGCTGGTTATAACGCTGTACAAACACTCCTGAAGGGTGAATCAACTTCATCATTTGTTTGTTTAGCAGCGTCATTGCAATTTGGAAGCGGAAGATTTTGATCCCGCCAGACGTTGATCCTGAGCATGCCCCCGCCATCATTAAGAATGCGAAAAGAGTGGTGGGTAATGCGCCCCATGCGGTGAAGTCTTCTAAGCCAAAGCCAGTTGTGGTGACGACAGAGACAATATTAAACATCGACACTCGCAGGGCATCCAAAATGGTGTACCCATCTCGAATCACTAACCAAGCTGAAATCACTAAGCTTGAGAATACGAACAGGTACGCAAATCCTCTAACTTGAGCGTCGTTAACCAACACATCAATACGGCGTTTACGTAACGCGGCGATAAAGAGCAAAAACGGCAAACCACCTAAGAACATAAAGGTAGTGGCCACCCAGTGTGCGCCATTAGAGAAGTGGTTCATTGACCCATCAGATGTAGAGTATCCACCCGTCGATAGCGTAGTAAAGGCATGGTTGATTGCTTCGAACAGGTTCATGCCGGTGATCAAGTAGCCCAAAATACATAGGCCCGTTAGCATTAAATATACCGCTACGATGTTTTTGGCGACCGTTTTCGCTCTTGGACTACTTTTATCCGACCAATCTGATGATTCGGTTTGGAATAGCTTCATACCACCGACATTCAGCATAGGTAACACTGCTACCGCCATCACGATAAAACCAATGCCACCAAGCCATTGTAAAATAGAGCGCCACAGCAATATGCTCGGCGCCATGTTGTCTAGGCCACTGAGCACCGTTGAGCCCGTCGTGGTGATACCCGACATCGTTTCGAAGTAGGCGTCGGTGAAGCTGATGTGGTTGATAAACACAAATGGCAAGGCGGCAAACGCACTCGCGATGGTCCAAACCAAACTGGTGATGAGGAACATATCGCGTACGCTGAGTTTGAACTTGGCGGTTCGACCTATCGTTAGGCAGATGAAGGCGGCAAGGTGCGTGATCACAACGGCTTGGGCGAAATCGAGGAATCCCCCCGTACCGGTAAAGAAAGCGACCAAAGTCGGCACGTACATAAACAGGGCCAGTTTGGATAAAACCAGCCCGATAACAAACAGTACGGGACGTAAGTTGACCATAGGAAAATCCTAGAGGAAGAATGGACTCGGCTGGAATAGCGCTTCGACGTCTGATACGTATTTTTTGTTGACCAGGAACATCACCACATGGTCATCCTGCTCGATGACCGTACGGTCGTGGGCAATAAGAACTTCTTCGCCACGAACGATAGCACCAATGGTGGTCCCAGGTGGAAGCTTTATATCTCCAATCGCACGTCCAACCACTTTAGATGTACTTTCATCACCGTGAGCGACGGCTTCAATCGCTTCCGCAGCGCCGCGGCGAAGTGAGGATACGTTTACGATATCAGCGCGACGAACGTGCGTTAGCAAGGCTGAAATAGTGGCTTGCTGAGGTGAGATTGCTACATCAATTACGCCGCCTTGTACCAGGTCTACATAAGCGCCACGTTGGATCAGCACCATCACTTTTTTAGCGCCCATGCGTTTTGCCAACATTGCAGACATGATGTTGGTTTCATCTTCGTTGGTCAGCGCGATGAAGACGTCGACTTGGTCGATGTTCTCTTCCGAGAGAAGCTCTTGGTCTGCCGCATCACCGCAGAACACGATGGTGTTTTCTAGTTGCTCAGAGAGCTTTTCTGCACGCTGGTAGTTACGCTCAATCAGCTTCACGCTGTAAGTTTGCTCTAGGCGTTTAGCCAAGCTTGCGCCGATGTTACCCCCGCCAACAATCATGATGCGGCGGTACGGTTTTTCTAGACGCTGAAGCTCACTCATCACTGAGCGAATATGATTACTTGCTGCAACGAAGAACACTTCATCGTCGGCTTCAATAATCGTGGTGCCTTGTGGGCGAATCGGGCGACCCTGGCGGAAAATAGCCGCCACACGGGTATCGATGTGCGGCATGTGCTCACGCAAAGCAGACAGCGCATTACCCACCAGCGGGCCACCATAGTAGGCTTTCACCGCCACTAGGCTGACTTTCTGTTCAGCAAAGCTCACCACTTGCAGCGCGCCTGGGTATTGGATCAGACGTTCGATGTAGCTCGTGACGAGTTCTTCTGGTGCGATAAGGTGATCAACAGGAATAGCACCAGATTTAAACAGGGCTTCTTTTTCGGCCAGATATTCTGGAGAGCGAATACGCGCAACGCGGTTTGGGGTATTGAATAGAGTGAACGCGACCTGACAGGCGGCCATGTTGGTTTCATCAGTGTTGGTTACTGCGACGAGCATATCGGCGTCTTGCGCGCCAGCTTCGTGTAGCACGTCTGGATGGCTCGCATGGCCATTGACCACACGTAGGTCGTATTTGTCCTGCAATTCACGCAGTCGGTCGGCATTATTGTCGACGATGGTGATGTCGTTGTTTTCACCCACTAGGTTTTCTGCCAGTGTGCCGCCAACCTGACCTGCACCAAGAATAATGATCTTCATACTCTTTTCTCGTATCTGAAAAAGGCGATTGAAATCACTCCAATCGCCCTATTTAGCATGCTGTTACGCGTGTGTTTTAGTTAGCACTGCGTAGTAGAAACCATCCATATCTTCTTCGCCTGGTAGAATTTGACGACCAGGCTGGTCGGGATCAGAATCCAGCAGTTGCGCATCCGCGGTACGTGCTAAAAACGCTTTTACTTGCTCCACGTTTTCTTGCGGTGTGATTGAACAAGTCGCGTAAACCATTGTGCCGCCGGGTTTCAGTTGCGTCCACATGGCATCAAAAATTTCACTCTGTAGCTCTGCTAATGCGGCGATGTCGTCTGCACGACGTAGCCATTTGATGTCTGGGTGACGACGAATCACGCCAGTCGCAGAACATGGGGCATCCAGCAAAATGCGATCAAATTGCTCGCCTTGCCACCATTCTTGTGGATTACGCGCATCACCGCAAACCACTTTTGCCTGAAGGTTGAGACGCTTCAGGTTTTCATGCACACGTTTCAGGCGTGTGTCGTCGCAGTCAATCGCGACCACTTCACTGCCCGACGTGCGCTCTAGAATATGCGCAGTCTTGCCACCTGGCGCAGCACAGCAATCTAAAATCAGTTCGCCGTCTTGTGGTTTTAGGTAGTTGATCGAGAGCTGCGCCGCCGCATCTTGGACCGAAACCCAACCTTTTTCAAAACCAGGTAGCTTCATCACATCACATGGTGCGGCCAATTTTATGGCGTCCATTGCTTCTGTGTGTGGCGTGCTATCAATGTTTTCATTTTTGAGCAGCGCAAGGTATTCATCACGAGTGTGGTGTTGATGGTTCACACGCAGCCACATTGGTGCTTTTTGGTTGTTCGCATCAACAATGCTTTCCCATTGCTGTGGGTAGGCCTCTTGCAGCAGTTTTAGTAACCAGCTTGGGTGACCGTACTTGCCAGCGTTGTTGCTGACGACCATTTGGTCGAGTTCTTCTTGGTTGCGCTGGTAGTTACGCAATACCGCGTTAATCAAACCACGCAGACGAGGACCTTTCAGCTCTTTAGTGCCTTCAACCGTTTCACCGACTGCTGCGTGCGCAGGAATACGCATGAAGCTCAGTTGGTAAATACCAACCAGAATTAGGTGATGGAATACACGTTGTTTGCCTTTGAGCGGCTTATCCATCAACTGGTTTGCGATCATTTCTAGGCGAGGGAGGTAACGTAGCGCACCGTAACAGATCTCTTGTAACAGAGCGTGGTCACGAGGTCGTACCGTTTGTTGAGCCGCTGGAAGAGCGCTTGAAAGTGAGTGGCCCTTGTCGACGACAAGATACAGGACGTTAGCAGCCGCAGCGCGAACATTCATGATGAGTACCTTAAAGTAAAGGAGGGCATCTCTGCCCTCTAAAAGTTCGTATAATTGGGGATAATAACCCCTAGTATGGCTTAAACCAGCAGAGTGCCGACTTCAAACCAAGCCGCACGCGAGTTCAGAATATCCTGAACTGACATGGCTTTTTTGCCAGGAACTTGCAGTTGCTCTAGCACCAGTACGCCGTTGCCTGTCGCAACATAAATACCGGTTTTATCTGCTTGTACGATGGTGCCGGCTGGCTTGTCACTGGTTTGCTCTGCCACACGGCTTTGCCATACTTTGATGCTGTTTTCTGCCGCCTCAAAGTGGCTCATTGGCCATGGGTTAAATGCACGAACGCAGCGCTCAATGTGCGCCGCATCGTCGTTCCAGTTGATGCGTGCTTCTTCTTTGCTGAGCTTTTTCGCATAGTTCGCTAGCTCATCGTCTTGCTTCACTGGCACTGCTTTACCCGCAGCAATGTCTACTAGGCAGTCAATCAGGGCTTCTGGACCAAGCTCAGCCAATTTTTCGTACATTGAAGCGCTGGTATCTGTCGCTTCGATTGGCAGAGTTGCAATCTTCAGCATATCACCAGTGTCGAGACCGATGTCCATCTGCATGATGGTCACGCCAGTTTCTGCATCGCCCGCCCAAATAGAGCGTTGGATTGGAGCCGCACCACGCCAACGAGGTAGGATAGAACCATGTACGTTGATACAACCCAGTTTAGGGGTATCAAGAACCGCTTGTGGCAGCAGCATACCGTACGCCACGACAACCATGAGATCGGCGTTCAGATCGGCAAGTTCTTGTTTCGCTTCGTCGGACTTAAAGCTTTCAGGTTGGTAAACCGGGATGTTGTGTTCTAGCGCCAGTTGTTTTACCGGTGGCGCAGCCAATTTTTTGCCACGACCCGCTGGACGATCTGGGTTTGTGTAAACCGCGATGACTTCATGCTCCGAAGACAACAACGCCGCCAAGTGACGGGCGGCGAAATCCGGAGTACCTGCAAAGACAATTCGTAAAGACTGACTCAAGGTAGACTTCCTTCTAATTGGTATGGTTCGAGATTAAGCGTTTTGCTGCTTCTCGTTAAAGCGTTTGATTTTCGCTAGCTTGTCCTGAATGCGTTTGCGTTTCAGTGGCGATAGGTAATCCACGAACAGCTTACCTTGTAGGTGATCAAGCTCGTGTTGAACACAAATCGCTAGCAGGTCGTCGGCTTCAAAGGTGAACTCTTTGCCATCACGATCCAGTGCTTTAACGGTAACTTCTGCAGCGCGAGGCACAAGTGCGCGCGCACCTGGTACCGACAGACAGCCTTCTTCGATGCCATCTTCGCCACGCTTTTCCAGAATCTCAGGGTTGATTAGCACCATCGGCTCATCGCGAGTTTCTGAAATATCAATCACTACGATACGTTTGTGAATATCAACCTGCGTTGCAGCAAGGCCAATACCTTCTTCGTCGTACATGGTTTCAATCATGTCATCGACGATTTTTTGAATCTCAGGTGTCACCGCTTCAACAGGCTTTGCGACTGTGCGCAGGCGATCATCCGGGAATGTTAATACTTGTAATACAGACATATTCACTCGAAATATTGAACTGTGCCGAAACAGCACAAACCTTGTTGGCTCAATTCTAGACATTTTATAGCCTAAATGACAGCATCCTTGCACCAATTTCCATTCTGGTTCCTGCTTAATAGACCAAGGACGAGGGTCATGAATCGAATTTTCCGCAACGTTGCCAGTGTTACGTTGCCGTTACTTTTCTCTTTCAACGCTGTAGCAAATGTGGATGCGAACCCACTGACTGTTAAAGATGATGCGCCACAAACATATGTAGTTGTGAAGGGCGATACGCTATGGGATATTTCGGCCATGTACTTGGATAGCCCGTGGTTGTGGCCTCGTTTATGGCAAGTAAACCCGGAAATCGATAACCCTCATTTAATTTATCCCGGAGACAAGCTGTCTTTGGTATGGATTAACGGTCAGCCCGTGTTGAGCCTAAAACCGGTTAAGAAGCTGAGCCCGAAAGCTCGCATCACAGAAAAGAAAGCCGTACCAACGGTCGCGGAAGGTTTGGTGATGCCTTACCTCAAATCGGATCGGTTGCTAGATAAAGATTCGTTGAACAATGCTGCAAAAGTGATGGGTAGCAGCAAAGGCAGTAAGTATCTGACTACAGAAGATGTGCTGTATATCAATGGCAATCAGACCGCGACAGGTTGGGCTATTTACCGACCAGTAGCTACCTTTTCGCGTGACGATGTGTCCGAAGAGATTACCGCGCTGCGTTTGATTGCCAAAGGCGAGCTCGTTGAAGCTTCGAGTGATTATTCAGGTTTGAAGCTTACATCGCAAATGCAAGAAATCCTACGTAACGATATCGCGTTGCCAAATCAATCGGTTGAGAATACTGACTTCACGACTACGTTCTATCCGCTGCCGTCGCCACAAGGCAGTTCTGCAAAGTTGCTAGGTAATATCGAAGGTATTCGCTTTAGTTCAACTAACCAAGTCGTGGTGATTGATAAAGGCACGTCAGATAATCTCAAGCAAGGCAGTGTGTTTGATTTAAAAGAAGACGCGCACCCAGTTTACAAAGATGGCGATGAGTTCAAGAAAGAGTTTGGCGTGCTTGATAAGAAAATTACTTTGCCTCAAAGCAAAGTTGGTGAGTTGCTGGTCATTCGCCCTTATGAGTACTTTAGCTTGGCACTGATCACTAACAGTACGAAACCCATTAACCAAGATATTTCGGTGGTGTCACCGTTGGCGGACGAATTAACCATCGATGAATCGACGAAATAACGATGATCTCGCTGCCTGGTTAAAACTGAGTTGTTTACCAGGCATTGGCGGCGTCAAAATGAATAAGCTACTGGCAAGAGACACGCCACGTAACATCGTAAACTTCTCTCCTGAACAGCTACAACAACTTGGGTTAACAACTAAGCAAATTCAAGCTTGGGCTTCAACAGATAAAGAAGTCGATGCTTGTTTAAGCTGGCTTGAGGCTTCTACAAATCATCATATCCTGACACTGACTGACCCGTGTTATCCACCTCAACTCAAACAAATCGTTGCACCGCCACCTCTACTTTTTGTTCAAGGAAACCCTACTTGTCTCTCTCAGCCACAAATCGCGATGGTTGGCAGTCGAAATGCGAGTATTGATGGATTACAGCATGCACGTCAGTTTGCTGCAGAGTTTGTTCAGCACGATTTTATTGTCACCAGTGGTCTCGCTTTAGGCATTGATGGTCATGCGCATGATGGT
Organism: Vibrio sp. YT-18; assembly: GCF_033337345.1. Lineage (NCBI taxonomy): Bacteria > Pseudomonadati > Pseudomonadota > Gammaproteobacteria > Vibrionales > Vibrionaceae > Vibrio > Vibrio sp. YT-18. The sequence goes on along the minus strand of NZ_JAWOQO010000018.1, from coordinate 7,005 downwards.
GCGTTGCAAGCGGGTGGTAAGACGATTGCGGTGCTAGGATCTGGTTTAGCAAATATTTATCCAGCACGTCATCGTAGTTTAGCGCAACGTGTTATTGAACACGGGGCTTTGGTGTCTGAGTTTCGGCCTAATGCCAAGCCGCGCCCAGAAAACTTCCCGCGTCGTAATCGTATTATTAGTGGATTATCGCTTGGTGTACTGGTCGTCGAGGCGGCGAAAAAGAGCGGCTCGTTAATTACAGCTCGTTACGCGCTTGAGCAAGGTCGAGAAGTATTTGCGCTGCCAGCGTCAATCAATGCCCCCAATGCCTGCGGTGGAAACCAGTTGATACGTCATGGTGCTTGCCTCGTAGAAAAGACGAAAGATGTCTTAGATGAAATACAGTCCTTGCTTGATTGGTCTATTAATCAGAGTACCGATTTATTTTCTACGTTAAATGATGAAGAAGAATTGCCATTTCCTCAGCTGTTAGCTAACGTAGGAAGTGAAGCTACACCGGTTGATATTCTTGCAAACAGGACCAATATACCTGTCCAAGAAGTCATGATGCAGCTCTTAGAGTTAGAACTCTCTGGGCATGTCGTTGCGGTTTCAGGTGGCTATATTCGAAAGGGGAGGGGCTAGCTATGATGATGGATATACTGATGTATCTATTCGAAACCTACATCCATAGCGATGCAGAGTTACAGGTCGAACAAGACGAGTTGGAAGAAGAATTGCTCCGTGCAGGCTTCCAACAAAAAGATATCTACAAAGCCCTTGTCTGGTTAGAAGAGCTTGCCGCATTGCAGCAAAGTGACACCTCTTCTGCAATCTCGACTTGCATGGCTTCGTCATCAACTCGTATCTACACAGCGAAAGAGATGCAGCGTTTAGATTTGGAATGCCGAGGATTTCTATTGTTTCTCGAGCAAATCAATGTGTTAACCACAGAAACTCGCGAAATGGTGATTGACCGAGTGATGGGATTAGAAACGAGTGAGTTTGAGCTTGAAGACCTCAAATGGATCATTCTGATGGTGCTGTTTAATGTGCCTGGCAACGAAAACGCTTACACGCTAATGGAAGAGCTGTTGTACACCAAGGAACAAGGGATTCTTCACTAACCATCTGGGCAAGTTCGAGTTTAGCCAGAATAAACGCGAGCTTGTCTTTTTGTGTGTTTTTCACGAAACGGTAAGTATGAGTAGTAAAATCGACAACACCCTTTTCTCTGCCCATGAACACGCTTTGGAGCACGAGCCGTGTCCAAAATGTGGTGGTGAGCTGACTCTCAAGCACGGAAAACATGGCCCATTTCTCGGCTGTAACCATTACCCAAGCTGTGATTACATTAAACCGCTACACAGCAATGATGGTCACATCGTGAAAGAGTTGGGTGTGCCTTGTCCTGAGTGTGGCAATGAGTTGGTTCTCCGCCAAGGGCGCTACGGTATGTTCGTTGGTTGTAGCCATTACCCGGCTTGTCATCATATTGAGTCGATTAATCAACCAGAGCCAGAGGCGCAGTCACAAGAGCAACACGCTTGCCCTGAATGTGGCAAAGGACATTTGGTTGAGCGTAAAACCCGATTTGGCAAAACATTCTACGCGTGTGATAACTACCCTAAATGCAAATTTGCTGTGAACCTTGCTCCGGTCAAGGGGCGATGCGAAGAATGTGGTTTTACTTTGTTGGTGGAGAAGAAACTCGCCAGTGGTGTGAAATTGCAATGTGCCAACCGTAAGTGCCAGCACACCCAACAAGGGTAAATACATCAAAGGAATTAAAAAGGGTCGCATCGTGCGACCCTTTTTTTATTTTTTGCTGCCAAACGTTAGTGTTGAGGCTGTTTAGCGAACGCTTGCACGGCTGGGAAAGCTATTGGGTCTAAGATGTCTGCCAGAGCGCACAACCTACGGTGCAATTCTCCTGGGTAGTCGCCACACACGTTGATGTGTCCCATCTTGCGACCTGCACGTTTCTCTTTGCCATACCAATGAATGTGGCAACCATCCATTAATAACAATGCTTCTGGTAGTGTGTCTTCACCAAGAATATTAATCATTGAGGTTTCACGAACCAATTTCGTACTGCCTAATGGTAAGCCGCACACTGCGCGCAGATGGTTTTCAAACTGACACGTTTCTGCACCTTGCTGTGTCCAGTGACCAGAGTTGTGCACGCGTGGAGCAATCTCATTCACTAAAAGTGCCCCATCGACATCAAAGAACTCAAGCGCTAATACGCCAACGTAATCTAGGCTATCTGCGACTGCCGTGAACATTTGCTTTGCTTGTTCCTGTAACCCTGGCGCATCAATCGCAGTAGAAAGACTCAATACACCGTTGGTGTGGACGTTCTCTGCCAGAGGATACACTTCCACACTGCCATCTTTGCTTCGAGCACCAACCAGTGATACTTCGCGGTTAAAAGGAACAAACTCTTCAGCAACAATCGCTTGAGTTGGTGTTGCCGCGATGCACTCTGCCATCTCAGTCCAAATGTCGTCGACTTGAGAAGCTTCTTTTAAGCGCCATTGGCCTTTACCATCGTAACCACCTAATGCACTTTTCAGAACCATTGGCATACCAACGTGTTCAATTGCGCGGTCAAAGTCTTCACGAGTTTCAATGACGTAGTATTTCGCGTTGCGCACGCCAGCATCATCAAGCAGTGCTTTTTCAATACGGCGATCACCACCTGCTTTGATGGCTTGCGTACTTGGTAGAAACTTGCCGCTCGCTTCGCAAACCTTGAGCACGTCATGTGGAATATGCTCGAACTCGGCAGTAATCACATCAACTTGCGTAATCGCATTTTCCAAGCCATGGCCAAGTACCTGTTGAGTTAAAGGGTGAACGACATCACCGCTGCTGATATCGTAAGCTGAAATTTGAATATTCAGTGGCGCACCAGCCAGAGACATCATACGAGCCAACTGACCCGCACCAAGAACCAGTACATGCATCTGATTAATCCTCTGCAGGGTTTGGATTTGCGAGAACTGTTTCCGTTTGCTCATTACGGAATGCTTCTACCTTCGCCATGATGTTTTCATCATGAGTGCCTAGGATTTGCGCTGCTAGGATACCGGCGTTTGCTGCGCCCGCTTCGCCAATCGCCAATGTACCAACCGCAATTCCCTTTGGCATCTGTACAATAGAAAGCAGTGAATCCATACCTTTCAGTGCACGAGACTGAACGGGAACCCCAAGCACTGGCAAACTAGTAAACGCCGCCGCCATACCTGGTAGGTGGGCTGCACCACCTGCGCCTGCGATGATAACTTTGATGCCGCGTTCTTTTGCGCCACTAGCGTAGTCAGCCAGTAATTGAGGAGTTCGGTGTGCTGACACGACTTTTGTTTCGTAAGGCACGCCAAATTGGTCTAGCATGTCCGCTGCTAGTTTCATGGTTGGCCAATCGGATTTAGAACCCATGATGATACCGACTTTCATCTCAAACTCCTTTAAGCTGCAAAAATTAGGTGAGCTATAAATTTGTGCGCATTATACGGGGATTTTTATCTCAAGCAAACGTTTGCGTCTTGTTGTTGGCGCTATTGATACATTTTATAAAAAAATTGCTTTAGTGTCTGAGAATGAATATTTGTACACTTAGTGAAAACAACACAGTCAAACAAATAGGAAGTAATCGGTGGATAACTTTGAACAAGTGCTCAACGCACTCAAGCAAGGCGAAGTGATTGCCTATCCAACAGAAGGGGTTTTTGGTGTCGGATGTGATCCAGATAACCCAGAAGCAATTCAAAAGCTATTAGAGCTCAAGCAGCGTCCGGTAGAAAAAGGGCTGATTCTCATCGCGGCAAGTTATGATCAGCTCTTGCCTTATATTGATGAATCTCAGTTGACTGAAGAACAATTACAGACTGTTCATGCCACTTGGCCAGGCCCATACACCTGGATCATGCCAGCGAGCGATAAAGTATCCAACTGGGTTTCAGGGCAGTTTGATTCAATTGCGGTTCGTGTGACTGATCATCCTTTGGTGCAAAAAATGTGTAATGCATTCGGAAAGCCGTTAACCTCTACCAGCGCGAATCTTTCCGGCTTACCACCGTGTATGACCACGGAAGAAGTCGAAGAGCAGTTGGGTGATAAGCTGGTCGCCATTCTTCGTGGCGAGACCAGCGGTCGTGATAAACCCAGCGAGATTCGTGACGCCAAAACTTCACAAATATTAAGACAGGGTTAACCCTGCTAGCCAGCCATCATTAGGTTTCACGTAATAGGTAATAACGTATGTCAGCGATCGATAAGCACGCCGTAAAGCAGTTCTTGATGTCACTTCAGGACTCCATTTGTCAGCAGTTAGAACAAGAAGATGGAAAGGCCGTCTTTGTCGAAGATGCATGGCAACGTGAAAAAGGAGAGCGTCTGGGTGGCGGTGGTCGCTCACGTGTTTTGCGTGATGGCCTTGTTTTCGAGCAGGGAGGCGTGAACTTCTCGCATGTGGAAGGGAAAGAAATGCCAGCATCTGCGACAGCGCATCGCCCAGAGCTAGCGGGTCGTCGTTTTGAAGCGATGGGTGTTTCTTTGGTTATTCACCCTAAAAACCCTTACGTACCGACTTCACACGCCAATGTCCGCTTCTTTATTGCAGAAAAAGATGGCGAAGACCCAATTTGGTGGTTTGGTGGTGGTTTTGACCTAACACCGTTCTACCCATTTGAAGAAGATTGCCAATCATGGCACGACACTGCAAAACAGCTTTGTGCACCATTTGGTGACGATGTTTACCAAGAGCATAAAGCATGGTGTGACAAATACTTCTTCCTACCACATCGTAATGAAACTCGCGGTGTTGGCGGTTTGTTCTTTGATGATCTAAACCAGTGGGAATTTGATAAGTGTTTTGCTTACATCAAAGCAGTGGGTGAAGGCTATTGCCAGGCTTACTTGCCGATCGTTTCTCGTCGTAAAGAGATCAAGTATGGTGAGCGTGAGCGTGAATTCCAACTATATCGTCGCGGCCGTTACGTAGAGTTCAACTTAGTGTATGACCGTGGCACCTTATTTGGTTTACAAAGTGGTGGGCGTACTGAGTCGATTCTGATGTCAATGCCGCCGCTCGCTCGCTGGGAGTACTGCTACGAGCCAGAAGCGGGATCGCCAGAAGCTGAACTTTACGAGCGATACCTAACGCCCCGAGAGTGGTAAGCACGGAATCTCCTTTTCTATATAGATAGATAGTGATAGGGTCATCTGTAATCAGGTGGCCCTGTTTTCTCTATATCTAAGTAAGGAACAAAGGTAAGGAAATGACCCAGCAAATCGATCGCTATGCCGTGTTTGGTAATCCTATCGGACACAGTAAGTCGCCATTCATTCACACCTTGTTTGCTCGTCAAACTAATCAATCTTTGGTGTATACCGCAGAAAGTGCACCTGTTGATGGTTTTATTGACGCGGCGAAGGTGTTTTTTGCTGAAGGTGGCAAGGGGTGCAACATCACTATGCCATTTAAAGAAGATGCTTATCAATTTGCTAGTCGATTGACAGAACGGGCTCAGTTAGCAGGCGCGGTAAATACCCTCAAGAAGTTAGACGATGGTGAAATCATCGGTGACAACACTGATGGTGCAGGTTTAGTGCAAGATCTGCTTCAGCATCAGGTTGTATTGGAAGGCGCGCGAATCCTAATTATTGGCGCTGGTGGTGCAGCTCGTGGTGTTATTAAGCCACTACTCGATCAAAAGCCGACCTCTTTAACCATTACCAACCGTACCTTTAGTAAAGCACAGGAGCTTGCAGAGCTGTTTGTCTCTCACGGTCCTATCCGCGCCAAAGAGATGGCAAGTATTGATGAAGAGTATGATGTCATCATTAACTCCACATCCGCTTCTCTAAGTGGTGAACTGCCGACTATTTCATCCTCCATCTTTGCCGCTAACAGTACAAGCTATGACATGATTTATGGCAAAGGGGTGACGAGCTTTAACTTATGGGCAAAAGAGAATGGTGCCGCTCATGCGTATGACGGTCTTGGAATGTTAGTTGGGCAGGCTGCGGAAAGCTTTATGCTTTGGCGTGGCTTACGTCCTGGTGCTAAACAAGTTCTCAGAGAACTAAGAAAGAATCTTGAAGGTCAATAAGCGATGAATCAATCCATCTTATTCCCAGATATTCAATCATGGGATGAAGTATCACAATCGGTAAACTTTTCGGCGCAACAATCAGGCGCACTAATAGAGTGCTTTGTGACGAAACAAAAGTTAGAAAAGCTCAGTGGTTCACTGATTGAAACTGAGCAAGCGGCAATTAAAGTGTTTACTGATTACAGATTCGACCTAGAAGAAATGGCTGAAGAGCTAATAGAAGATGAAGCCTTCAACGAAGAAGGCCATATCATCATCGGTTAACAGGGTTTTAGTTCAAGTCTTTTACTTCATTTAAGTAGTCGTTTTTGTTCTGCACATAGTTATTGGCAGACTTTTGCAAGAAAGCTCGTTCTTTTTCTGATAGAGGGCGAGCTTGTTTTACTGGGCTTCCAACATATAAGTAGCCACTTTCTAATACTTTCCCAGGTGGCACTAAACTGCCTGCTCCGATCATCACCTCTGACTCAATTACAACAGCATCTAAAACAATAGCTCCCATACCAACCAAAACACGATCGTGGATCTCACAACCGTGCAGCATCACTTTGTGGCCAATCGTAACGTCATTACCAATAATCAATGGGTAGCCGTTTGGGTTTTCGGCGTTCTTATGGGTGACATGCAAAACACTGCCATCTTGAATATTCGTTCGATCACCAATGTGAATGTGGTTTACATCACCTCGCGCTGCTACCAGTGGCCAAATGCTAGAATCATCGCCAATTCGGATATCACCGACTAAAACAGAGGTTGGGTCAACGTAAACACGCTCACCAAGTTCAGGCTTTATACCTTTGTAGCTTCTCATTGAGCTCATCTTTTTTCCTTATTCAGGGCGATTACAGGGTGTATGGAGGTAGAATAGTAGTGAAAACTCGCCTTTTAGAATAAAAAACACCCA